>JAPOSH010000066.1 GCA_026709815.1 bacterium | reverse complement strand
GCTGTTCGCTGACTCCGTCGCAGTGCGGGATATATCACGTGTTGCCGGGTCTAACCCCCAGGCCCTCATTGAACGGCCAAGTCACTGGGCTCACTGTCGTTGATCCTGCTGGTGTTGCCGGGTCTAACCCCCCGGCCCTCATTGAACGCAGATCGCCCACATCGATGGTCTGCGGCCCCCCCGTTGTGTTGCCGGGTCTAACCCCCCGGCCCTCATTGAGCGCGGACAGCTTCCCGCAACCGGCAAAGGCTAGAGAGATCAATAGGCCCCCTTCATTGAGGCGCATTCAAGGAGGTTATTGAACTCACGTCATTTGAAATCTGATGCCATAGTGATTGAGCTGATTTATAGCGGAAAATGGCGAAAAGAAATTAGGGTGGCGTAGATATGTGGGGGTAACTGTCACAGGTGTGCTGTAGTATGTATGGCATGGAGTTTACTCGTTTAGGCAGAACTGAAACCGTGGTTGGCGGCGAAGTTTCTGGCGTGGAGCCGGAGGTTGCTTTGTGCGTGTTTCGCAAGGATGTTGAGTCGCTGTTGATCGAGGAACTGGATGACCGCATTGAGGAGCTCGGGAAGGCTCGCTCTCGGATTGAAGGGCTGTTGGCTGAGGCTTTGGCTGAGCGTGCCCGGCAGAGCACTCCTCGGGCCGCGGCAAGCGTGTTGCGGGAGCGTGTAATGGAGTCGGGGGGCAAGGCTGCCTCAGATGTGAAGCTGGCGGTGTCATTGGCGGAGAGTTTTCCCACCACTCTGGCCGCGCTGGCATCGGGGGAGATCAACGCTAGCCAGGCTCGAGTGATCGAGCGGGTTGCGGGCAAGCCCGACTACCGCACTGAGGAGGCCATATTGGCTTGCACCAAGGAGGCTCCCGCGGACTTGTTGTCGAGGTACGCGCTTCGCCGAGAACCAGTTGAAGAGCAGAGCTATTCCAAATACCAACAGCAGCGTCAAGATCGCAGGGCATCAATCACCCAAGAGCCCGACGGCTCCTGGAAGTTGTTCGCCCATCTTGACTACATGGCGGGGCGGCGGGTCAGCCTGGCTTGGGCCACAATGGCCGAGGCGTTCCGGCGAGAAGAGAGCGAGAACAGCAAAGTCACCTACCTGCAGCGGAATGCCGATGCCTTGGTGCAGCTGATCACCCGCGATGGCCTACAGCGAGCAACGCCGGCCTCGCTGCTGATGATTACTCAGTACGATGCCGACACCGGCGAGCTCAGCCCTCCCCGCCTCGACGACGGGCAGCCGGTGCCCCCCGAAGTGCTGGAGCGGCTTCTCGACAACGCTGACGTTTACACCGCCTTCGCCGACGCCGAGGGCCAGCCTCTGTGGCTGGGCCGTTCGCAGCGGTCGGCTTCGCTGGCCCAGCGCATCATGCTCGCCGCCCGCGACGGCGGTTGCATCGGTTGCATCGCCCCCTCGGAGCGGTGCGAGGCCCATCACATCCAGCATTGGCAAGACGAGGGGCGCACCGACATGCCCAACTTGGCCCAGCTTTGTCCCGACTGCCACCACCTTGTTCATGACTGCGACTGGCAGGTGCGCCGCGGCCCCTGCAGCCGAAAGCGGATCGAAGCCCCGCCCGACCCGTTCCCCGACACCGGCACAACCTCCTACCGACTCTCTCAGCACAGCCCCGTATTGAGAAACTGAACTCTCCGACCACTCGCTGAGAGCGAGAAAAACAGAGACTCTGTCCTCGCTCGCGGATCTCGTCTGCGGAATCGAAGAAGAAGGTCTCGGCAGGCGCTGTCCACCTGCCCCAGCGGTTATCCCCAGTGGCTATCCCGAGCGGTCGGGGCCGGCGCGCAGAAGGTGGAACTTCACCAGGCAGCGCTGGTCGGTGACCATCGCTTGGCGGTACTCGTCCCAGTCGGGATGCTCGCCCCGCAGCGTGCGGTAGTACCCGACGAGAGGCTCCAGCGCGGCCGGGCCGGAGATGATCTCGGCGCGACACTGCACCTGCACCCAGTCTCCGAAGAAACTCCGGGGGAACACGCACAGCCAGCACCGGGGGTCGCGGCGCAGGTTCTTGGTCTTGTAAGCCGTCTCGCGGGTGCTCATCACCACCGTGTCGTCCACTACGGCCAGGGTCACCGGCGACATCTGGGGGTTGCCGTCCCGTCGGGCAGTGGCCAGCACTGCGTTGGTGTTCTCCCGGATGTAGTCCAAGGCCTTCACAAGGTCCATGAGGGCATCCTACGGGGGCAGGCGAAGGGGGATGCTCACCGTCTTATGAGCTATTGTCGTCTGTTGCTGAGGCGAGGAGGCTGGCCATGAAGCGATTGCTGCTGGTGCTGCTTAGTATCGGGCTTGTTATTGCAGGCTGTGGTGAAGGCAATACCAGCAACGGCAACGCCGTGATAACCGTTGAGGACCCCGAAGCGGTCAACCCAGTGGATTTAGTGCGAGCGGCAGCAGAACAGACAGGTTCTCTGACCTCTTTTCGGGCTGACCACGTAACAAGTTTGACTGGCTTGCCCTTCATTGGCGAATACGTCCAGCCTGCCAGCATCCTGCAAGCTGCTAATGGAGATAATTCGATCACGATGGATCTGGCAGATACCACAATAGATGGTGAGAGATTGCCGTCCGAATTATTTGATTATGCCCTAGAAATACGACATTTAGATGATAAGATTTACATTTCATTACCCGAAGAAGATATGAGAAGATTTGCTGATACTAAATGGGTTAGCATCACCAGAAATCAAGTCGCTGAAGAAGAGCTAGAGTACTTTGAAGGCTTTGACCCAAAAGAACAACTAAATTTTTTATTAGGTGTTGATGAGGATGCAGTGGTTTCCCATGGAGAAGAGGTAGACGGTGTAATCGCTACTCGCATTAGCGGAGAATCCACATTCGAGCAAATATTGGCGACTCTCAGTGCTGAAGAGCAGCAAGAAATGCTTGACAGTGCACTCTCATTTTTTACCGCTCAAGATATAAGCAGTGACGAAGTGATTTCTATCTTCAATGAACTTAACTTTGAATTCGACGTTTGGATCAACGAAGAAGGATATATCCTGCAAAATATTGTGTTTTTGAAGAATTTTGATCAGATTGCAGGTGCCATTGATCCCACTATCAGTGACTGGATAGAAGCGGTTGGGGATATTGAAATGACCTATGAAACGCGCTTTTTTGATCATGGCGCGCCCGTCACTATTGTTGAGCCACCCCCAGAAGAGGTTACACCCTACGAAGGGTCCTTGGATTCTCTTTTGTCTTGACTGTGGGCGGCCTGTGGCCCACGCGGTCTTCCCGCGGCCTCTTCTCTGGGTGAGCAGGGTGTTGGTTGGCGGCGGCGCAGCGCCTTAGTCGGCCCTGGGGCCGAACCAGTCGGGTAGGTCTACTGGGGGGTGGGGAAGTTCAGTAATGCCCCGCTGTTCGAGGATGGCGGCGTACTCGGCTTTGTCGGCGGGGGCGGGGCGGGAGTCGCCGAAATAGATCTCCAAGATCTCGGCGCCCTCGGCACCCACCTCGATGGGCCCGAAGGCGGCCAGGTGGGGGAGCTTGACGAGGGTTCCGGGCCGGCATACCTCCTCGTCGAAGGTGACTTCCCCGTCGATGATAAAGATGAAGTGATCGCTGTTGTGGCCGTGGCGCTCCAGCACCAGGCCGGGGTCGTAGCGGGTGTGGTACACCGCTCGCTCGGGGGTCAGCTCCAGCAGCTTCAGCCACACCGACACCCGCCGCCCATCGGCATGCTGCTGGCTCTTGACCTCGGCGAAGTCCATGTCCTCGGCGTGGATGTAGGACACCCGGGGCTGGGGCTCGGTCATCGGCGCACCCCCCTGGGACTCGGGTGGCGCAAGAAGGCCAGGGGATTTCCCGATCCACCGGTGAACTTCTCCGTCTGCATCCCGGCAGCAGTGGTCGCAACGGCCTGCATCGCCGCGACGCTATACCGCAGAGGCCCTCAGCCGCCGGGGTTGGCGGAGAGGTGGCCGAAGGCGCTGTCGGGGCGGGTGCGAGAATATTCCTCGACGATGGGTTGGAGTTGGGTGGGGCTGGCCCCGTGGAGGATGACCCCGTCGCAGCCGAGGTCGAACTGGCCCCGGATCTTCTCGACACACTGGGCGGGGGTGCCAGTGGCGGCGGGGGCGAGCCACTCGTCGGGTATGAGTTCGGCGATGTGCTCGAGCTGCTCGGTGGTGGCCGTCTGATCGATGGCCCCTTGGAAGCCGGCCACTAGGTCGTCGGCCAGAAACCGCTCCAGCGCGGCGGGGTCCCAGTTGTTGGTGCGGGCCATGAGCTCGGGGTAGCCCTGGAGGTAGGTGGCCATGCGGCCCACCGTCTTTTTGAGCCTGACGTCTTCGGGAAGATGGTCGCCGATGGTGGCGAAGCACGACCACACCTTCACCGAGGCCGGGTCGCGCCCGGCGTTCTCCGCGGCCTGTTTGACCTCGCCCACCACCCGGGCGGTGGTCTCATCGGTGAAGAAGGTGTGAAGCACCACCGCGTCGAAGCAGCGCCCGCCCAGGGCCAGGGAGTTGGGGCCGAAAGCAGTGAGGGCCATGGGGATGTGCTCGCTGCTGGCGCCCATAAGAGTCAGCACCGGGTAGCTCCCGATGGGGCCCTCGTGGTTGAAGATGGCCTCGCCCTGCCACAGCCGGCGCATGACGCCCGCGAAGTCCTCCATTTGAGCGGTGGTGATGGGGTGCAGGCCGAGCGCCTGCGACAGGCGGTCGACTCCCCGGCCCAGACCGAGGCAGAAGCGCCCGCCGGTGAGCTTGTGCATGGTCATGGCGTAAGCCGCGGTCACCACCGGATGGCGGGTGTGGTGGTTGGTGGCCGCGGTGGCGATCCCCATGGTTTCGGCGGCCACGCCGACTGCTCCCGACAGGGTGGCGGCCTCTTTGACGTTGAACCGCTCGCTGATGAACACGCTGCCGATGCCCAGCTCCTCGGCCTGGCGCACCTCGTCGATCAGCTCCCGAGGCGATTCCGGCGCCCCGGCCAGGGTGTAGAAGCCGAGCTCGTTCATCTGGGTCATGGGAACCTCCCTCGCTGCCGGGGTGCAGGTTAGCGGTGAGTCGCAGAAATGATCGCCCGTGTCCTGCTCGGCATCGCCGCTGCTCCAGGGGTGGGCCGGAAACTGTCACTGGGGGTTCCTAGGCTGCGGCCCTGTGGAGATGATTCTCGTCATAGCCGTTGTGATCCTGGTGGTCGCCCTCGCCGTCGTCGTTCTGCGGGAGCGCCGGCTGGGCCGCGGGGTCGGGGCCGAAGACCAGCGGACGCGGGCGGCGCAGCTAGAAGCCCAACTGCAAGAGCGCGACCGGCGGCTCGCAGAGGTCTTGAGCGAGCGCGACAGGGCCAGAGCAGAGTTAGAGGAAGTCCGGGTCGAACGGGAGGATGCTCGCCGGGAGCTGGTCCAGGTCAAAGCAGACCACGGTGCTCGTATCGAGGTGCTGACCAGTGCCCAGAAGCAATTGGAGACCCAGTTCAAGGGCATTGCCGACGATGTGACCAAGGCCAACAGCGAGGCGTTTCTCAAACAGGCCAAAGCACAGTTCGAGGATCAGCAGAAGCTCAGCGATGCCGATTTGGAGAAGCGCCAGAAGGCAATCCACGAGCTGGTGAAGCCGGTGGGGGAGAACTTGGCCAAGTTCGAGAAGCAGGTCGTTGAGATGGAGAAGGATCGCAAGGAGGCATACGGGGGCTTGCGAACCCAAATGGGGCTGCTTCGTGACACCACCACCACCCTCAGCGAGGCTTTGCGATCTCCGCAGATGCGGGGCCAATGGGGAGAGCAACAACTCCGCAACATCTTGGAATTGTCGGGGATGACGGCGCGGATCGATTTCATCGAGCAGGACACCGTCGCTTTGGGCGAGGGTCGGGGTCGGCCCGATGCGGTGGTCCACATTCCCGGCGGCCTTGAAGTGGTGATCGACGCCAAGACTCCTCTCAGTTCCTATCTAGATGCTCATCAAGCCGACGATGAGCGGGAGCGGGACAATCTGCTGGACAGCCATGCCAGCTCGCTCATGGGCCACGTCAAAACCCTGGGGGACCGTGACTATGCCGATGCGGTGAAGGGGTCTCCCGACTTCGTGGTGATGTTCGTTCCCGCCGATCCGATCCTGGACACGGCCATGGACGTGAAGCCCACGCTGTGGGAGGAGGCCTGGCAAAAGCACCGGGTGCTGATCGCGACTCCCGGCTTGCTGCTGGCGTTCTTGCGCACGGTGGCCGTGGCATGGCAGCAACAGGATCTCCAAGAGAATGCCCAAAAGATCGCCGACGGGGCGGCGGACCTGTACGCCAGCCTGAAGACCTACGCCGGTCATGTCGACGGTGTGGGCAAGGGCTTGAAGCGGGCGGTGGAGGCGTACAACAAGAGCATCGGCTCGCTCGAGGGCCGGGTACTGCCACGGGCTCGCAAGTTTGAAGACTGGGGAGTGGCATCGGGGGTCAAGCAGATCGAATCGGCCGACTCGGTTGAGGCGTATCCCCGGTCAGTGGCTGCGGCCGAGTTGGTGGAGGCCGAAGCTGCGCTGGAGCCGGCTGCAGGCGAGGACGGCTAGCGGTCGGTCAACAGCCGCGGGGGGATCAGCCAGTCGAGCTGGCCGGAGTTGTCGGGGTTGAGGGTGACCTGGGCCAGCGCTGCGGTGGGCATCCTCAGGGCGGCGCCGGTCAGCCGCCCGATGGCTGCCGAAGTGGTCGGTTCGTGCCCGACCAGCATGGTGACCGGTGCCCGCCGCTGGGAGGCCAAGGCGATCATGTGGCTGACCGAGCCGTAGTAGAGGTCGTCAGCGGTCTCTGCTGGACTGGTCCAGCTCCCTGCTTGCATGGCCAGCTCCAGGGTTTGGCGGGTTCGGGCGGCGGGCGAGCACAGCACCAGATCGGGGACGCAGCCGGCCTCGGCCAAAAACCTGCCCACGGCCGCGGCTGCTTGTCGGCCCCGCTTGTTCAGCGGCCGCTCGATGTCGGTGGAGCTTCCTGCATGCCAGTCGGATTTCGCGTGCCTTAGGAAGATGACCGCAGACATGGGGCAATACGCTAGGCGGGTGGAGCAGTCGGTGTACGAGGCGGTGGGAGGACAGCAGTTCTTCGATCAGCTCGTCGAGCGCTTTTACGACGGAGTGTCCGCCGACCCGGTGCTGCGCCCCATGTATCCCGATGAACTGGGCGCCGCGAAGGATCATCTGGCCGGGTTCTTGGCCCAATACTGGGGCGGGCCGCCCCTCTACAGCGCCGAGCGGGGCCATCCTCGGTTGCGAATGCGCCACGCCCCGTTCCAGATCGGCGTGGCCGAGCGGGACGCCTGGATACATCACATGCGGACTGCACTGGCCGGGGCAGGACTAGGCGATGACATCCACACCGCCATGGTGGACTATTTCGAGTCGGCCGCCACCCACCTCATCAACAAGCAGCCTCCCGTGCCGCCGCCCGGTTCCCGGCGGATTCCAGTGGAGGAGGGATAGCCGGACGGCACAGTTAGGAGGCGGGCAGGTGGGCAGTGGCACCCCGACCCAGCACCCGCAAGAACACGCCGGAGCGGGGCTTGGGGGAGAAGAAGCTCGACTTCGGAGGCATCAGCCCACCCTCGTCGGCCACCGCCATCAGCTCGCTCACGGTCATCGGATGGAGCGCGAACCCCACCCGGTTCTCCGCATCGCACCGGCGGGCCAGCTCGTCGAACCCGAGTGATGCGGGAAGATAATCAATCGCTCCCGGGCGGCCGAGCTCGTCGGCTTCCAGCACCGGGTCGAGTATGGATCGGCGCAACCGCTCCACATCGAGGCCGTTCACCGCGCCGTGGCCGACAGCGGGGGGCAACTCCATTTGATGCCAAGAGCCTCCTAGGTACAAGCCGACCATGCCCCTTCTCAAAGGGCGGGCTTGCGCCGAAGAGGAAACCGACGTCACCTCGCCGGCCTCCGCCAGCGCGGCGAAGCAGTCCTCGGTGCTGCGTTCTCGTCGGTCTGCGGCCAACCGGTGGAATGCCTGCACATGGAGCTGGTCGTCGGGAAACACCACGGCCATGGTCCGGGCCAAGGTCGGATCGTCCGGTTCAGCGGCCAGGGCTCGCACCGCGGCGGCCGAGCGGTGATGGCCGTCGGTCACATACAGCACGTTGGCGCTCAGAGCCGCGACCACGGCATCGGTGCGGTCATCGGGAACGGTCCAGATATGGTGGCGCACTGCGGTGGATCCGAACTCCAGATCGGCCGGTGCGGCCGCGGTGATCTGGTGCAGTTCGCTTCTCAGCCCCCCTGACGTTCGCACCGTCATGGCCACCGGGCTGGAGGTGGCGCCCACCCCGGTGAGGTGAGCGGTGAGCAGATCAGCTCGGTCGTCGTGGACGTTCTCGTGGATGCGGATTCGGCCATCGGCAAATCCCCGCACCGGCACCGTGCACACCACTCCGGTCTGCATGCCCTGCTCGTGGGTCAGGCGGTATAGATACAGGGCCGGTCGCCCCGTCGGAGTGAACACGTTGGCGTCGAGGAGCCGGGTCAGAGCCTTCGCTCCCTCGGCGGCGAGGCGGTTGTGGGAGACATCGGCGTCGTCGAACAGATCCTCGCGGCTTCGGGTGACGTTCATGTAGCTGTACGGATTGGCTGCGACCAGGGCCCGGCGCTGCTGAGGCGAGAGATTGTCGTACGCCCGGCTGATGACCTGCGCTGACCAGTCGGGATGCACCAGCCAGCCCGCGAAGGGGGCGACCAGCGCCTCGCTCGGTGCGGAGTCGGCTGTGGCGGGGCGGAGGCCGGTCATGGGCCCGGCGCAGTGTGAGCGTCGAGCACCGAGACGCAGATCACATGGTCGATGGCGCTGAGGACACCCAACAGCTCGTCGTCGATGGTTCCCGCGACCTCGATGGCAGCCACGGCTGCTTCCGAGCCGGAGAAGATCCGGTTCTGCATGTTGGCCACGTTCAAATGCCTTCGGCTCAGTTCTTGCAGCACACAGGCCAGCACCCCCACCCGGTCGTGGTGGCGGACGCTCAGCGTGGCCGTGCGTTTGGGCGCCTGCCCAAGGTTGACACAGTCCAAAACCACACCGTTGCGGTAGGCCTCGATCACCTCGACAGTGCCCTCTGCCACCGCCGATTGGGCTTGGGCGGTGGAGGCGCCGACGTGGTGGGTGGCCGTCACCTTCGGGTGGCGAGCCAGCGCCGAGCGGATTCGTCCGACGCCGGCGGGCGGCTCGTCGGCGAACACGTCGAGCCCGGCTCGCAGGCCGGTGGCGTCCAGCGCGGCCAACAGCGCGGCCTCGTCCACCACCTCGCCCCGGCTGGTGTTGATGAGCACCGCGTCGGGTTTCATGGCGGCCAAGAACTCGGCGTCCACCATGGCGACGGTGTCCTCGCCGCTTGGCACGTGCACCGACACGATGTCGCTGGCCGCGAGCAGCGCCGCCCGATCAGGCGCCTCCTCCACCCCGATCTCGGCCATGCGACGGCATGTCTCGCGGGTGCGGCCCGCACGGGCCTCGGTGAGAACCCGAAGTCCGCAGGCGCTGGCTCGCTGGGCCACCTCGAGGCCGATAGCGCCCATGCCGATGATCCCCAGCGTGGCGCCGAACAAGCCTCTGGCCTGGCTGTAGGTCTGCTTGTTCCAGTCTCCCGATCGAAGATCGGCGGTGGCGGGGGCGATGTGGCGGTCGACGGCGAACATCAAGCCGATGGCCAGCTCGGCCACCGCGATGGCATTGCGGCCCGGCACGTTGCACACGAAAATCCCGAGTTCAGCAGCACGGCCGACGGCGATGGTGTTGGTTCCCGCCCCGGCCCTCACCACCAGGCCGAGTCGGTCGGCGGCCTCAAGGGCGGCGGCGGTGACCTTGGTGCTGCGCACCACTAGCACGTCGAATCCGGCGATGCGATCAGGCAGGCTCTCCGCGGTCAGCGAGTGGTCTGCCACGCACTCGTTCCCGCCGGCCCGCAACCGCCCGACCGCGCTCTCTGCCAGGCTGTCAGCAAAGAGAATTCGCATGCCGAGGACTCCGTGATTGCTCTGTGGAAGCGGCCGCTACAGACCTCGTGCCGCATAACGGAACCGTTCCACTACACGATACCGCGTTTTCCGTTTCGCTGCCGATTGAAATCATCTAGAGCAGCTTGAGGCTTATGACACTCGTGTAGCTATACTGGGCGCATTCCCCCAGTCGCCTCGGTGGCTGGGTGCAGGGCTCGCTTCGGCGAGCCCTTGCGTTTTCCTACCATGTACTTGGTTTCCGGATCACCCCTCGATCTGTCTGGATGGTGGATGGGAGTTGCACATGGGCAAGCACGCTGTGTCGAAGCTGTTTAAAGAACGTCCCCTGGAGTCGGCGGGATCGGAACTTCGGCTTGTGGGGATTGATGATCCCCACCTTGATTCCAGCCTCGGACTGAGCGACCCGGATGGGTTCGACGAGATCAGAGTCGTTGCTGATGACCACTGCGGTATCGCAACGGTGCTGAAAAGCGTCTAGGAGGAGATATGTAGCTATGTTGACATCGGAGCCTTTTTCCTCGGTCTTCCAGACTTCAACTGTTTGAGAACCATGCTCGAGCGGATTCACGAGAGCCATCCGGGTGCGCCGGGTGACAAAATGGCCCTCGTGAATCTCAATGAGAGGGAGGGTGCCTAGGGCTCGGAGGAAGGGCCCCTGGCCGTGCCCTCGGTGCGGGC
>JAPOSH010000108.1:1429-10643 GCA_026709815.1 bacterium | reverse complement strand
GAAAGAGCGGCCAGAGCTTCTTCCAACGTCGGGCGGATGCGGAGCACGAAGTCGTCGTCGTTGCCGATGCCGGCAATCACCTGCTTCACCTGGGGCAGCTCGGTGTCTCCGGTGGCCTGGACGTACACCGGACGCACGAACAGCAAAGAGTCGCCCACCGGAATCATCAGCAGATTGCCCTGAAGCACTGTGGATCCCTGCTGATTGAGCTGGGTGAAGGCGTCGGCGATCTCCGTGTCGGCCTGGATCTTGGCGTCCACAATGCTCGGGCCGGGAATGCTGGTGTCGGGCACGGTGTACACCACCAGCTCCCCGTACTCGTCGATGTCGCTCTTGGCGGCGATGAACGCGGTCAGCTCCTTGCGCTCGTCCTCGTCATCGCCCGCCCCGGACACGGGCACGAAGGTGCGGAAGATCACGAAGTCCAGATCGTCTTCTCCGGGGAGCTGGAGCAGCTGGTAGAAGGGCCTGATTCTGCGTTCCAACTGGCGGGTGGCGGCGGCGGTGGCCGTTTCCTCGGCGGCAATCGCATCGGCCACCTCGTCAAGGAGCGTCCTAGCGGTGATGCGGGTGCCGGGATCCTGGGCCACCGCCCACGTCACCGAGTTGGCGTAGAAGGTCTCGGGATCATCGATGAAGTAGCGGGCCCACATGGTGGTCTGCACCCGGAAGAGGTCTTCGGGATAGCGCAGATGGCCCTGGAGGCTTGCGGGCATCTGCTCGAAGTCCTCGAACAGCCCGGGGAAGACCTTGCGCCAGGCTTGAATGATGGGATCGTCGGGATCGATCACATAGAACGTGGTGGTGCCGTGGAAGGCGTCCACCACCACTTTGACCGAGTTGCGGACGTAGTTGAAGCTCTTGTCCAGCCCGCTGCCCGCCGGCAGGTCGCTCACATCGGGCTTCTGGCCGTAGGGATAGCGGTCGCTGGTGGTGTAGGCGTCGACGATGTAGAACACCCGGCCCTCGGACACCACGGGATAGGGATCGGCGTCTAGCTCCAAGAACGGCGCGAGGTTCTGCACCCGCAGGCGCAGATCCCGATTGAAGATGATCTTGGAGTCGCCGTCCACAAAACCAGATATCAACGGGTTGATGTCGCCGAAGCGCAGCGCGAAGGCGGCCTGGCGGAAAAAGCTTCCGATTCCCACCCCGTCGTCACCGTCATATTCGAATGCGACGGTGGTGTTGGCCTCGGTGTAGTCCACCTCGGGAATCGTGGCCCCGACGATGGCATAGCCGGTCAGGTTCTCGCCGATATAAAGCTGGGGCTGCGTCAACTCGAAATCGTCGCTGGCTTCGACCGGCACGTCTCCCACCACGAAGTCCGGCGAGCCCTGGGTGGTCACCGAGTTGACCGGGGCCACCGCCACCCCGTAGCCGTGCGTGTATTGGACGTGGCGCCCCTCCCAGGACTGCTGGGGGATGTCGGCCACGTTGAGCTGCCGGGCGCCGATCACCACCTGGGTGGTCTGACCGTCGATCTCATACCGATCCACGTCCACTTCCCCGCCGAAGCTGTAGAAGGTGCGCTCCGACTGCTCCACCTGGAAGGCATTGGGCACGATGTCGGGGTCCAGCAATCGGATGTTGCGCACGCTGGGGTTGGCGGCGAGCTCCTCGGCGGCAAGCTGGGTGTCCGGCCTGAAGTCGTCTCTGGTGATCACGTTGTCGAGGCCCAATGCTTGGCGGGTGGCCTTGATGTTGCGCTCGATGTAAACGGCCTCTTTCTTGGACTCCTCCGGTTCGGCGCGGAACCGCTGGATGATGGCCGGATAGATCGCTCCCATGACGATGGCAACCACTATCCACAAGCCCACCGCGGTCACCGGCAACACCCAGCCCCGCTGCCAGATGTTGATGATCAAAAGCACCGCGGACAGCACCGAGATCAACAGCAGCAGGTTGAGTGCGGGCAGCTGGGCGTTGACATCGGTGAAACTGGCTCCGTCCACCGGCCCCCGGGAGGAGAAGTTGAGCCCGAAACGGTCGTACCAGTAGCCCACGGCCCGAACCAGGGCGATCAAGGCCAAAAGCACCGACAAGTGGACCTTCACCTGGGGCGTCACCCGCTGTCCGGTGGTCTGCACTCGGATGCCGCCGTTCACATAATGGGCGATGGCGGTGATGACGGCCACGATGATGAGCGCTCGGAACACCCAGCTGATCAGGAACTGGATGAACGGCAAGCGGAACACGTAGAAACCGATGTCGTAGCCGAACTGCTCGTCTTGGATGCCGAAATCCACGCTGTTGAAGAACAGCATGGCCTTCTGCCATTCCCCGCCGGTGCCGCCCCCCACAATCAGGGCGAACAACCCGGCCACCACCACGCTGACCAGCCGTCGGCGATGGCCTATGGCATCGTGGTAGCTGCTGAGCAGCTCCTCTTCAGGCCCGGGCGGGCGGGTGGCGGGCGCGAGACGGTCGGCGATGAGCAGGTTGGAGTACAACAGCGCGAAGAAGACGGCGATGAAGATGACCGACAAGACCACCCGGTAGACCAGCATCTCGGTCCAGACATCCCCGTGACCCAGGGAGCTGAACCAGAGGTAGTCGGTCCACATTCGGGCCATGCCCCGCAGCGACAGGATCCCGGCCAACAAGACCAGCAGGATCAGCCCGGCGATGATCTTGGACCGGCGGGAAAAGCGCGGCCGAGATGCCGGACGCGGCCTGAACACATCTCGGGGGTTGCGCATACCGGGTGAAGACTAGTCGTTGGCGGCGGGAGCTTCGACACCGCCCTGGGAGCGGAGGCGGGCGAATATGGCCTCCACCTCGCGCTCCTCGCCCGCGCCGGCCAGCACGGGATGCTCGCCTGCGGCCTCCACCGGATCGCGCGCCGCGCCAGGCAGCGGCGTCACCCCCTCATCGAATTGCCCTCGGGCTTCTCCGTCGTCTCGTCCCCAAACTTTTTCCCGGGATTCGACGGCCGCGGGATCAGCGGGGATCATCCCCAGCTCCTCGGCATCGTCGAGTTCCGAGAGCAAGACCAAATCGGTGGGCTCTGCCTCTTCTTCAACCCGGCGGGCGGCGGCGTCCGCCTGGACCTTGGCCTCAGCCAGCGAGAGCCTGGCCGATGCCATCGACTGGTCGATGGCATCGCGAGCCTCGCCGAGAGTGGACATGAGCTTGTCGCGCCCGGCCCGCAGCCTCTCAACCTGCGCTCGAGCGGTCTGGCGCCGGCGGGCCATGTCCCGCAGCACGGTCAGGCGCAGGGCCTTGGCCTTCTCCACTATCTCTCGTCCTTGAGCTCGTCCGTGCTCCACCTCGGCCTCCGCCTGGCTTCGGACATCTTCCAGCAGACCCGCCACCGACTGGGCCTGCTCGCAGGCTTGCTCTAAGAGCCCGGCGATTTCTGCGACATCCTGGTGGCCTCGCAACTCCCCGACTGTGGTCTGGAGCTCCTCGGCCAGCCGACGGGCTTGAGTGGCCGTCTCGCCCGCTTGAGCCTGGGTCTGCCGCCGAGAAGCCTCCACATCGCTGACAAGCAGCCTGACCCCATCCGAACTGAAGTCAGCCGCAGCGGCGGGAAGGGCGTCGGCTTGGGCCACCTGCTCTCGAAGGTCTCGGATTTGCTGCTGGCCGGCCTTGATCTGATTGCCCAACGACACCAGGTAGGCCTGGACTTGTCTCTGGTCGAAACCCTTGCGGGTCAAGGCGAAAACCTGGCCGGACACCTGCTCGGGATCCATTCGATCAAAAGGGGTCTCAGCGACGACGGTCTCGGCCATCGCCGAGAGCATAGCCCCCGGCTATGGCCTCCAATGCTTCCTGAAGGCTGTCAACCCCCACCACCCTCATATCGCCGCTGACGTGAGAAAGGGCGTCTTGGAGGTTGGCCGTGGGGACCAGGAACAGGTCGACGCCGGCTTTTTGCGCGGCGATGGCCTTCTGGTCGACTTCGCCGACGGCGCCCACCGCCCCGTTGAAGGAGATCGTGCCGGTGGCCGCCACCCGGTGCCCATCGGTCAGCTCTCCGGGTGTCATGAGATCGATGATTCCGAGAGCGAGGGCCAATCCGGCCGACGGGCCCCCGATGGCACCGCTGTCGATGTCAATGTCCACCGGCAGGTCGCCTACGTCGGTTCGCTCGCGCGCCTCAATGCCGATCAGCACCCGATCGGCGCCGTCAGAGGACGCCAGCAACTCCACTTCCACCATCTCATCAGCACCGCCTCCGTCTCGCTCTATTCGCAAATTCACCACCTGACCGGCGCGACGCGTGGCCAGCACGTCGGCCAAGTCCTCCAATCCCGTGACAGGCACGCCATCCATGCCCACGATCACGTCGCCCCGCTCCAAGACCTCGGCGGCAGAAGATCCGGATATGGCTTGGACCACGATGACGCCTGAGGCGTGGCGGGGGATCTCATAACCAAGATGTTCCAGCGCCACCACGATGGCGGTGTGCTGGGAAGTCTCCATTCTCAGGTCGTTGAGCCTGCGAAGCTCTTGGCGAGTGGCGTCGCCGGTGAAGGTCCGCTCGGGTTCGATGTCGACTCCCGACTCGAACGCAGCGCCGATTCGCTGCCAGATGTTCAACCTTTGGCTGACCAGCACGGTCACGAGGGCGATCTGGCTGTCCGGAGGGTAGACCGCGACGCCAGAAACGGTGACCCGCGACGCCACGTCCTCCACCGAGCCGGGGCGAACCGCCACCTGGTCTGTACGCCACAAGGCGAACACAATCGAGGTCACCGCCAGCAGGAGGATCACCACTCCCGACAGGATCAGCCAGGCCGCGTTGCGCCGCCACCATGATGCCCCAGCAGACGGAATGGATCCTGCAACCTCAGGCGAAGCGTTGCCGCTCATCGCCGCGGCGCCCGGTGCCGGGCCGGTGGAGCTATTCTCAATGATCCTGTGGTCGACTGGTCGCGCATTCGGGCTACCCGCCCCGACGATACTTCCACAACGCCACGAGACAGGTGGGAAATACGCGGGCAGAGCTCGGGTGGCGGGCAGTCCAATGCGGCCAGGATGCGGTGGCAGGCGTGGCGGAGGGCAAGGGCCGAGCGAGACGTGCTGGGCCACTATCGGGCCGACTACGGCGACGGCGCCCGGTTTCGATGGTGGCAGCGATTTCGGGCCGGCGCCGGACTGCTCTTCGTGGTGCTGCTGATGGGTGCGGGCCTGACCATGTTGGTGGGGCTGTTCTTCATCGGCTTCACGATCGTGCTGGAAACGCTGGTGTGAATGAACCCGCGGGGGATTTCTCGCGCCCCCGGGGACGCTCGCGACGCGATGCGGTGATCGCCGGACATGTCGGGGATGCAGCCACCGCCGAGGCGGCTTTTGGCCACGCCGACCCCCGGGTGCGGGCCTCGGCCCTCGGCGCCTTGGACCGGATGGGCGCGCTGCGTGATGAGGAATTGCGAGAAGCGCTGCACGATCCGTCGCCCAAGGTGAGAATTCGGGCCGCGGCCTTGACCGTCGGACGGATCGGGGTTTCGCCTTTTCATTTGCTGGACGATCCCAGCGACGACGTGGTGGAGGCAGCCGCCTGGGCCTGCGGCGAGCGGGAGGCAGAGGAGTTCGGCGCTGTCACCCGACTGGGGGAGTTGGCCGGCGAGCACCCGAACCCTCTGGTGCGGGAGGCGGCGGTCGCCGCTTTGGGCGCCATCGGCCATCCCGACGGGCTGGCTGCCATCCTGGCCGCGACCACCGACCGCGTGGCCGTGCGTCGCCGAGCGGTGCTGGCGCTGGCGCCCTTTGAAGGCCCTGAAGTGGACGCCGCTCTTCGACGGGCATCTCAGGACCGGGACTGGCAGACCAGGGACGCAGCTGAATTGCTGGCCGGCCCCGATTAACCGGCCGAGCCAGTCAAGTCACTGCATGAACATGGCCTGTACGTCCTCGAAGGATTCCAGGCAACGGCCCGCGCCCATAACCACAGATTCCAAAGGAGCATCCACCAGCGAGACGGGCACCTCGGCAGCTTCGGAGAGCCGATCGGCCAGACCCCGCAACAGCGAACCGCCTCCCACTAGGTGGATGCCATGGGTGATCACGTCTTGGGACAGCTCGGGTGGGGCCTCCACCAAGCACGACACCACCGAGTCGACGATCGCGGAGACCACATCGGCCACGGCGGCGCGCGCCTCGAAGGGCGAAAGCACAATGGTCTCCGGCAGCCCGTTCATGAGATTGCGGCCTCGAACCTCGGCACTGCACTCACCGGGAACGTAGGCGGCCGATCCGATGGTGATCTTCACCTCTTCGGCGGTGCGCTCGCCGATGGCGATCCCGAACTCGCGGCGGACATAAGCCTGGATGGCGGTGTCGATGTCGAATGAGCCCATTCGGATGGCCTTCAGCGAGATAATCCCGCCCATAGAGATCAACGCGGTCTCACTGGTCCCGCCGCCGATGTCCACCACCATGTTGCCAACCGGTTCATGGATGGGCAGCGAAGCCCCGATGGCCGCGGCGAGAGGCTGTTCGATGAGCCTGGTTTCGGCCGCTCCAGCCCGTCGAGAAGCCTCGATCACCGCCCGCCGCTCCACTGCGGTAATGGCAGAAGGCACGCAGATGACCACCTTCGGCCGGCTGAAGCGGTTGATCCCGGCGTCTACGAGCAGCAGGCGTATCATGCGCTGGGTCACCTCGAAGTCGGTGATCGCCCCCTTGCGCAGCGGGCGCACGGCCACAATGTGGGCCGGGGTGCGGCCGATCATCTGCCATGCCTCCCGTCCCATGGCCAGCACATCGTTGGTCTTGCGGTTCAACGCGATCACCGTGGGCTCATTCAAAATGATCCCCTGGCCGCGGGCGTAGATCAGCGTGTTGGCGGTGCCAAGATCTATCGCCAGGTCTCGAGCCATGGATCAGCCCTCAGCACCGAAAGCCGCGGCATCGGAGATGTGCTGGGCTTCCAAGCCCCAGCTCTCGCCGCCTTGCCACGCCTCCTTTTTCCAGATGGGAACGGTGGTCTTCAGACCGTCGATGCAGAACCGGGCCGCGGCGAAGGCCTCTTCACGATGGGGGGCCGAGACGGCCGCCACCACCGCCGAATCGCCGATCTCCACTGGGCCGACCCGGTGCAGCAAAGCCACCCGGCCGATGTCCGGCCAGCGAATCCGGGCCTCGGCGGCCAACGCCTCCAAACGGGGGGCCACCTGCTCCTCGTAGGCCTCGTACTCAAGCATGACCACCCCCGGGCGCCCTTCTGAGTGGTCGCGGGCAGTGCCGCTGAACAAGACGACGCCACCGCAATCTGGTCGGCCGACCCAATCGAGCACCCGGCCGACGGGCAGAGGAACCTGACTCAGCCCGATCCACGTCTCTGAGACCTCCGGCGGGTTCACGAAATTATTGTAAGCGCGGTGCTCGTTTGCGGGTCCACCGCGATCCAGATCACAGGGAAATCCCGCCAGTCCGCAGCCCAGGCCATTTTCGGCGATCTGGGCCAGCTCTTCTGGCCGCAGCATCGGGGGCCGGTAGCATCAGGACGTGAGCGAAGCCGACTCTCCCGAAGATTTCAACCCCTTCAAGGGAATGCCCATTTTCGGCGATCTGGGCCAGCTCTTCTCACAACAGGCCGCATCCACTTGGGAGACGGCACGCCAGGTGGCGACGGCAGTGGCTGCTGAAGGCCAGTCCGAGCCCAACGTCGACCCCGTCGACCGGCTCGCTCTCGAGGAGCTGGGCCGGGTGGCCGAGCTCCAGGTGGCCAACTCCACCGGCCTGTCGACCACCCGCCGCGGCCAAGCCGCAGCGGTCACCGCGGTGACCCGATCGCAATGGGCTGTCGCCACCATCGGCGCATACCAGGAGCTGCTGGAGCCAATCGGCAGCCTGTCGAGCCGGGCTGAGGCCGAAGACGCCTTCTCCGACTCGGTCCAAGCCATGTTCGGCCAGCTCATGAAGATGATCGGCCCGGCCATGTTGAGCATGACGGCCGGAAGCATGGTGGGAAATCTCGCCCGCCGAAGCCTGGGCCAGTACGACCTGCCCATTCCCCGCGACGGCTCGCAGCTGATGGTGGTGCCCGCCAACATCGACGCGTTGGCTGCTGAGTGGAGCTTGGACCGATCCGACCTCCGGCTCTGGGTGTGCCTGAGCGAGCTGACCCATCATGCCGTGCTGTCCATCCCCCATGTCCGCGCCCGCCTCGACGAGCTGCTGGGCGATTACGTCCGGGGATTCGAGGCCAGCCCTGCAGCGCTGGAGAGCCGATTGGGCGAACTGGACCTGGCCGACCCTGATTCGCTGAGCAGTCTCCAGTCGGTGCTGGGCGACCCCGAGATCATCCTGGGGGCGATCCAATCGCCGGCCCAGCGTCGCCTGCTGCCCCAGCTCACCGCCTTGGTCGCGGTGATCGCCGGCTATGTGGATTGGACCATGGACAGCATCGGACACGGGCTCATCAGCTCCTACCAGCGCCTGAGCGAGGCGCTCAGGCGGCGACGGGTCACCGCCAACGCCTCCGACCGCTTCATTGAGAAGATGCTCGGCCTCGAGCTCGGCCAAGAGCATTACGACCGGGGATCAGCCTTCGCCCGCGGCGTGGTGGAGCGGGCGGGCGCCGCCGGGCTGGCCCGGCTCTGGCATTCGGCGCGCGAGCTGCCTACCCCGGCTGAGGTTGACGCTCCCGGCTTGTGGCTGGCCCGGATCGATCTGCCCCACTAGGCGTTCGCCCCAACCAGAACAACGCAACAGCAGCGGCCGCGGCGGCGGCAACGAGGGCGAAGCCGATGCGGGCGGAAATCGGGACGGCCACGGGAACCAGAGCGCCCAACACCCAGAAGATCTGAAAATGGGTCTCGAAGACGGCGAAGGAGCGGCCATGGTCGGCACCCGGCTCGTCTCGCTGCACGATGGAGTCGAACGAGAGCTTGCCGCAGCTTGCGGTCACCCCCACCCCCAGAGCGAGAAGCAGTGTGGACCCATAGCGCCCTCCCCAGGCGGCCAGCAGGCCGATGATGAACAGGACGACCAGCGCGGCGGCGATGATCACCTCCTCGCGAATCCGATTCCGCAGCTGGGGCGCCAGAAGCGAGCCGGCCAAGAAGCCGCAGACCAAGGCCGCAGCCACCAGGCCCAGCTTCCACGCCGGACTGGCATCGGAAGCCACATCCCCCTGGAGAGCGTGGCGGATACCGGCGCCGAATGCCTTGCCCACGCCGGAGAGGTTCACATCGTCGGCCCCGCCCCTCAGAGCTAACGCGGCCAGTAAATACGTGAACCCGACGATTCCCCTCAACAC
>JAPOSH010000108.1:0-1419 GCA_026709815.1 bacterium | reverse complement strand
CCCGCCGTGCGCCCGCGGCCAGAAATCGCTCGCCCCCGACGCTGCCCCCCAACCGGCCGGGGGGCGGGCCCGCCCGGCGAACGCCCACGCTGCGCAGCGTGGGCGACCGATGGTCTGCTTCTGGTCGAGGCGCCATCCGGGCCGCAGGCAGCGACAGGCAGGACACCGCGCCCAGGATGTACACCACCATGGCCATGCCCACCGCCCACGGCGGCCCGCCCAGCCAGGCGGCCAGCAGCGCCGGACCGGCCCCGAGAAAGCCGCAAACGCTTCCCACCAGGGCCAGTCGGGCATTCCCCCCGACGAACTGCTGCTCATCGCGCAAGAGGAGCGGCACCATGGAGGCTTTGGCCACCCCATAGCTCTTTTGGAGGATCAGCACGGCGAAAGAGAGGGGGAACAGCAGCAGCGAGTCCATATTGGAGATCATCAAGAAGGCGAAGAACGCCCGCCCGGCATTGATGGCCAACAGCATGGGGCGCCGCCCGCCCCGGAAGCGGTCCAGAGCCGGCCCGATGAGCGGTCCGACCACTGCGAACGGGGCCATGGTCAACAGCAGGTAGAGGGCCACGCGGAGCCGGGCGGCGCTGGGGTCGATGGAGAAGAAGAGCGACCCCGCCAGCGCCACCGTGATCATGGCATCCCCCGCGGCCCCGAGGGCATGGACCCTGACCAGCCGCAAGAAGTGGGTGTTGATCACACCGCAGAGACTACGGCGGGGGGCGGGGCGGGGCGGTCTCTGACGGAAAGCCGGTGGCGTACTTGTAGCCCAAACCGCGGATGGTCACGATGCGGCGGGGATTGGAGGGGTCGTCTTCGATCTTGGACCGAAGCCGCTTGATGTGGACGTCGAGCGTCTTGGTGTCGCCCACGTAGTCGCTGCCCCACACCTGGTCGATGAGCGCGTCCCGGGTCAGCACCCGGCCCGCGTTGGCCAGCAACAACTCCAATAAGTCGAACTCTTTGAGCGGCAGGTCGATCGGCTGGCCCCGCACGACCACTTCATGGCGCTCAGGGTCCACCGCCACATCGCCCACCTCGATGGCATCCCCCCGGAATGCCTCGCTTTCAGCCACCCATCGGGCTCGGCGCAACAGCGAGCGCATGCGGGAGATCAGCTCGCGCAGGCGGTAGGGCTTAGTCACATAGTCGTCGGCGCCCACCTCCAGCCCGATCACCGCATCGATCTCCTCGCCCTTGGCAGTCACCATGATGATGGGCACCTGGGATCGAGTCCGGATCTGACGGCAGACGTCGACCCCCGAAACCAAGGGCAGCATCACGTCGAGCAGCACGATGTCGGGCGAATAGGCGTTGAAGAAATCAAGGGCTTCCTTGCCGTCACGAGCCACGTTCACCGTGAAACCCTCGCGGGTCAGGCCCACAGTGAGGGCATCGACGAACGACTCCTCGTCCTCG
>JAPOSH010000094.1 GCA_026709815.1 bacterium | reverse complement strand
CGTCCAAGGTGTCGTCGTGCGTGCCGCCGTCCAAGGTGTCGTCGCCCTCGCCGCCTTCGAGCCGGTCTTTGCCAGTACCGCCGTAGAGCGTGTCGTTCCCGGTGCCGCCGTCGAGGAAGTCGTGGCCGCTCTGGCCGTACAACCGGTCATTGCCCGCTCCGCCGGAGAGCCGGTCGTCGTTGGTGTCGGTCGCAGCGTAATGCGAGTCGCCGCCGCCGTACAGCACGTCGTCGCCGTCGCCGCCGTAGAGCCGGTCGTTATCCTCGCCGCCGTCCAAGGTGTCGCCGCCGCCGCCGCCGTACAGAACGTCCTCACCATCAGCGCCCTGAATCTCGTCATCGCCGCCGTGGCCGAACACCCAGTCGTTGCCGACACCGGCATAAATCCCGTCGGCTTCGTCAGTACCGTCAATCTCGTCGTCAATTCCACCGTAAATAACATTCAAATTTTTACTCATTGTGGTTCCTTTCAATTAGCCACGCGCACAACAACCCCTACGAAGCCATCGCACGGCCATCGCACGCTGATTTTCTTTTACCAAATTGTACGTATATACATCCCCCCCGTCAAGACCGCCGGATTCACCGCTACTCGCCGGCGGCGGGGCGGAAGGCGGTTACCACTTCGGCGAGGTGGTCGTGGGCGGCGGCGGGGTCAGTGGGGATGGCAAGGTGGGCCCGGAAGTCGGTGACGCCGGCCTCGGCTAAGGCGCCGACGCCGTCCATGGTGGCGGCGATGTCGATGCCGTCGCCGGCGCGCACCACCGGCAGGGCGCCCACCACGCCGATGCCGGACGGGTCGCGGTCGTAGCGGGCCACCATGTCTCGCATTTGGGCGATGTTGGCGGCCATGTCGCCGCCCATGTCGTCGCCCCAGGGAATCCATCCGGCGCCGAATCGGGCTAGGCGGCGCATAGACCGGGGGTTGAGCGTGCCGCTCACCCACACGGGAACGCCGCCGGGCTGCACCGGCTGGGGCTGCATGTGGATGTGGGAGAACTCGAGGCGGTCGTCGCTGAAATCGGCCGGGCAGGACGTCCACAGGGCCTGGCACACCGCCAGCGTGTGGTCGAGCTGGCGGCCCCGGTCGGCAAAGTCCAAACCGGCGGCCTCGTACTCCTCGGCCTGCCAGCCCACTCCCACGCCCAAATCCACCCGACCTCCGCTGAGCACGTCGAGTGTGGCGAGCTGTTTGGCCAGGATCACCGGACGACGCAAGGCGGCCAGCAAGATGTTGTTGGCCAGCCGGACATTGCTGGTGACGGCGCCGACCGCGGTGAGGAGGGTTGTCGGCTCCAGCCAGTGGCCGTCGGGGCCGGTGGGCTGGCGACCGCCCGCCATGCCGCCGAGCTCGGCCCGACCGTAGGCCTCAAGGTTCTCTCCGAACACCACATGGTCGCTGACCACGACCTTGTCCACCCCGGCGTCATCAGCCGCTCTCGCTAAGTCCAGCACCGACTGCCAGCCTCCTGGTCCGGGGTTGGAGGCGGCGAAATTGCGGAGTTGGATCGAGAGCTGCGCTGTCATGGAACCTTGCTTAGCCGATCAGGCAATCAGAGGCCGAAGAATCGGGGGCCGTCCACGGTGCTCGGGGCCGCAGCGGCCGTCAGACGACCGGTCGGGCCTCAGAGCGGGCGACGGCCGTCTCCTCAGGAGGGGTGGGGCCG
Source organism: bacterium (assembly GCA_026709815.1). Lineage (GTDB taxonomy): Bacteria > Actinomycetota > Acidimicrobiia > Acidimicrobiales > Bin134 > Poriferisocius. Next base: position 9,010 of record JAPOSH010000094.1, on the reverse strand, counting down.
AATCGCCGCCACAGCCAGCTCAGGGCTGCGCCGGCCACAATCATCAGCACGCCGATGAGGGCCATGTCCACGAGCCGGCCGCTCAGATCGCCGAGCAGAGCCTCGTGGATCGACTGGGCCACCCGGACGGTGTCGGTGTCGTCGATCAGAACGGCCAGCAGCGCCCGGGAGCCATAGATCCCCACCCCCAGAATCCCAGCCATGGCCACAATGCCGGTGCCGATGCTCCACACCACCCGGGTGCGAGAGGGCGAGATCAGCAGTGACCCGATGCCGCACAGCAGTATCAGGGTGATGGTGGAAGACCGCCGGTCCTGGAGTTGGCCGAGGAACTCCCAGAACCGGTCTGCGGGCTCGGCGCGTTGGAGAACGGTCAACTCTCCGGCATCGGCCGGCGGCACGGCGGCGCGGAGAAAAGCCAACTCCTCATTGGCGGCGATCTCGTTCAGCATCTGGTTGAAGATCGGCCCCAGATCCACTCGCACGCTTCGAACCGGCGAGCCCGCGGCCACGGCGCCGCTCTCTGTCGCCAGAACGTCTCCGTGGGCTTGGCGCACGGCTCGCTCGAGCAGGCGGTCGTTGCCCGCATCGGTGAGCAGTGCCGCCACCACCGCCGGAATCTCCTGCTCGATGGTCTGGGCGGCCCCCGCGGCGCCGGCGGGGGTGACCGGCAAATCGGCCATCTCCACGGTGGTGGCGGTGAACGACGCCGCCACCAGGCGGTGCACGTTCTCGTTGTCGAAGATCCCCGCCAGCTCCTCAGTGAAGCGGTTCTCGTCGAACACCACCAGATTGGCGTAGGTGGTCAACGCGGAGAACCCCGAGCCGAGCACCACGATCAGCAGCAGCAGCACCGCAACGGCTTCGCGCACCGTTCTGGATGTGACGCTGCGCCAGGAGCGGGCGAGCTGCTGGAAATAGTCCTCCACCGTGTCAAGTCTGCCCGGCCGGAGGGGGTTTTCTCATACCGCCTCGGGCCTCGGGAGGCCGAGGGCGTCAGCCGAACAGCGGACTGACCGAGGCAACCTCGTACTTCTTCCCGTCCATCCCGGTGATGCCCAACTCGCTGATGGCCGCGCCGAATGCCGCCATGTGCGGGGCGGCGAAATGGGCGCCCAGCGCCTCCTCGCTCTCCCATATCTCGAAGAAGCGGACCTTCCCAGGGGCCTCCACCGAGAAGCAGTACTCGAGGTTGCCCTCCTCAGCGCGCGACGCGGCGGCCATCTCGTTGGCGGCGGCCATGAACGCCTCGGTGTTCTCGGGGGCAAGGGCGCCGGTGCCGGCAATGACGATCATCAGATCTCCTCAAAACGGTAATGAGCGGTCATAGATAATGAGCGCGGTCACAGCGTAGCCACCGAGGCGATCTCGTACTTCTTGCCCTCCATTGCGGCCATGCCCAGGTCGCCGACCGCAGCCTGGAAGGCACCGAAGGGGGGAGCGGCGAACTGCGCGCTCATCGCCTCTTCGCTCTCCCAGATCTCCAAGAACCGGAACGCACCCGGCGCCTGCATGGAGATGCAGTAGTCGATGTTGCCCTCCAGCGCCCGGGATGCGCAGGAGACGGCGGCAGCGGCGGCCATGAACGCCTCGGAGTTCTCAGCGGGAACGGAAACAGCGCCGGCGACGACAATCACGAAGAATCTCCTTTGGGTGCGATGGGCGGCCACCCTAGAGTACAACGCGAGTGCTGCCCTTCGACCCCATCGGTGAGGCCCGGCGAAACTGGGAGGCCAACGATTGGCGGGCCATTGACGCCATGTCGGCCGCCACCTCTGTCACCCGAGCCCACCAGCTGGTGCTCGGGCGGATCAACGAGGCCCTGGCCCCGCTCGAGCTGACTTTCTCCCGGTTTGAGGCCTTGGCTCTGCTCCATTTCTCCCGCCGGGGGTCGCTGCCGTTGGGCAAGATGGGCAACCGGCTGATGGTCCATCCCACCAGCGTCACCAATGCCATCGACCGCTTGGAGCGAGACGGGATGGTCCGCCGGGTTCCCCACTCCGAGGACCGCCGGACCATCTTGGCCGAGATCACCGATGAGGGGCGCCGGGTGGCGGTCAAGGCGGCCGATGCCCTCGCCGACATCGAGTTCGGCCTGGCCGGTCTGTCAGCCGACACCCTGGGCGCCCTTGACGACGCCATCCGCACGCTCCGCCGAGATGCGGGGGATTTCGCCGGGTAGCGATGCCGCGGCCGTGTCGGGTGCGCGCCGGTGGTCAGATGGTGAACGCGCCGTCGATATCGAGCTTTTGGCCGCTGATGTAGTTGGCGGCACCGGAGGCGAGGAAGCAGGCGGCCTCGGCGATGTCGGTCGCCTTGCCGAAGCGCCCCAGCGGGATGTTGGCCCGGGCCACCTCCAAGGCCCGGTCGTCTAAGTCGCCGTCGGCCATCAGGCGGGCGGCCATTCCGTCTTCGAGCATCCCCGGCCCCACGCAGTTGGCCCGCACGCCGAAGCGGCCCTCTTCTGCTGCCACCGCCCGCATCAGCGACTCCACCGCACCCTTGGGTATGGACGACAAGGCATCGCGCTTGGGGAACACGGTGGTGGCCGCGGTGGTCACGTACACGATGCTGCCGCCTGCGGACCGCAGGTGGGGCAGTACCGCCCGTGTGAGGTTGAAGGCACCCAGCACGTCGGCGTCGATCTGGCGAGCGAACAGGGCGGGGTCGGCCTGCGACACGTACATCTGGGGCACATGGGGGCCTGCCGCGCTGACCACGGTGTGCAGCCCCCCGAGCCGGTCGGCGGCCTCGTCGGCAAAGGCTCGTACCTCGTCGGCGTCTTCGAGGGCCGGGTTCCCGAAATGGGCGCTCACCCCTGTGGACCGCACCGCGGCGGCCACCGATTCGGCCGAGTCGGCATTCGACCGGTAGGTGAATGCCACCGAGCTGCCCCGCTCAGCCAGCATCTCGCAGATCGCGGCGCCGATGCCGCCGCTGCCCCCTGTGACCAGTGCCCCGCCGACGCGCTCAGAGAAGTCGCCCATGGCAAATACTGGCATAAGCATGGCCAAGGCATCAGTTCGCCTCGGCTGGTGCGCCGTCGATTTGGGAGAGTGGGCCTATGACCGATTTCTTCTACGAGCCCGACGCCGATCCGGCCGCGGTGGCCGGCCAGCAGGTGGCGGTGGTGGGCTACGGCAACCAGGGCCGGCCGTGGGCTCTCAACCTGCGGGACTCGGGACTGTCGGTGTCGGTACACGTGCGAGCTGACGAGACCAAAGAGCAGGCTGCCGCCGATGGATTCGATGCCGCTGACATCGCTTCCGCCTCGTCAGCCGAAGTCATCTGCGTGCTGGTTCCCGACGACGCCATCCCCGGATTGGCCCTGGCGCCGGGGCCGGAGGCCCTCACCATCGTGGCCAGCGGCTACACCCTGGCCTTCGACCGCTTCGCCCCCGACGGCGACATCGCCATGGTCGCTCCTCGGATGCTGGGCCCCGAGGTGCGCCGCTGCTATGAGGAGGGTCTCGGGTTCATCACCGCGGTGGGCGTGCACCGCGACACCACCGGCAGCGCCGAGGCCCGGATGCTGGCGGTGGCCCAGGCCATCGGCGGGCTGCGCCAAGGCGCCATCGCCATGAGCCCATATCAAGAGGCGGTGCTCGACTTGGCGGTGGAGCAGCTGCTGTCGCCGGTGCTGACCCATGTGAACACGAACTTCGTGCTGGTGATGCTGGATTTGGGCATTCCGCTGGAAGCCATCACCACCGAGCTGTTCTATTCTGGCGAGGTGGAGCGCAACTACCGGCTGTTGCGGGAGACCGGCTTCGTGGCCCAACTCGACCACCACTCTCCGGCCAGCCAGTACGGCCAGCTCTCCCGGCGGGGCCGTTTCGACCACATCGACGTGGCCACCACCATGCGCGAGCTGGCTGAGGACATCACCTCAGGCCGGTTCGCCGACGAGTGGGACGCCGAGGCGGGCGCCGGGGCGCCGGTCTTGGCCGAGTTGCGCGACCAGCACGCCGGGGAGTTGATGAAGGCTGTCGAGCAGGATCTTCGGGCCAAACTCGGGCCTGGCGCCGGTCCCGCGCCCCGGGAGTGAGGGCCCAACCCCTCGAGCCCGGTTGGCGCCACCGGTTTCAGGATCGGCCCAACTACCGCTGGGCGGTGCTCGGGCTCACCATGGCTGGCATCGCCTCCACCAGCTTCCCGATCACCGTGCTGTCGGCGTCGCTGCCCGAGATCGCCGACGATCTCGCCACCTCGGAGAGCGCGGTGAGCTGGGTGCAGACCGCCCCGCCGGGAGCGGGCGTTGGCCCTGGGATACTGGTCGGCTGTCACCGCCCTGTCACCGGCCATCGGCGTGGCGCTCGGGGGCTTCATGGTGGACGCCTTCGGCTGGCGGACCATCTTCTACATCTAAGCGGTGCCGTCGCTGCTCGCTTTGCTGGCCGCCGCCATTGCGATGCTCTCGGCGTTGTCAGCCCGGTGGTCGCCGGATTTGCCCGACCGCTAGCGGTGCCGGGGAAATAGCGTCGGGTATCGCGACCGCTAGCAGCGACGCGGCCGAGCAGGACCGGCGCGATTATCTCTGCGGCACATACTTCTGCGGCGCACCGCCGAGGCAGTGACCGCTAAGGCAGTGGGGGCAGGTCGCCGAAGTCGATGGTGAACGGCATGTCCGGCTCGGGCTCGTCGTCTTCTTGCTGGATCTCCACCCGGACCTTCTCGGGTTCGAGGATCTCGCCGAGCGCCACCATGGCCGCGCCGAGCGCCGAGCCGCCCGCCGAGCCGGTGACTTTGCGCATAACCCCGTCCGGCGGCTGATAGTCGCGGGGATCAGCCCACTGGAACTCCAGATCCTCAGCGTTGGACGGCTCGGACACGGCTCAAGCCTATGCCGTGGCCGCTTCGGGCAGGGCGCCGCTGAGGATCTCGTAGGCCACCCGCTCAGCGGTGAACCGGGCCCGACCGCCGGTGAGCGATCGCAGCTCGATGGCGTATCGCACCAGCTCCGCCTCGGGGACGATGGCATGGATCACCTGCTCGCCCCACGGCCCGGCGTCGGTGCCCTGCACCTGGCCCCGGCGAGACGAAAGATCGCCCATCACGTCGCCCTGGTATTCGGGGGCCACGGTGATCTCCACCTGGGCCATGGGCTCCAGCACCACGGGGTTGGCCTGGGCGAAGGCGGCGCTGAACGCCAGCTTGCCGGCCATGTTGAAGCTGAACTCCGACGAGTCCACCGAATGGTGCTTGCCGTCGTACACCGTGGCCCGCACGTCCACGATGGGAAAGCCCAGGTCGCCGCCATCGGCCATGGCGTCGCGGATGCCGGCTTCCACCGCGGGTATGTACGACCGGGGGATGGAGCCCCCGGTGATGGCATCCACGAACTCGAAGCCGCTGCCCCGGGGCAGCGGCTCGATGCGCACATAGGCCACGCCGAACTGTCCGTGCCCACCGGACTGCTTTTTGTGCTTGCCCTCGGCGTCGCCGGTGCCGGTGATGGTCTGGCGGTAGGCAACTCTGAGGTCCTCGGTCGCCACTTCGATGCCCATGCGGTCCAGGCGGGCGATTGCCAGCCGCAGATGGGCCTCGCCCAAGCCTCGCAGCAGTGTCTGGCGGGTCTCTTCGCTGCGCTCTAGCTTCAACGACGGGTCTTCATCGGTGAGGCGCCGCAGCCCGGTGCCCAGCTTGTCCTCGGCGGCCCGGTTCTTGGGCACCAGCCCGTAGGCCAGCACCGGCTCGGGCCACGGTTCCATCTGCACCACCGCCCGCCCGGCGTTGGTGAGGGTGTCGGTGGTGCGGGTCTGCTGGAGTTTGGTGACGCCGCCGATGTCCCCGGCGCCGATGGCGCCGATGTCCTGCTGCTTGCCCCCGATCAGGCTGACGAGGCCGCGCAGCCGCTCGCTGTCGCCGGTGGTGGAGTTGGTGAGGTTGTCGTCTCGGTTGATGGTGCCCGACAGCACTCGGAACAGTGAGATCTGGCCCACATAGTCGTCGCTGACGGTCTTGAACACGCAGGCCAGCTGATCGCCGTCGGGATCGCAGGCGGGCTCGGTGTCGATGTCGCTCATGGTCACGGTCATGGTCCGGGAGTCGGGTGGGGGGCCGATCTCCACCAAGAAGTCAGCGAGCCGGTCCACTGCGATGGGGCCAGTGGCCGAGCCGCACACTACCGGGAACACCGATCCGTCGGCCACGCCCCGCCCCAGCACCGCCTCGAGCTCGGCCGGGCTGGGGATGTCGCCTTCGAGGTATTGCTCCAGCATGTCGTCGTCGGCCACCACGATGCCCTCGATGAGCTGCTCGTGCACCTCGGCCTCCTGTTCCTCCATCTCAGCGGGAATGGGGGCTTCCTCAGCCGATCCGCTGTCATAGATGTAGGCCTTGTCGGTGAGCAGGTCGGCGATCCCGTGAAAGCCGGGCCCGGCGCCGATGGGAAGCTCCAGCGGGGCCACGCCGGCGCCGAAGGCGTCTTGCAGCTCGGCGAGCACGTTCTCGAAGCTGGCATGCTCCCGGTCGAGCTTGTTGACGAACACGATGCGGGGCAGGCCGGCGTCGGCCGCCATCCGCCAGATGGCGGTGGCCCGGTGGTCCACCCCGCTGGAGGCGTCGATCACGAATACCAAAAGGTCGGCCACCTGAAGCGCGGCGTGAAGCTCGCCGGCGTAATCGGGGGCGCCGGGGGTGTCGAGCAGGTTCATCTTGTGGCCGTGCCAGTCGAAGCTGGCCAGAGCCAGCGACTGGCTGTGGCCGGCGGCCTTCTCCTCGGGGCTGAAGTCGCACACCGTGGTGCCGTCTTCCACCCGGCCGGTGCGGTCGATCACGCCGGCCCGGTACAGCAGCGCTTCGGCGAGCGTGGTCTTGCCCGACCCCTGCGACCCCACCAGTGCGACGTTGCGGATCTTCTCCGGTGCGACAGCCATCTATTTCCCCCTACGGACTCTGTGTTGGTTCCGCTACAGGCCGCTGAGCCTACCCGCCAAGATCGGCTGCGGCCCCATAGGGCGGCCGGGGGGCCGCTGGCAACCCCTACACTGGCCCCATGGCTTTGTTCGGGACGAAGAAGACGATGATGGTTGATCCGGCCGATGCGCTAGCGGGCCGGGACACGGAGATGCCGGTGCCGGACGCCCACTTTGTGAACGGCAACCCGCTCAAGCCCCCGTTTCCCGAGGGGATGCAGCAGATCATGGTGGGGATGGGCTGTTTTTGGGGGGCGGAGCGAGTGTTCTGGCAGGTGCCCGGCGTGTTCACCACCGCGGTGGGATATGCGGCGGGCTTCACCCCCAACCCCACCTATGAGGAGGTGTGCTCCGGCCGCACCGGCCACACCGAGGCGGTGCTGGCCGTGTTCGACCCCGAGGCTGCCGACTATGCGCAGATGCTGGCGCTGTTCTGGGAGAACCACGATCCCACCCAGGGCATGCGCCAGGGCAACGACGTGGGCACGCAATACCGGTCGGGCGTCTACTGCTTCGACGACGACCAGATGGCGGCCGCCGAGGCGTCGCAGGAGCGGTTCGGCGCCCGGTTGGCCGACGCCGGTTACGGGGAGATCACCACCGAGATCATCGCCGCGCCGCCCTTCTACTACGCCGAGGACTACCACCAGCAGTACCTGGCCAAAGTGCCCAACGGCTACTGCGGCCTCGGCGGCACCGGTGTCACCTGCCCCGTCGGCGTGGTCACCGACTGACTTGTGAGGTGGTTTGAGCCGCCACTTCCAGCGTCGCCCCTTGATGGGCGGAGAGCGGCTCAGCCGATCCTGGTTTTTCTCAGGCCGGGGTGAAGATGTTGCGGCCGGTGGTTTCGTCGTGGCGAACGCGGCCGGTGCGGCCGACGGATTCGGAGGCCAACAGGGCGCGGAGCAGGTCGGGGTCCTCAGGGGTGTTGGCCAGGAAGCGGCGCCCCTCGGCGCCATTGCCGCCGAGGCGACCGCAGACGTAGCCTGAGGCTGGCTGGCCGTCGCGGTCGTGCATGACGGTGTACGCCTCAATGCGGCCCGGCCCAGCGGCTTGCTCGTCGGGGATAGCCGGGGTGGTCTCCATAAGGGCTGACGGGGGCGGGCCGTCGGGCTGATCCCAACCGCCTTGTTTGGGCCGGGCCGACAACACTGCGGCGGCGTGTTTGGTGAGGAAGAAGCCGTTGCCAGTGACCAGCCCGATCGAGCGGTCGTCCTGGCGCAGGCGCTCAACCATGGCGGCCAGCGAGTTCATGGTGTAGGCCGCGCCCGGCCCTCCTGCGTAGGGCAGTCCGCCGGTGACGGTGAACGGGCGGGGGTCCAGCTCGTCGATGCCGAGCATGGCGCAGGCCATTCGCACCGCCACCGGGAAGCAGGAGTAGAAGTCGAACAGGGCGATGTCGTCCACGCCGACCCCGGCCCGGCTGAGCGCGCCCACCGACGAGTCCTTCATCGCCGGGCACTCGGCGAAGTTGGGGCGGGTGCTGGCGAACCAGGCCTCCTCCGCGGCATTGTGGCCGCCCCACCAGTACACCCAGCGATCAGCCGGGATGCGCAGCTCCCGGGCTTTGGCCGCCGAGGTCATCACCCAGGCCGCGGCCTGGTCGGTGTTGATCACCGAGTTGAGGTACTTGGTGTAGGGGAAGCCGATCATTCGGTTCTCGGGGGTGGGGGTGATGAGCTCGGCCGCGCTGCGCTCGGTGGGGAACCAGGCGTAGGGGTTGGCCGCGGCCACCGCGGTGAACTTGGTCATCATCTCGCCCAGCCGCTGGGCATGCTCGGCCAGGGTCATCCCCTGGGCTGCTCGGAGAGCGTTCTCGAACAGCGGGTAGGCCTCGACGGGCCGGGTGAGGCGGTGGCGCTCCTCTGCCTCCGACGCTATGGGCTTGGCTACGAGGGCAAACTGAGCATCTACTCCGTTGGGGTGGCCGCCGGTGGGCCAGTCCAAGGCCACCTCTGCGGCCCTGGCCCGCTCGCACGTCTTCCAAAGCTGTCCGCCGGTCATCACTGCCGCCTCGGTGCGACCGGCCAGGAGCTCGTTGGCCAGGTGGTTGGCGGCCAGCACGCCCACCTCCCCGCCGCCCCCGGGGTGCT
>JAPOSH010000210.1 GCA_026709815.1 bacterium | reverse complement strand
GGGCCGGGCACCGGATCAACATCATCGACACGCCCGGTCACGTGGACTTCACCATGGAGGTGGAGCGATCCCTGCGGGTGCTCGACGGGGCGGTGGCCCTGTTCGACGGCGTCGCCGGCGTGGAACCGCAGTCGGAGACGGTCTGGCGCCAAGCCAACAAGTACGGCGTTCCCCGCATTTGCTTCATCAACAAGCTTGATCGCACCGGCGCCAATTTCGAGCGGGCGGTGCTCACCATCACCGAACGGCTGCGGGCCAACACCGCGGTGGTGCAGCTGCCCATCGGCATCGAAGCCGACCTGCTCGGCGTGGTCGATCTGGTAGAGATGCAAGGCCTGGTATGGAGAGGCGACGATCTGGGCGCCACCTGGGACGTCACCGACATTCCCGACGAACTAAAAGACAGAGCCACCGAGGCCCGCCTCGAGCTCATCGACCTCTTGACCCAGTTCGACGAGCACTTGCTGGAAAAGTACATCGAGGACGAGGAGTCGATCACCCCCGCTGACCTGCGAAGCTCGCTGCGGGCCTGCACCCTGTCGCTGGACGTCGTGCCGGTGCTGTGCGGGTCGGCCTTCAAGAACAAGGGCGTGCAGCCCCTACTCGACGCCATCATCGACTACCTCCCCTCCCCGCTGGACATCCCCCCGGTGAAGGGCGTCCACAAGGGGGAGGATTCCGAGCGGCCCGCCGACGACAACGCCCCGTTCAGCGCCTTGGCGTTCAAGATCATGAGCGACCCCCATGTCGGCAAGCTCACCTACTTCCGGGTGTACAGCGGTCAGATGGACAAGGGCAGCCAGGTGGTCAACACCCGCACCAGGCGCAAGGAGCGGATCGGACGCATCTTGGAGATGCACGCCAACGACCGGGAGGATCTCGACGTTGTCCGGGCCGGCGACATCGTGGCCGGAATCGGCCTCAAAGACGTGCGCACCGGCGACACCTTGACCCATCCCAACCACCCCATCGAATTAGAGCAGATGGACTTTCCCGACCCGGTGATCCAGGTGGCGGTGGAGCCCCGGACCAAGGCCGACCAGGACAAACTGGGAAAGGCCATGTCGGCTTTGGCCGAAGAGGACCCCACGTTTCAGGTCCGCACCGACGAGGAGACGGCGCAGACCCTCATCGCCGGCATGGGCGAGCTGCACTTGGAGGTGCTAGTGGAGCGGATGCTGCGGGAGTTCCATGTGGACGCCTCAGTCGGCAAGCCGCAGGTGGCCTACCGGGAGACCATCTCCGCCCCGGTGTCCAAATTCACCTACACCCACAAAAAGCAGACCGGCGGCGCCGGGCAGTACGCCGAGATCACCTTCAACTTGGAGCCCAACGAGTCGGGCAAGGGCTACGAGTTCGCCAGCGCGGTCAGCGGCGGGCGCATCCCCAAGGAGTACATACCCGCAGTGGACAGCGGCATGCAAGACGCCATGACCGCCGGCCCGCTGGCCGGTTTCCCGCTGGTAGACCTCAAGGTGACCCTCACCGACGGCCGGCACCACGAGGTGGACTCGTCCGATATGGCGTTCAAGATCGCGGCCACCGCCGCCTTCCGCGATGCCTCCCGACGAGCCAAGCCCGTACTGCTAGAGCCGATCATGGCCGTAGACGTGGTGACCCCTGAAGAGTACATGGGCGACGTCATCGGCGATCTGAACAGTCGCCGGGGCAAAATCGACAGCATGGAGCAACGGGGCCGCGAACAAATTGTCAAGGCCCATGTGCCACTCTCGGAAATGTTCGGGTACGCTACCGAACTCCGGTCTCGGACTCAGGGGCGTGCCACCCACACCATGCAGTTCGACACCTACCGTCAGGCGCCTGTCAAGGTGCAAGAGGAGATAGTCGCCCGCATTCGGGGCGAGTGACCACAGGCAAAGAGCCCGTCTTCGGAGGATAGAAATGGCGAAGGAAACATTCGAGAGGACAAAGCCGCACTTGAACGTGGGAACGATGGGCCACATCGACCACGGCAAGACCACCCTGACCGCGGCGATCACCAAGGTGCTGTCGGAAGCCGACCCCTCCACCACCCAGTTCACCGAATTCGACAACATCGACAAGGCCCCGGAGGAACGGGAGCGGGGTATCACCATCAACGTGGCCCATGTGGAGTACGAGACCGCCAACCGCCACTACGCCCACGTCGACATGCCCGGCCACGCCGACTACATCAAGAACATGATCACCGGCGCCGCCCAGGTTGACGGCGCCATCCTGGTGGTGTCGGCGGCCGACGGCCCCATGCCCCAGACCCGAGAGCACGTGCTGTTGGCCCGCCAGGTGGGTGTTCCCGCCATCGTGGTGGCCCTGAACAAGGTCGACATGGTGGACGACGATGAGCTGCTGGAGTTGGTGGAGCTCGAAGTGCGGGAGCTGCTCAGCGAGTACGACTTTCCCGGCGACGACATCCCCGTGGTGCCGGTTTCAGCGCTCAAGGCCCTCGAGGGCGACGCCGACGCGGCCCAGCAGGTGATCGAGCTGATGGAGCAGGTTGACTCTTATATCGAAGAGCCCGAGCGCGACGTGGACAAGGCGTTCCTCATGCCCATCGAGGATGTCTTCTCCATCACCGGCCGGGGCACCGTGGTCACCGGCCGAGTGGAGCAAGGCATCGTCAACACCGGCGACAAAGTGGAGATCGTCGGCATCCGGGAGACCGCCGAGACGGTGTGCACCGGGGTGGAGATGTTCCGCAAGCTGCTCGACGAAGGCCGGGCCGGCGACAACATCGGCGCCCTGTTGCGGGGCACCGACAAGGACGAAGTCCAACGGGGGCAGGTACTGGCCCAGCCGGGATCCATCACCCCTCACACCAATTTCGAGGCTCAGGTGTACGTGCTGACCAAAGACGAGGGCGGTCGCCACAAGCCTTTCTTCAGCAACTACCGGCCCCAGTTCTACTTCCGCACCACCGACGTGACCGGCACCATCGCGTTGCCCGAGGGCACCGAGATGTGCATGCCCGGAGACAACACCGAGATGGTGGTTGAACTGATCGCCCCGATCGCCATGGACGACGGCCTGCGCTTCGCCATCCGCGAGGGCGGTCGCACCGTGGGAGCAGGCACCGTCACCAAGATCATCAAGTAGCTCTCATGGCCGCAGGACAGAAAATCCGCATTCGGCTGAAGGCCTACGATCACGAGATCATCGATCAGTCCACAAAGAAGATCGTGGAGACGGTCAAGCGCACCCAGGCCGACCTGCGGGGACCTGTTCCGCTGCCCACAGAGAAGCACCGTTTCACCGTTATCCGGTCGCCCCACAAGGACAAGGACAGCCGCGAGCACTTCGAGATTCGCATCCACAAGCGCCTGCTCGACATCGTGGATCCCGGCCCCAAGACCGTGGACTCCCTTCAGCGGTTGGATTTGCCCGCAGGCGTCGATATCGAGATCAAGCTCCAGCACGGCTGAGGCCGAACCAGCGGAATAACGCCGAAGCTCCAGTCTGCGACCGAGTCCGGCCCCGCCATGAGCAACCCCCAGGTCATCCTGCTGCGGGTTTCCGGGCCCGATCGTCCTGGGCTGTTCGCGGCCTTACTTGACGTACTAGCCAGCGGCGGCGCCCGCATCCAGGACATCGAACAGGTGGTCATCCGCCGCCAGCTCACGCTGGGCATCGTGGTGGAGGTTCCCCCCGGCCGGGATCTGCTCAAAGACCTGCTCCTGTTCGGCTGGGAGCAGAAGGTCGCGGTGGAGTTCGACGTGGTCGATCCCGTTCCCACCGCTCATGCCGGTGCATACGCCGTCACCGTGCTGGGCCGAGAGCTCACCCCGGCGATGTTGGCTGACACCGCGGCCGCCATCGCCGAAGGCGGCGGCAACATCAACCGCATCGTGCGCCTGTCCCGCTATCCCATCTACAGCTACGAGCTGCTGGTGGCCGGAGGCGACGCCGACGCCATCCGGCGCAACCTTTTGTCAATAGCCGGCGTCAACCCCGAATTCGATGTGGCCATCCAACGAGAGGGTTTGGCTCGGCGGGCCAAGCGGGTAGCCCTGCTGGATGTGGACTCCACCCTCATCCAAGACGAGATGATCGACCTCCTAGCGGCCGAGGCGGGATGCCTCGAAGTGTGCCGAGAGCTGACCGAGAAGGCCATGCGGGGAGAGATCGGTTTTGAGACCGCCCTGCGAGACCGGGTTCGCCTCCTCGCCGGGTTGGACGAGGCTGCGTTGGAGCGGGTGTGGGACCAGATGACCCTGACCCCCGGTGCCCGGACGTTTTTGACCGCTCTTCGGCGGCTGGGCTACGCCGTCGCCATCGTGAGCGGAGGTTTCACCCGATTCTGCAACCAGCTCAAACAGGATTTCGACCTCGACTACGCCTTCGCCAACACCTTGGAGATGGCCGACGGCAAGCTCACCGGCCACTTGGAAGGCCCGATCGTGGACCGGGCCCGCAAAGCCGAGATCCTCCACGAGGTGGCCGCGGCCGAAGGGGTGTCAGCCGAGCAGGTGGTAGCGGTGGGCGACGGGGCCAACGACATCGACATGCTCACCGCCGCGGGTTTGGGCATCGCCTTCAACGCCAAGCCCAGGGTCCGCCAAGCCGTGGAGACGGCCGTGAGCGTCCCCTACCTTGACGCCGTGCTGTTCCTGCTCGGCGTCAGCCGCGAAGAAGTCGAAGCCGAGGGCATCTGACCCTGCCCCAGGCTGAGCGGCTCGGCCTCTGCTGAGAGTCAGGGGCGGGTTTTCTTGTTGCCGTGAACCGAGGGCTCGGCGCACCACTGGAGGCGCAGCGTTGCCAGCGGGTCGAGAATGGTGCCAGGAAGCCCCAGCACCCCGCACAGCACCGACTCGTCCAGCTCCCGGCGGACTTCATCACGATAAGCCTCGTTGGCCGGGAGCATGGGTCGGTGCTCGAAATCGTCGAATACGGCGACCAGCCCCCGCACCTGTTCAGCGGAGATGACTCGCAAGTCCAGAACGGGAATGCTGCCCAGAGTGGTGATGGTTAGATTGGCCCGACCTTTTTGCTGGCGGTTGGAGACCCACCACCGTCCGAGCAGGCCGAGGGTGCTGTTCAGCCACACGCAGATAGCCTTCTCCCAGTTCTCATTCTCCGCTTCATCACCAGCCGTCGGCTGAAATGAGGGCCACGCCCGCCCGCCGATAGCAGGCTTGGGAGTCAAACAAGCGGCAGTGGGCTGCGAGTTCAGCTGAAAGTCGCTGTTGATGTGAAGACGGGTTGCTCCTGAAATCCACTGTCCGACAGGGTTGTCGCGTCCCTCCCAAATCTCCAGCGCCCGATTTCTCATGTTCTGGCGCAAGACTCCCCTCGAGCAGGGGAGGACTCTCATCAACGTCTCTGCCTTGTGGTCATGTGACCAGAGGACGGGCCAGTCAACGCTGGCGTGCTGGTGCCGATCTGCGAGCCTGAGGATATCGAAAGGCCCCCGTGGTGTACCGTCTGAGTTTTCGCCTGCAATATCTCTGTCTACCGACCCTCGGTAGCCGAGCTGAGCCAGTCCGCTCATTGGAAGATCCAGGGCATGAACACGGGGCAATGCCAGCCTCCCGGCTACAAGCTCTGAAGAGGTTACAACAACCTCAAAGCTGTGAGTTCCAACCGGATGGCCGCACATGTTTTTAGCGAATGCCGATGCTGAGCGATGTCCATGAACCTGACCGCCAAGAGTCAACAGGACATTTCGTTTCTCTGTGCCTACCACTGCTTGCGCGATCTCAACTCCGGCCAGCGCCGACACGGGCTGTTTGCCCAAGACCACATAATCGGCCTCCAGCGATCTGCTACGCGGAGATCGCTCTTGCTTTGTGGCAACCACGATCACTTCCGCCATCCCGGTGTCGGCAGAGAAGGCACGGCCCTGCGACGCTTCGTCTCCGTGCTCTGAAATGGAGAAGATATCGATATCTCCATAGCCCGCGGCCAGAAGACCGCGCGCCGACCTCCACGCTGCTCCGGAAACCATCGATGCCGGCACGATCAGAGCTAATACGCCGCCGGGCTTGAGCTTGGCGTGGGCCAAATCGATGAAGTTGGAGGCGATGCCCGCGTTTCCATGGCCCGCCTTCATACCCCTGATGTTCCCAGTGCTCGCCGTCAGCGCCTCCGACATCGCCTTCTGATCTTGCGGGTCGTTTCCCAGCCCGGCGAACGCCGGGTTGGGCACCTCGGCATGGCCAGCCTCGTGGTTGGTGGGGCGGGTGAACGGGGGATTCATGATGGCGATGTCCAGCGACTCTGCGGGGATGTCGGCAGTGGCCATCGCTTCCTCTCCTTGAGCAGCAGCCGCGAGGGTTCCATCACCCCAAAGAGCATTTCGCGTGTTCGAGTGCTGCAGATCCAGCGCCCCGATCCGATAGCCGACCACTCCTTGGGCATCAGGCACCTTTCCGTAGGGCATCAACCAGGTACTGGTGTTGGTGTAGTCGATGTCGGGCCGCTCTCCCGACAGGCGCGCCGCTGTCAAATGCACGGCCGCGGCCATGATGTCGCAGCCGATCATCACCTGCTCCATCAGCGGCCGGTGGATTGCCGCGTCATCGCCTCCCTCAACCCGGTGCCGCTCCACAATCCGCCGATAGACCGCAGTCAAAAGCGCTCCGGTGCCGCACGCCATGTCGCCCACCCGCAGCCCGGCAATGGCTTCGGGGTCCGACCAATCCACATCCAGGCGATCAACCGCCAGCTCGGCCAGCAGCGCGGCCGAGGCGGGTTGGGTGTAGAAGGTGGCCAAGAACTTGCGGTCGCCGATCAGCTCTCCGAAGAGCCGCCCCACCAGGCCCGATGAGTTCGGATCCTCGACGACCTCTCCCGCGGTACGGCAGAGGATCTCAAGCGCTCGCTTCGCCCCCACAAAGCTGTTGACCGCCCGCAGCAGACTTCGGCTCACTCCGAAAATGGGCCAGTAGTTCACCTCCAAGATTTCCTGCCACATTTCCAGCACCCGAAGCTGGTCCAGCTCGTTGTCGGACTGCATCTGCGAGGGCGTTGGTATCTCGGGATGGTGGTGGGCGATGTGAAATTGGAACAGCACGGCGTTGAACAAGATGGCCATGGCCATGCGGTTGGTCTGCTCCCCCGGCACCTGGGCCAGCACCTCCCCGAAGGCTTCGGCTGTGCCCGCCCCTTCCGTGGCCTCAGCCGCCGCCGCTGTCAGGCGCTCCTGCAATAGATCGGCCAACGCGCTGGCATCGGCGCCGTCAGCGCCCGCCCGGTCGATGAAGGCGGCCAGTTCGGCGATTCTGCCCTCCAGCCATCCGGATTCGGGGAACCGAGCCGGATCGCCCTCGCCGTTCACCGACCACATAGCCCACTGGAAGGTGATCTCGGTAAACGCCCCTTCGGCGAGATCCTCATCAGAGAAGTCGTTCAGCCGCTCTGGGCTCCTCATGGCCACCACCACCCGGACCGGGCGCTGATCGGCGGCCCACCGCGTGCCAAAATGAGCCAGGCACTGCTGCTCCAACTGCCGAGCGGGCACGCCGGCGTACTTGTTCTCCACCAGCACCCGCTCACGGCCCGGCGCCTCCACGGTGATGTCGGGCTGCTTGGCTGAGCCGACCAGCTTGCTGGCCCGCTCGGCTTGCACCACCGATTGCGGGTGGCACCGGCCGATGGCGGCGGCGATGGCCGCGTTCAGCGCTTTCTCGTCTCGGTGCTCGGCGGGCGGCATAGTCCGATTGTACGAGCGGGCTGCGACAGCTTGGCCGCAATCCCCCGCAAAGCGGAGCGGTTGGCGAGGAATCCGGCACAATCACCTTCCTCGGCAACGAATCCCACCTGCTGGGGTGCTACAAAACGGCTATGGGCCAGACCACATTCAAAGACATGACCATCAACACCAGCGGTGACCTGCCGACGGTTGGATCGGCCGCGCCCGCCTTCACGCTCACCGGAGGCGATCTTTCCCCCGTCACCCTGGAGGGCTTGGCCGGGCGCAACGTGGTGCTCAACATCTTCCCCAGCATCGACACCGGGGTGTGCGCCACAAGCGTGCGGGCCTTCAACGAGCGGGCCGCCGGCCTCGAGAACACCACCGTGATCTGCGCCTCGTTGGACCTGCCCTTCGCTGGCGCCCGCTTCTGCGGCGCTGAGGGTATCGAGAACGTGACCATCGGCTCCATCTTCCGCAACCGGGAGTTCCTGAGCGACTACGGCGTGGAGATGATCGACGGCCCTCTGTGCTGCCTCACCGCCCGGGCCGTGGTCGTCATCGCCCCCGACGGTACCGTGGCCCACTCCGAGCTGGTAGCCGCCATCGCCGACGAGCCCGACTACGACGCCGCCCTCGCCGCCTGCTCCTGACCGAGTCTCGACCCTTACTTGGGGGTGAATACTCGGTTTAATAGGTTTCGGATGCGATTACCCATGGGGTCGCGCTCGGGGTGCTGGGCGGCCTCGGCGTCTTGGAGTTCTTGCACCACCTCATGGCGTTCTAGGTAGCTGGACAAGAAGGCCTGGAGAGTGGCCGCGGCCGGAAGGGCCATGGCCGCTCCCACTGCCCCCAAAAGCAGGCTGCCCGCGATCACCGATCCGAACGCCACCGTGACGTGGATTTCCATGGTGTGGGCGGTCACCTTGGGCTGGAGCAGATAATTCTCCACCTGCTGGTAGACCACGATGGCGATCAAAATGGCCAGTCCGGTCGAAGGTTGGTCCAACAGACCGATCAACACGGGCAGCGCTCCGGCGATATAGGTGCCGACCACGGGGACGAATTGCGATATCAGGCCCACCCACAGCGCCATCGGCATCGGAAACGGTGCGCCGACCAGCCAGAACACCAGCCAGTGAACCAAAAACGAGACCACCGCCAAGATCAGCCGGCTGTAGATGTAGCCCCCCGTCTTGTCGATGGCCAGATTCCAGATGTTCAGCACCTGGCGCTGATAATCGGGCGACAGCAGCGAACAGACGTTGCGGCGCAGCCTCGGCCCCTGAGCCACCAGATAGAAGGTGAACAGAGCGACCGTCAGGATCTGGAACAGCACTTGCAGCACGGTGGCACCGAGGTTGATCAGGTTGTCGGCCAGTCGGGTGGCCAGATTGGCCACCGCCCCACCCTCTTGGAACTCGTCGAGCAGCCCTTGGGCGTCGACCTCGATGTCGAAGGTGTCCTCCACCCAGCCCTCGATGTCGTTGATGTAGCCGGGGGCATCGTCGGCGAACTCGCCCACCTGATCGGCCAGAACCGTGCCGATGGCCCACAGGAACAGTCCCACCGCCGCCAGCAGCGCCAGGAACACGATCCCGGTGCCCATACCGCGGCGAATGCCCATCCTCTCCATGCGGTTCACCGCAGGCTCCAGCGCGAAGGACAAGAAGAACGACAACAGCACGATCACGAGGAGCGATCTCAGCTCCCGGATCAGCCACCCCAGCACATACAGCCCGCCCAGCGCCGCTGCCCCGGTCAAAATGGCGCGAGACAGCCAAGGAGGCACTTTCTCAGACAGCGCCTCCCCAGACGATGCCTCCTCAGACAGCGCCCTCTCAGACGGAATCTCCCCAGACGGTGCCTGCTCGGACGAAACGTCGTCCACGACTCCACGCTAATCCTCGGCTTTTGCCCGCTCAGGGATTTGGCGGATCGCCCCGCAACCGCTATCGTCTGTTTTTCGTGCCGACACCGGTCGGCATTTTTCGTGCAAGCGATGTCCGTCCAGGCCCGCAAGCAGGATCAATCCTGCTTGGGGAACCAGGCGGCACAACCGAAGCTCGCTCCGCCGGGCAGACCCATTCGTGGGCTGCACCCGTGCGGAGCGTTCGCGTGAAGGCAGGGTCGCGATGGTTGCCAAGGCGATTGTCGGCGAAAAGATAGGCATGACCCAGGTATGGGATGAGGACGACCGCGTGGTGCCCGTGACCGTGCTGCGGGTGGAACCCTGCCGCATCGTGCAGGTCAAGCGACCGGAGACCGACGGCTATTCCGCCCTTCAGGTGACCTACGGAACCCAAAGCACTGATCGGCTGACCCAGCCGGAGCGAGGCCATCTGGACAAGGCCGGCGTTGCTCCCGGCCGCAAGCTGGTGGAGTTGCGCATCGACGACGTCGGAACCTACGAGGCCGGGCAGGAGATCGGCGTCGACGTGTTCGACGGGGGCGAGCGGGTGGATGTGACCGGCGTCAGCAAAGGCAAGGGCTTCTCCGGAGTCATGAAGCGCCACAACTTCAGCGGCCAAAAGGCCAGCCACGGCGCCCACAAGGTCCACCGCAAGCCCGGTGCAGTAGGCCAGTGCGCGACCCCTTCGAGAATCTTCCGAGGCAAGAAGATGGCGGGCCGGACTGGGGCCGAGAAGGTCACCACGCTGAATCTCCAGGTGGTGCGAGTGGACGCCGAGAATGATTTGATCCTGCTCAAGGGCTCGGTTCCCGGTCGCCGGGGAGCAGCCGTGCTGATCCGCAGCGCAGTGAAGAACGGAGCGAGATGACCACCGCAGCCATCCCCGTGGATGAAGCTCCTGTTCTCCGCCGGCACACCGTGACCGTGCGCGACCCCTCCGGGGGCCAAGCCGGATCAGTGGACTTGGATCCTGAGATCTTCGGCATCGAGCCCAATGTCTTCGTCATGCACCAGGTGGTCACCGCCCAGCTCGCCGCCCGGCGACGGGGAACCCAGAGCACCAAGACCAGAGCCGAGGTCAGAGGCGGTGCCAGCAAGCCGTGGCGGCAAAAAGGCACCGGCCGGGCCAGCCACGGCTCAACCCGAAATCCCCAATGGG
>JAPOSH010000027.1 GCA_026709815.1 bacterium | reverse complement strand
CCGACCAGCCGGGGGGTTCGCCTCCTAGCGACTTTGGGCACCCAGCCGCGGGCAGCACGCCCGTCGGAGCTGTTGGCCTCCCTTGAGCCGGTATACCGCTCGATACTGGTTCGGCGCACTCGTCAATGGATTGAGCAGGATGGCGCCCGCTTGGAGCCGCTTGAAGTCGGCGCAGCCCCTGCTCAGCACACCCTGGTTGGTGTGCAATGAGAAAGGACTGCACAAATGACCGAAAGCCGCCCGAAGATCGGCGACACCCGCCCCGCGCCCGTTTCATCTGACCGCCGCCCGAAAATCGGGGATTCCCGCCCCGCGCCCGTCGCAAACGGGACCAGGGTCTCGGGGGGGTCGGACTCCAAGGGCTCTGGCTCAGGGGGGAATGGTCCGAGTTCAGGTCGCAAGCGCCGCCGCCGGGGCGGGCGGGGCCGCGGTGGCGGGGGGCGCCCAGTTCAGCCGGTGGAGCACAAGGTGTCCGACGAGCCGGTGGAGTTGGACGAGAAGACCTTGGAGCGCCGTCGGGGGCGCCGCCGCAAGGGCCGGCCAGTGGGCCGCTACATGATGTTGGTCCAAGTCCGCCCGGAGGCCACCCAGATCGCCGTGTTGGAAGGCCGGGCGCTGATAGAGCACCACATCTCCCGTCCGGCCGACGACGTGGGGGAGATTCACGGCAACATCTATCTGGGCCGGGTCCAAAACGTGCTGCCCGGCATGGAAGCCGCCTTCGTGGACATCGGAACCCCCAAGAACGCCGTGCTGTACCGCGGCGATGTGGTGTTCGACCCCGAAGACGTGGAGACCGCCGACGGCTCGCCCCGCATCGAGAACCTGCTAGAGGCTCGCCAGACCATTCTGTGCCAGGTGACCAAGAATCCCATCGCCCATAAGGGCGCTCGGTTGACCCAGGAGGTGTCGCTTCCGGGACGATTCGTCGTGCTGGTGCCCAACTCGACGACCTACGGCATATCCAAGCGGCTTCCCGACAAAGAGCGCAAGCGGCTCCGCAAGGTGCTCGACCGTTGCAAGCCCGCTGAGCACGGGATCATCGTCCGCACCGCAGCCGAGAAGATCACCGCTGAGGAGCTCGAGCGAGATGTGAGGCGGCTGGTGTCGCAGTGGGAGCAGATCGAGGCCCTGACCAAGAAGGCGAAAGTGCCCGGTCTGCTTTATCGGGAGCCCGAGATGGCGGTTCGGGTCATCCGGGAGGAGTTCAACCAAGATTTCCGCTCGGTCTGCATCGACGATCGCCAGCTGTTCGACGAGGTTCACGGCTATGTGACCAGCGTGGTGCCTGAGCTGAGCGAGCGGCTGGAGTACTACGACGCCAAGAGCGAGCACCTGAGCTTGCTGGAGCGCCACCATGTGCAAGAGCAGTTCGTGAAGGCGCTGGACAAGAAGGTGTGGCTGCCCGGAGGAGGCTCGCTGATCATCGAGAGCACCGAGGCGCTCACGGTCATCGATGTGAACACCGGCAAGAATGTGGGCAGCTCCAACCTGGAGGAGACGGTGTTCCGCAACAACTTGGAGGCGGCTCAGGAGATCCCCCGGCAGCTCCGGCTGCGCGACATCGGCGGGATCATCGTGATCGACTTCGTGGACATGGAGAAGCGGGGCAACCGCGATGAGGTCATGAAGGTCTTCCGGGAGTCGCTGAGCTGGGACAAGACCCGCACCCAGGTGCTGGACATCTCTGACTTGGGCTTGGTGGAGATGACCCGCAAGCGCATCGGCGAGGGCCTGCTGGAGTCCTGCTCCACGGCTTGCCCGGCTTGTGATGGCCGGGGTTTGGAACTCGACCGCAAACTAGTAAGCGGCGGCCGGGGCCGGTAGCCTGATGCCGATGTACGCCGTCGTCCGCACTGGTGGAAAGCAGTACAAAGTTGAAGAGGGCCAGGTGCTCGACGTCGAGCTGCTGGGCGAGCCCGGGGCCGAGGTCGAGTTGACGCCGCTGCTTTTGGTGGACGGCGACTCGGTTACCTCCGCCCCCTACCAGCTCGGCCAGGCCAAGGTCACCGCCACGGTGATGGATTCGGTCAAAGATCGCAAGATCAACGGTTTCACCTACAAGAACAAGAGCAACCAGCGTCGGCGGTGGGGCCACCGCCAGCAAAAGTCCCGCATTCGGATCACGGCCATAACGGCCGAGACCGATCGCTGAGGGGAGCAAGAGATGTCCAAGACCAAAGGCGGCGGATCCACTCGCAACGGCCGCGACTCCAACCCCAAGCGCCTTGGGGTGAAGGTTTTCGACGGCACGGAGGTGACCGCGGGATCGATTATCATCCGGCAGCGGGGCACTCGCATCCATCCGGGTGAGAACGTGGGGCGCGGCCGCGACGACACCTTGTTCGCCACCGCCGACGGGCGGGTCAAGTTCGGGCACCGCCGCCGCCGCAAGCTCGTCGACGTCATTCCCGGCTGAACGCCTCCCAGCAGCGCCAGCCGCTCGGCTCAGGCGGTTGCGGAGGAACAGGCGATGGCCCAGTTCGTCGATGAGTGCGGTCTGAACGTGCGGGGTGGCGACGGAGGTGCGGGCTGTGTCTCCTTTCGCCGTGAGGCCCATGTGGCCAAAGGCGGTCCCGACGGCGGCGACGGCGGCGACGGCGGCAGCGTTTGGCTGGAAGCCGACCACAATGCGGCGTCGCTGATCGCGTTCAAAGACCACCCCCATCGCCGGGCCGAAAGCGGCGGCCACGGCCGGGGAAAGCGCCGCCACGGGGCATCCGGCGACGACGCCGTGGTCCGGGTGCCGGTGGGAACCGTGGTCAGAGCCCAGGACGGGGAGATGCTGGCCGACCTCGCCTCTGACGGCGCCCGCTGGCTGGCCGCAGCGGGCGGTCAGGGCGGTATGGGCAACACCCGGTTCTCAACCCACCTCAATCGCGCTCCGGCGTTCGCCGAGCAGGGTGAGGCCGGAGAACAGCGCTGGCTCAGGCTAGAGCTGAAGCTGTTGGCCGACGTGGCGCTCATCGGCTTCCCCAATGCGGGCAAGAGCACCCTCATATCCCGGATCTCCGCGGCCCGCCCCAAGATCGCCGACTATCCGTTCACCACGCTGGAGCCCAACCTGGGCGTGGTACGCACCGACGACGACTTCGAGATGGTGGTGGCCGACATCCCCGGCCTCATCGCCGGGGCCAGCGACGGTCGGGGTCTCGGCCATCGATTCCTGCGCCACACCGAGCGAGCCCGGGTCATGGTGGTCATGGTCGATCTGGCTTCGGCGGAGGAGGTTCCGCCCGCCGAGCAGCAGCGGGTGCTGTTGGGGGAACTGGGCTCTTATCGGCCAGAGCTACTGGAGCGGCCCAGGATTCTGGTGGGATCCAAGGCCGACGTCGGCCATTTGGACCCACCGCCGGGGGCGCTGGGCGTCTCCGCGGTCACCGGTGCCGGGATAGCCGAGTTGATCCAGGCCATGGCCGCCGCCGTCGCCGAGGCCCGGGCCCAGCACAGCCGGGCCTCAGCTGCTCGGCGCGCTGGCGACGTGGTGGTCCACCGCCCGCTAGCCGAGGGCTTCCGCGTGGCGCGAGCCGATGACGGCGCTTTTGTCGTGGTGGGCCGGGCCGCTGAGCGCACGGTCGCGCTGTCCGACCTGAACGCCCCGGGCGCCTGGGATTTCGCCCGCCGACGCCTCGAGCGGCTGGGGGTGGACCGGGCCCTCGCCCGAGCCGGGATCAAGCCGGGTGACACCGTCCGGATCGGGGCGTTCGAGTTCGAGCACCACGATGACGGCGAATATCTGGGTCGGGAGGCGTCGCGGTGATCGTGGTGGTCAAGATCGGCACCTCGTCCATCACCGAGGCCGACGGATCCATCAGAGCCGAGGCGGTGGCCAAGCTGAGCGGGGAGGTAGCCGCCCTGGTGGCCCAGGGCCACCAAGCGGTGGTTGTCAGTTCCGGGGCGATCGGCGCCGGGCTTCCCGTGCTTGGCTTCGCGCCGGGCCGCCCCCGCGACCCGGTCACTCTTCAAGCCCTCTCCGCGGTGGGCCAGAGCAGGTTGATGGCCCTCTACCAAGAGCGTCTAGACGGCTATGGCCTCATCTGCGGCCAGGTGCTGCTAGCCCCCCGGGATTTCTTGGAGCGCGCCCAATACCTGCACGCCCAGCGCACTCTCGGCCGGTTGTTGAAGCTGGGCGTCGTCCCCATAGTGAACGAGAACGACGCGGTGGCCGACGATGCCATCCGCTGGGGCGACAACGACCGCATTGCCGCATTGGTGGCCCACATGGTGGGCGCTGAGCTTTTGGTGCTGTTGACCGACATCGACGGGGTACACACCTCTGATCCCCGCGTTGACGCCGATGCCCCAGTGGTGGAGGAGATTGCCAACCTCAGCTTGCTGGAGGAACTGGTGGCCGCCGCAGGAGGGGCGGGCACCGACCGTGGCAGCGGAGGCATGGCCTCGAAACTGGCGGCCGCCCGCATCGCCAGCTTGTCGGGGGTTCGGACTGTGATCGCAGCCGCCCACCGCCACCAGGTAGTGGCCGACGCGTTGGCCTGTGAGCCGGGCCCCGGCACCACCGTGGCCGCTCAGCCCCGGCGGATGAGCGCCCGCAAGCTGTGGATCGGTTACGCCATGGTGCCCTCGGGCACGTTGTGGGTGGATGACGGCGCTCGCAGGGCTATGACAGAGCGGGGAGCCTCGCTGCTCGCCGTTGGCATCACCGGCTTTGAGGGCGACTTCCAGCCGGGAGACGCGACAGAGGTGCGAGGGTCCGACGGTCAGGTCTTCGCCCGGGGCTTGGTGGAGATCTCCTCCGACGAACTGGCCTCGGTGGTCGGCCTGCATTCTGAGGAGATGCCTCTGGGCACTCCCGAAGAGGTCATCCACCGTGATTCTCTGACCGTGCTGCCCTGACGACTCGTTCGAGCGCCCGCTCGATCGCCGTTGCCGCCTCTTCGGCCGCGGCCACCTTTGAGCCTCGGCCTAACACCACATACACCACCCCGGTCGTCAACAGCGCGAACGGCGCCGTCACGACCAGCGGAAGGGGCGCGAGGCCCCAGGCCAGCACCCCGCCCAGAACGCCGGCAGACAGAGCGGCTGTGGCTAGGTGCCTCGTCGGACCCCGCACCGTCCGGCGCCGGCCCAGCAGGAAGCGGATCCGATGGCGCAGGATCCCGTACTCCGCCCATGCGGCTACCGTGCTCCCCAAGGCCAGCCCCACCGCACCGAGCCGCACCGCTTCCGCGGACGGCTCGGCATCGGACAACAACGACAGTATCTGGAAGTCGCCCATGCGCTGCACGCTGCCGTCGACCACCGCATAGGAGTCGAAGCTGAGCATGAGAACCACCCCGGCGGCGGCGGCTAGTACCACCCTCACCACCGCCACTCGGGCCGGGCCCTTGGTGTCGCCCGCGGCGAAACAGGCGTTTTGCAGCAGGCGGGACGAGGCCGAAGCCACGAGGCCCAAGCTGTAAGCAGCCAGGATCCACCACACCTGCACCGTCTGATCGCCGCTGAACTGTCCTCGCTCCAACAGCGCTCCCACGATCAGCCCGCCCATCGTTATATAGGCCACCGCCGAGTACAGGACATAGAAGCCAATGCGGTCCAGCCCGGCCTGAAGACGCCGGGCCAAGGCGTCGGGGTCACCTTGTTCTCGGGCCATCTCCGGCAAATCACTGGCCGCCACGCTCATGGCGAACAAGCTGATGGGTAGGAAGTAGATGACCTGGGCGAATCCCAAGGCTGCGATGGCGCCGCTGGCCAGCAGCCCGGCCAGGATCAAGTCGACGTAGGCCGACACCTGAACCGCCCCCCGACCGATCAGCGCAGGCCCGAACCGGTTGAGCACGGTGCGCACATCGGGGCGCCGCCAGTTCAGGCCCAGCCGCAGCGAGGGGGCGAGCCGGAGTACCAGTGGCACTTGCACCAGGAATTGCAGGGCGCCGCCCAGCACGGTGCCCCAAGCGGCCATCCTGGCCACGTCGGAGGCTCGGGCCGCGGGGTCCGCGTTGTGCCAAACCAGCCAGGCGCCCACCATGAACGCCACTTGGACGGCGTTCCAGATGACCGGAGCGGTATAGGACAGAAAGAACCGGCGATGGGCGTTCAGCACTCCCAGGGCCCACGCCGACAGCACGATGAAGCCGATCCCCGCGAACATGACCCGGACCAACTCCACGGTCAGGTCGGCGGAGTCAGCCGACAGCCGCCACAAAAGCAGTGACACCACCGGCTCGGCCAGCACCCAGCCTGCCAGCACCGCCAGCCCGGTGACCACCGCCAAGAGTCCGAACACCGCCCCGGCCAGCCGCCCGGCGTCCTGGCGCCGCCCCTGTTCCACCAGCTGCGAGTAAACGGGGATGAACGAGGCCGACAGCACTCCTTCGCCCAGCAGGTTTTGCAGCAGGCGGGGAATGGTCAAAGCGGCCCGGTAGGCATCGCCGATCCGGCCGGCGCCGATGAACGCGGCGGCCGCTGCTTCCCGGCCGATGCCTGAGACGCGAGACAGAAATATCCCCGCGCCCGCCAAGATCGCCCCCTTGCCGCTGGAGCGCGGGGCACCGGGGGAGTGGTCGGGTCTTGGTTCAAAGGCCGGAATGCCAGCATACGCTACCGCAGCGGTGGTTTTCGCCTGTGGCGGTCGGGGCGGCCAACCTTGAGGAAAGCGCTTCAAGAAATCGAGCCTTCGTCGGGTACGCTCGTCCCGTGAGCGCAGCGGCAGCCATGGCATCGTTAGCCGACCGGGCCAAGGCCGCGGCCCGGCAGCTGGCCACCACCGACACTGCGACCAAGAACCGCGCGCTGTCGTTGGCCGCCGACCGGCTAGAGCAGGCCCGCGGCGATCTATTGGAGGCCAATCGGGGCGATGTGGAGGCTGCGGCCGCCGCGGGAATGAGCGCCACCCTGGTGGACAGGCTGACTTTGACCGACGCCCGATTGGAGGCCATGGCCGGGGGATTGCGCAAGGTCGCCGATCTGGCCGACCCGGTGGGGGAGATAGTCGGCGGCTGGGGGGTGCCCTCGGGGCTGCGGATAAGCCAGGTGCGGGTGCCGCTGGGGGTGGTGGCCATCGTGTACGAGAGCCGTCCCAACGTGACCAGCGATGCCGCCGGCTTGTGCCTCAAATCGGGCAACGCCGCCTTCTTGCGGGGTTCGTCCAGCGCGTTGAACTCCAACCTGGCCATCGCCGGGGTCATGCGAGACGCCTACGAGCAGGCCGGTCTGCCCCGGGACGCGCTGGTGATGGTGTCCGACACCAGCCACGCCGCGGCCACCGAGTTCATGCAGCTCCGGGACAGCATCGACTGCCTCATCCCCCGAGGCGGCCCCGGGCTGATCGCTTCCATCTTGGAGAACGCCACCGTCCCCTATGTGATCGACGGGGACGGCAACTGCCATGTGTACGTCGACGCCTCTGCCGACTTGGACATGGCCCGGCGCATCGTGGTGAACGCCAAAACCCAGCGCCCCTCGGTGTGCAACGCGGCTGAGTCCCTCGTGGTCCACCGGGCGGTGGCCGACGACCTGCTGCCCCCGCTGGCCGACGACCTGGCTGGGGTGGAGCTGGTGGGCGACGAGGCCGCCCGGGCCATTTTGGGCCCCGACCGGATCGGTGAGGCCACCGAGGCCGACTATGCCACCGAGTTCTTGGACCTGAAGCTCTCGGTGAAGGTGGTGGACGGCTTGGACGAGGCCATCGCCCATGTGAACGACACCGGCAGCGGTCACAGCGAGGCCATCATCACCGCTGATCTGGCCGCTGCCGACCGGTTTTGCGCCGAGGTGGACGCCGCGGCGGTGCTGGTGAACGCCTCCACCCGGTTCGTGGACGGCGAGGAGTTCGGCTTCGGCGCGGAGATCGGCATCAGCACCCAGAAGCTGCACGCCCGGGGGCCTATGGGCCTGCGCCAGCTCACCACCACCAAGTACGTGGTGCGGGGCGAGGGCCAAGTGCGGCGTTAGTGGCTAGCGGTGTGTCGCAGAACCGGTGATTTCGGGGCCGCAACAGGCGGAGCGTAGCCTTCAGCCATGAGCTTCTCCTTTGCCGACGTGGACTCGGTGCGCGAGGGCCTGAGCGGTGTGCAGTACCTGGCCGACGAGGGCATCGCCGGTGTGGTCTACCTGGCTGAGCGACTCCAAAAGCCGGTGCTGGTCGAGGGTCCGGCGGGCACCGGCAAGACCCAGCTGGCCAAGAGCGTGGCCGAGGCCACCGGGGCTCGTCTCATCCGCCTCCAGTGCTACGAGGGCCTCGACGAGTCCAAGGCGCTGTATGAGTGGAACTACAAAAAGCAGCTCTTGCGCATCCAGGCCGAGCGCCGGGGGGAAGAGCCCGAAGGCGAGGGCATGTGGCAGCACATCGAGGACGACCTGTTCTCCGAGGAGTTTCTGCTCACCCGGCCGCTGCTGGAGGCCATCCGCGCCTCTGAGCCGGTGGTGCTGCTCATCGACGAGGTGGACCGGGTGGAGATCGAGACCGAGGCGCTGCTGCTGGAGATCCTCTCCGACTACCAAGTGTCCATACCTGAACTGGGCACCGTGGCCGCGACCCAGATCCCACTGGTCTTCCTCACCTCCAACAACACCAGAGAGCTGTCCGAAGCCCTCAAACGACGGTGTCTGTTCCTGCACATCGACTACCCCGACCTCGACCGGGAGAAGGAGATCGTGCTGGCCAAGGTGCCCGGCGTGGGCGAGAGCCTGGCCGACCAGGTGGCCCGCATCGTGCGGTCGGTTCGCCAGATCGAGCTGAAGAAGGCCCCGTCGGTATCGGAGACCCTCGACTGGGCCCGCACCCTGGTGCTGTTAGGCGTGGAGCATGTGGATGCCGACACCGCGGCTGAGACGGTGAACATCCTGTTGAAGTACCGCAGCGACATTGACAAGGCGATCAAGGAGTTCGCCTCCTCCGACGAGGATTTCGCCGCCCCGCCCGTCGCCTCGTGATCGTTTTGCGGTGAGGCTGCGGTGAGCGTCGAGCCCGCCAACTCGCCGCTGCTGGGGCTTCTGGCCGGGTTCATCTCCGAGCTTCGGGCCGCCGGGCTGCCGGTCAGCCTGACCGAGAACTTGGATGCCATGGAGGCCGTGCAGCACATTCCCATTGAGGATCGGGATGCGTTCAAGTACGCCTTGGCCGCCACCCTGGTGAAGAACCATGCCCACTGGCGGGCCTTCGAGACGGTTTTCGAGGTGTACTTCTCGCTGCGGGGCGCAGAATACGATCTGGTGGACGGCGAGTGGCCCGATGGCATGGACTTGTCCGACTTCGTCGACGGGATGGACGGGCAGCAGCGCCGCCGGGGCGGGGGCGGGGGCGAGGCCATGTCGGCCGAGCAGTTGGCCGAGATGCTGTTCCAAGCGCTGATGCGGGGCGACGACGCCCTCATGCGGGCCATCGCCCGCCAGGCGGTGCAGCGTTATGCCGGCATGGAGCCCGGCCGCCCGGTGGGAGGCACCTACTACCTGTATCGCACGCTGCGGAACCTGGATCTCGACGGTGTGCTGAAGCGGCTGATGGATCAGGCTCGCCACGACGCCCCCGGCGATCTCACGCCTCTGGAGGAGCGGCTGGAGCAAGACGAGTTCGAGGCTCGCATCGATCAGCTCCGCAAGGAGGTGGAGGCCGAGATCCGCCGTCGGCTGGTGGCCGACCGGGGGGTGGAGGCCATGGCCAAGACGCTTCGCAAGCCCCTGCCCGAGGACGTGGACTTCATGCACGCCAGCCGGGAGGAGATGATGGCCTTGCGCCGCGCCATCTACCCGCTAACCCGAAAGCTGGCCGTGCGGCTGGCCCGCAAGCGCCGCCACGGACGCAAAGGCCCGCTGGACTTTCGCAACACCATGCGCCACTCCCTGTCCTACGGGGGAGTGCCGGCCGAGCCCAAGTTCCGCTATCCCCGGCCGGCCAAGCCCGAGATCATGGTGGTGGCCGACGTGAGCGGGTCGGTGGCGGCCTTCGCCCGGTTCACTCTGCATCTGGTGTATGCCATCAGCAACCAGTTCTCCAAGGTGCGCTCATTCGTGTTCATCGACGGCCTCGACGAGGTGACCGGCTTCTTCGAGGGGGTGGATGACATCGGCGAGGCCGTCCACCGGGTGAACGCCGAGGCCGACGTGGTGTGGGTGGATGGACACTCCGACTACGGGCACGCCTTCGAGGTGTTCTGGGAGCGCTACGGGCGAGACGTGGGCCCCAAGACCACGGTGATGATCCTGGGCGACGCCCGCAACAACTACCACGCTTCTCAGGCGTGGATTCTCAAGGAGGTCGAGCACCGGGCCCGAAAAGTGTTCTGGCTCAACCCCGAGCCCGGCGCCTACTGGGACACCGGCGACTCCATCGTCTCCGAATACGGCGTCCACTGCGACGGCGTGTTCGAAGTCCGCAACCTCCGCCAGCTGGAGTCCTTCGTCGAAAACCTGGTGTAGGCCCAGCCAGGGCGACGGCTTTTTGCGCCGCCTGCGCCGAGGCGTTCGTCAGGTTTGTCGGACGGTCACACGAAGGAGGCCGGCGAGAAGGCCGTCGACCTTCGATCAGAGGCGGTCAACGGGTGGATCGCCTGGACCCGCTGGTTGATCCAGTCGGCAGCCTCGGCGATCTCGGCGGCCACTTCGTCAGGCGGCCCGCTGAGATTCACGGCCAGGGTGTGGAGAAGCTTTCCGGCGTGGCGGACGGTGACGGTCCGTTCGGCCCGCCTGCCGACCGTTGCGTAGATCAGCGCTCCCTCCGGCAGATCCAAAGCGGTGGTGTAGGCCAATAGCTGGTAGTAGTCGCTGGTTAGGGTCCGGGCGTCCTCGGTGACCTTGTACTTGATGTCGGCCACGAAGACGTCGTGGCCTTGCCGGCGG
>JAPOSH010000102.1 GCA_026709815.1 bacterium | reverse complement strand
TTTCACCTCGAGGGCCAGGCAGTGCTGGTGCTGGTCCCCAACCGCCTGTTTCTCACCTACATCGAGCAGGTGCTCCCGTCGCTGGGCGAGGCGGGCGTCGAGGTGTCAATGCTGGCCGATCTGCTGCCCGGCACCCGGGTGAAGGGCCTCGATGCCCCCCGCGTCTCCCGCATCAAGGGCGATCTGCGCATGGTCTCGGTGCTGCGGCGAGCCCGCCGGGATCGCCAGCGCCCGCTGCGGGCCGACATGACGGTGGGCTTCGGTTTGCGCCGGCTCCGGCTCACCGTCGAGCAGAGCGCGGACATCATCCAGCAGGCTCGCAAGCGGTTCCGCACCCACAACAGGGCCCGGCGATTCGTGGAGGAGCAGCTGTACCATTGCCTGGCCAAAAGCGCGTCTCGCACCGAGAATCCCGGTCCCGACGTCGAGGTGGTGCGAGAGCGGCTGCAAGGCAGCGTCGAGATTCGCGAGGCCTTGGAGTGGATGTGGCCGGTGCTCACCCCGGCCCACTTACTCCACGACCTGTTCGGCTCGGTGGCCCTGCTCCGCTCCGCCTCGGGATCTCTGCTGGGATCCGAGGAGACCGACCTGCTTCACCGGCCCCGGTCCGCTCATGCCTCCGAGGTGGTTTGGACGGCCGACGACGCCCCCCTGCTCGATGAGGCTTTGGTCCTCCTCGGCCCCCGTCCCGGTCACCGGCAAGCTGATTCGATCCGCACCTACGGCCACATCGTGGTCGACGAGGCCCAAGACCTGTCGCCCATGCAGCTTCGCATGATCAGCCGCCGCTCGCTCAACGGGTCGATGACGGTGGTGGGCGACATCGCGCAGGCCACCTCGGCGTGGGGCCGCGATTCCTGGGACAGCGTGGTCGAGCAGCTTCCCGGCGACGGCGAACCCCGCTTTGCCGAGCTGACCATCGGCTATCGCCTGCCCCAGCCCATCATGGACGCCGCGGCCGATGTGCTCGACGCAGCCATACCCGGTTTGATCCCGCCCCGGTCGATCCGCACCGAAGGCCGGATTCCCCGGTTCGTACCCGTGGACGGCCGACAAAACGCCGACGGCAACGGCGAGGGCCCCGCAACCGGCGCCACTGGTTTGGCGGAGGCGGTCGCCGCCGAGGTGAAGGCTGAACTGCTTGCCCTGGCCAGGGGGAACCTGGCCGTGATCTGCCACACAGCGGTGGCCGACGCCATCTCTAAGGCCTTGACGGCCGCCCGGGTTGATCACGGACTGGTGTACGAACGAGGCTTGGAATCGCGGGTAACCATCGTCCCGGTGGAACTGGTCAAAGGCCTGGAGGTGGACACCGCGGTGGTAGTGGAGCCGGCCGACATCTGCGACAAGCTGCCCAAAGGGATGCGCTCCCTGTATGTTGCCATGACCCGGGCCACCCAGAGACTGGTGGTGGTCCATTCCCGCCCCCTGCCCGAGCCGCTGCTGGCCCGAAAGGATTGAGCACATGGCCCATGACCCCCGCAACCTGACCGAAGAGATGACGGCGTTCCTCCGAGACCGTCATCTGGCGTCGCTCACCATCTTGCGCGCCGACGGCACCCCCCATGTGACCCCGGTGGGGTTCACCTGGGATCCGGCCACTGCCACCGCCCGCGTCATTACCTGGTCGGGCGCCAAGAAGGTGCGCTTGCTGGAGGCGGTCGGCAGCAGGCCGGCCGCCTTGTGTCAGGTGGACGGCGGTCGATGGCTGACCCTCGAAGGCCGCGCCACCGTCACCGCCGACCCCGAGCTGTGCGCGGAGGCAGTTGCCCGATACGGCGAGCGGTACAGCCCGCCCAAAGACCGGGGCGCCGATCGTCGGACCATCATCGTCGCGGTGGACTCCGTTCTGGGGCGCGCCTGATGACCCCCAAAGGCATCGGCCTCAGCGCCAGCGTGCAGGAGTACCTCGTGGCCCATGGCGCGGGCCTCGATCCCGTCGCCCGAGAGCTGATCGACGCCACCGCCGGGTTGGGCGCCTTCTCCAGAATGCAGATCGCTCCCGAGCAGGCCGCCTTCATGACCATGCTCACCCGTCTTTTGGATGTGCGGTTCGCGGTAGAGGTGGGCACGTTCACCGGCTTCTCGGCCCTGTCCATCGCCCGAGGGCTACCTCCCGGCGGGCGGCTGCTGTGCTGCGACGTGAGCGATGAGTGGGTGGGCATCGGTCGGCCGTTCTGGGAGCAGGCCGGTGTGGCCGACCGGATTGAGGTGGTGATCGCCCCCGCGGCCGACACCCTCGCCGCGCTGGCACATGATCCGCCCATCGATCTGGCTTTCATCGACGCCGACAAGCGGTCGTACAAGGTCTATTACGAGGAGATTCTCCGCCGCCTCAGCCCCAAGGGCCTCATCTTGGTGGACAATGTGCTGTGGGGCGGTCGGGTGGCCGACCCCGCCGCCGACGTTGATCAGGATCCCGACACCGACCATATCCGGGAGTTCAACGCCGCCGTCGTCGCCGACCCCCGCACGACCCAAGTCATGCTCCCCATCGCTGACGGCCTCACGCTCATCACGCACGCCGCGGGTTAGTGCCGCGGGTTAGCCCAGCAGGTGGGCCACCGGTCCCCGTCCGGCGCCGATCTGCCAATCTTTTGAGCGGGCGATGCGATCGCTCACGAACCCCTTGGCGGCGGTGATCGCTTTTAAGGGCGCCATGGCCTTGGCCAAGCCCGCGGCCGTCGCCGCGGCAAAGGTGCAGCCCGTCCCGTGATCGTTGGCGGTGGTAACCGCGTCGCCGGCCAGCTCGGTCCAGGCGCCGCCGTGGTGGACGCGGTCTTGGGCGGTCGCCTCCCCGGTTACCACCATCCATCCGGGACAGAGCCGGCCCAACTCGTCCGGTTCGGCCAACTGGGCCACTTCGCCGAGCACCGCGGCCTCCCGGGCGTTGGGAGTGGCGGCAGTGGCGTATTCGAGCAATTCCAGATAGAGGGCTTCGGCCCCGGCGTCTAGCAGCCGGGCGCCGGTGGACGACACCATCACCGGGTCGACGACCAAATTGGGAAGCCGGCCTGCGGCGGCGTAGTCGCCCACCGCGGCGATCATCTCCCGACTGCCCAGCATCCCGGTCTTCACCGCCCCCACCGGCAGATCGTCGAGCACCGAGTCGAGCTGGCGGGCCACGAAGTCAACCGGCACGAGGTGTATGCCCTGCACGCCCACCGTGTTCTGGGCCGTCACCGCGGTGATGACCGCGGTCCCGTGTGCTCCCAGCGCCGCGAACGTGGCCAGGTCGGCGGCAATCCCCGCCCCTCCCGATGGGTCGGAGCCGGCAATGCTCAACGCCACGGGTGGGTTCATCCTGCGTCCCACTCGTCCAAGAGCGCGGCCACGACCGCTTGGGGATCGGCGCTGCGGGCCACCGCCCCCTGCACCGCCACACCGGCCGCTCCTGCGTCCCGGCAGGCAGCCACCCGGCCCAAGTCGATCCCTCCGAGGGCGTACACGGGAACATGAGCCTTTCGGGCTATTCGTCCCAGCCCGCCCAGCCCCAGAGGCGGTCCGTAGCCTGGCTTGGACTCGGATTCGAACACCGGGGAGATGGTCACGTAATCCGCCCCTTCTCTCTCGGCTTGGCGCACTTCGTCTAGTCCGTGGCACGAACGCCCGACGATGCCCTCATAGGCACCGGGGTACCGGTCGAAACCGGCCAAATGCACTCCGTCGGCCACCGGATCGATCATCGACGCCAATATCAGACAGTCGGTTTGCTCCCGCGCGAACCGGGCTAGTTCCCGTCGGATGTGCGGTGGGTGGTTCTTGGCCCGAAGGACCACTGCCGGGGCCTTCACCGCCACGTCGGTGAGCACGAGAAGCCCAGAAGGCAGATTAGAACTCGGCACGGCCCTGGCTGGAGGTGGATGCCTCGGCGAGGTAGCGCTTCGGTATGCGCCCGGCCCGCCTCGCCCGTCGCCCGGCCTCGGTGGCCAGCCGTATGGCGGTGGCCATCTGCCCGGGGTCGCGGGCCCGGGTGATAGCCGATGCCACCATGATCGCGTCGCAGCCCAGCTCCATGGCCAGCGCCGCGTCGGAGGCAGTGCCGATGCCCGCGTCCAGCACCACCGGCACCGATGACTGCTCCACGATCATCTCGATGTTGTGGGGGTTGCGTATGCCTAGCCCCGATCCTATGGGCGCGCCCAGAGGCATGACCGCCGCGCAGCCCAGGCCTTCAAGGCGGCGGGCCAGCACCGGGTCGTCATTGGTGTAGGCCATCACCACGAAGCCGTCGTCCACGAGCGTCTCGGCCGCCTCAACCAGCTCGACCCCTTCGGGAAGAAGTGTGACGTCGTCGGCGATCACCTCCAGCTTCACCCAATCGGTCTCGAACGCATCGCGGGCGAGCTTGGCCGTGAGCACGGCATCAGCCGCCGTGTGGCATCCGGCGGTATTGGGCAGCACGGCCAGGCCCAGGCGGTCGATCACGTCCAGCACCGAGCCGTCGGCCCCCGGCGACACCCGGCGCAAGGCCACGGTGACCAACTCGCACGCCGAAGCGGCTAGGGCCCGCTCCAGCACGGTCATATTGGGCGCCCCTCCGGTGCCGGCGATCAGCCGGTTGGTGAAGCTCCGCCCGGCGACGGTCCACTGATCGCCCATCTACCCTCCTTGGGCCGCTTCGAGGATCTCGACCCGATCGCCTTCGGCCAACAGAGCCTGGTTCCATTCGCTGCGGGGGACGATCTCCCGGTTGACGGCCACGGCCACCCCGCGCTGGTTGGGGGCCAGCGCCGCCACCGTGCAGCCGGGGGCCACGTCTTGGGTCTCTCCATTCACGATGACGATCATGCTGGGACGATCATGCTGGGACGATGATGTCGGCGCGATCATCCTGGCACCCCGCTGAGGGGCTTGGCTTCAGGGAGGCGGCCGGTTGGCGCCGCGGCGAAGCGGTCGGGGCTGAACGGAGACAAGTCCACCGGCGGTCGGCGGCCTTGCACCAGAGCAGCCACCGCCGCGGCGGTGATCGGCGCAGTGAGGATGCCGTTGCGGTAGTGGCCCGCGGCATACACGATGCCGTCGGCGCCGGTTCCGATGATGGGGGCATTGTCGGGGGTGCCGGGGCGCAGGCCGGCCCAGGTCTCCACCAGGTCGATCTCGCTCAGACCCGGCAGCAGGGACAACACAGCTCGGAGCAGCTCGTAGACGCCGCCCGCGGTCACCCGGGTGTCGAAGCCCTGCTCCTCCACGGTGGCGCCCACCACGATCTCACCGTCGCTGCGGGGCACCGCATACACGCTGGATCCCCGCACCACGCCCCGAACTGGCAGTCGCAACAGCCCCTCAGGACCGCTCAAGCGCAGTATCTGCCCTTTGACGGGTCGGACCGGCACCCCCAGAAGCCGGCCCGTCCACGCTCCCGCGGCTACCACCACCTGCTGGCAGGACATCGTTTGACCATCTTCCAACATCACCCGGTTTTGGCTGACCTCCGCCGCGGGGATCGCTACTGCGGGCACCCGCCGGAGCAGTTCGGCCACAACCCGACGGGGGTTCACGTGGTGGTCGAGCGGCGAGTACACCCCGCCCCGCACGCCGGGGGCCAGCAGCGGCTCGCGGCTGCGGCATTCCCGGCTGCGCAACCGTTCTACCGGCAAGCCCTCTTGGGCGTGGAGATCGCTCAGGTTGTCGAGCAGAGCCTTGTCGTCCACGTCGTAGGCCGCCATCAGCATCCCATTGCGGCAGTAGTCGACTGCGTCCACACCGAGTTGTTCGGCGAACACCGGCCAAGCCTGGCTGGCGGCCAAGTTCAACCCGAGGATGTGGGACTCGCCCCAGTAGGCCTCGTGTATCGGGGCCAGCATTCCCGCCGCGGCGTGGCTGGCCCCGGCGCCGGGCTGCGGGTCGACCACCACCGCCTCTACCCCTTCTTTGATGAGCTGCCAGGCGGTTGACAGCCCCACGACGCCCCCGCCCACCACGACCACGTCGGGCTTTGAGAGGCTCTTGTGGCGATCAGCCACCGATGGCCTCTATCAGCTCCGCAGTGGCGGCGGCGGGGTCGGCGGCGCGAGCCACCGCCCCGATCACGGCCACACCGTGGGCCCCGGCATCGAGCAGCTCCGGCACTTGGGCCGCAGTGATGCCAGCAATGGCGATCACCGGAATGTCCACCGCCTCGGCCACCTTCTCCACCCCGGCCGGCCCGATCGGGGTGGGCAGATCGCCTTTGGTGGCAGTGGCATACACCGGCCCCACCCCCACATAAGAAGCGCCGTCGGCCTGGTGGCGCCGAGCGGCGTCGGGGTCCCGGGCAGTGCCGCCCACCAATCGCTGCGGGCCGAGCAGGCCGCGCAGCACCGGCACCGGCAGGTCGTCTGCTCCGCCGTGTACCCCGTGAGCCCCGGCGGCCAAGGCGATGTCGGCCCGGTCGTTCACGATCACCAGCGCCCCGGTGCATTGGGCCGCCGCCACGATGAGCTCGCACTCGGCGAGCACTGCGGCGTCGTTGGATGCCTTGATCCGCACCTGCACCGCACCGGCACCGCCCCGAAGGGCTTCTTTGGCCAGTGATGCGCAGTCGGCGATGACGTGCAGCCTGGGAACGCCGCGGTCGGCCAGACCACCTTTGGTCCCCTCGGTGCCGATGACTGCCATGTCAGCGTGCCGAAGGCTCCGTCATGCCCCGGCCGAGTAGATCTCGGCGCCGGTGTCTCGGAACTCTTCGGCCTTGGACTTCATTCCCAGCTCGATGGCCGTCGACTCGTCCACCCCTTGGCGGGCGGCATAATCCCGAACGTCCTGTGTGATCTTCATCGAGCAGAACTTCGGCCCGCACATGGAGCAGAAATGGGCCGTCTTGGCCGGTTCGGCCGGGAGGGTCTCGTCGTGGTACTGAAGCGCCGTCTCGGGGTCGAGCGACAGGTTGAACTGGTCGGCCCAGCGGAACTCGAACCGGGCCTTCGACAGGGCATCGTCCCAGGCCTGCGCGCCGGGATGGCCTTTGGCCACGTCGGCGGCGTGGGCCGCGATCTTGTAGGCGATCACCCCGTCTTTCACGTCGGCCCGGTTGGGCAGGCCCAGATGCTCCTTGGGGGTCACGTAGCAGAGCATGGCGGTTCCGTACCAGCCGATGTTGGCCGCTCCGATAGCCGAGGTGATGTGATCGTACCCGGGGGCCACGTCGGTGGTGAGCGGACCCAGCGTGTAGAAGGGGGCGTCTTGGCACCACTCCCGCTCCAAGGTCACGTTCTCTTTGATCTTGTCCAGCGGCACATGGCCCGGCCCTTCGATCATCACCTGCACATCGTGGGCCCAGGCTCGCCCGGTCAGCTCGCCCAGAGTTTTTAGCTCGGCCATCTGCGCCGCATCGTTGGCATCGGCGATCGAGCCCGGTCGAAGCCCGTCGCCCAGCGAGAAGGCCACGTCGTAGGCTGCGAATATCTCGCACAGCTCGTCGAAGCGGGTGTACAAGAAGTTCTCTTGATGATGGGCCAGGCACCAGGCGGCCAGGATCGAGCCGCCCCGGCTGACGATTCCGGTGGTGCGCCCGGCGGTGAGCGGCACGTAGCGAAGAAGCACGCCGGCGTGGACAGTCATGTAGTCCACCCCCTGCTCGGCCTGTTCGACCACCGTGTCGCGATAGATCTCCCAGGTGAGTTCCTCGGGGCTGCCGTTGGTCTTCTCCAGGGCCTGGTAGATGGGCACAGTGCCGATGGGCACGGGCGAGTTGCGGATGATCCACTCCCGGGTGGTGTGGATGTCGGCGCCGGTGGACAGGTCCATCACGGTGTCGGCGCCCCACCGGGTGGCCCACGTCAGCTTCTCCACCTCCTCGGCAATCGATGAGGAGACCGCCGAATTGCCGATGTTGGCGTTGACCTTGGTCAAGAACTTGCGCCCGATGATCATGGGCTCCGATTCGGGGTGGTTCACGTTGGCCGGGATGATGGCGCGCCCGCGAGCCACCTCTGAGCGCACCAGTTCAGCGTCGAGTTGCTCGCGGATGGCAATGAACTCCATCTCCGGGGTGATCTCCCCCCGGCGGGCGTAGGCCATCTGGGTGACCGCCCGGTCGGTGGCCCGGCGCACCGGACGGCGCTGACCCGAGAACGGGTCGGAGGCACCGCCGTCGCGCACGGCCCGGCGACCGTCGTCGCGCAAGGCGGCGGCCCGCCCCTGGATCTCGCTGGTATCGCCCCGCTCGGTGATCCACTCCAGCCGCAGCGAGGGCAGGCCCACCTGGGGGTTGGCGCCCGGGCCGCTGGTGTCGTAGAGCAAGAACGGCGGCTCTGGCGCCGTCAGGTTCACCTGGATGAACGGCACCCGCACATCGGGCCGGTCACCGGTCGCGTACACCTTGTGACGAGCGGATGCCGGGTCACGAGCGGGCACCGGGCCAGACTGAGCATGCTCCTGGGTCGGCGCGTTGGCGTCGTTGCTTTCGCTCATCATCATCTCCCTTCGCCGGCGTTATCCGGATCAGGTTCAGCGGTCGGCGCCAGCGGACGCCCTCTCAGCCCGACGATCCTCGAGCTCCCGCGTGGTTGTCGCCCCCTATCATGGCATAGACCGCCGTCGACTCTTGTAGCGGTTGATGAGGGATTGGGTGGAGGAGTCGCGGGCGGTGCCGGAGGGGGCGGCGCCGGCGATCTCGTCGGAGATGGCGCCGGCGAGGGTCTTGCCGAGTTCCACGCCCCACTGGTCGAATGGGTTGATGCCCCACACGGTGGCCTGG
Organism: bacterium; assembly: GCA_026709815.1. GTDB lineage: Bacteria > Actinomycetota > Acidimicrobiia > Acidimicrobiales > Bin134 > Poriferisocius. Next base: position 2,244 of record JAPOSH010000102.1, on the reverse strand, counting down.
GTGAACACTTTGTGCTCGTAGAGGGCCACGAGTCGGCCCAGCGAGCGGGGAGTGAGCTGATCGCCCAAAATGATGGTGCTGGGCCGGTTGCCGGGGAAGCGTCTGTGGGGATCGCCGACGTCGGGGGCGCCGAAGGCCAGCGCCTCAGCTTGAGCGAACAAGTTGGCCATGAGCAGATCGTGGTGCTCGGTGTGGCCGTGGTTCGGGCGGCAGAAGCCGATGAACTCCACGGGCACGATGTCGGTGCCCTGGTGCAAGTGCTGGTGGAAGGCGTGCTGGCCGTTGGTTCCGGGCTGGCCCCACACCACCGGGCCCGTAGCGGCACCCACCGGGGTGCCATCGGCTCGCACCGATTTGCCGCAGCTCTCCATGTCGAGCTGCTGGATGTAGGCCGGGAAGAGGGCCAGCTCCTGGGCGTAAGGCAGCACCGCGCAGGTGGGCCAATTCCAGAAGTTGCGGTTCCACAGGCCGATCAACCCCAGAAGGGCGGGCAGGTTTTCAGCCCAAGGGGCACCGCGGAAGTGCTGGTCGATCTCGTGCATCCCGGCCAACAGGTCGGCGAAGGCGGTGGAACCGACGGCGGTCATGAGGCTGAGTCCCACGGCCGAGCCCAGCGAATAGCGGCCGCCCACCCAGTCCCTCATGGAGAAAACGGCCTCGGGGGCAATGCCGAAGTCGTGGGCCTTGTCCAAGCGGGCGGTGACTGCGGCAAAATGGCGCCCGGTATCGCGCTCGCCCACCGCGTCGGCGACCCAAGCCCAAGCGGTGCGGGCGTTGGTCAGGGTTTCGACGGTGCTGAACGTCTTGGACACCACGATGAACAAGGTTCGCTCGGGGGTGAGCCCCCGGGTCACGGCTTCGAAATGGGCTCCATCCACATTGGACAAAAAGCGCACGTCCCGATCGGCGGCGGCATAGGCCGCGAGTGCGGCGGCGGCCATGGCCGGTCCCAGGTCCGAACCGCCTATGCCGATGTTCACCACCGCCTCCCATCGCCCGTTGCGGACGTCGGCGGCGAAGGCCGCCATCCGGTCGAGTTCCCCTGAGACCTCGGGTGCGGGGTCGGGGCGGCGCAAGGCGGCGTGCCAGGCGGGGCGGTTCTCGGTCGTGTTCACCGGCTCGCCGTTCAACATGGCCTCGATTCGGCGGCGTAGCCCGGCCCGGTCGGCCACAGCAGCCAGCAGCTCCACGGTTTCACCGGTCAGCCGGTTCTTGGAGTAGTCCAGCAGCAAACCGTGGGCTTCGGCGCTGAGCCGCTGGCCCCGACCGGGATCGCGGTCGAACAGATCTCGTAGGTGAACCCCGTCGAGAGCCTCGAGGTGGGCTCGCAGAGCCTGCCACTCGGCGGTGTGGTCCATGCGGTCAGCGTATCGCCGCTGCCGGCGGCCCCTTGTCCAGCTACTCGTAGGCGATGGCCTCGAGCACGTTGAGTCGACTGGCCCTCAGGGCCGGGAAGGATGCGGCGATGAGCCCGGCGACGGCGGCTATCGCCAAATAGACCACCAAGGTGCCCCATGGCACGTCCAAGGTGTCGATGAAGCTGCTGGGTATGACGATCACCGCGGCCCAGGCGAAGAGCACGCCTATCACCACTCCCATGATCCCGCCGAACGCGGCCACAATGGCCCCCTCCCAGCGGATCATCCGCCGGGTTTGGCGGCGCACCATCCCCACCGCCCGCAAGAGCCCGATCTCGCGGGTCCGCTCGAACACCGACAAGGCCAGCGTGTTGGCGATGCCCATGAGTGCGATTACCAGCGAGACCCCCAAGAACACGTTCACCACCGCCAGGAAGGTGTCGATCTGACTCTCCTGGTTGGCCTGGAACTCGGCTTGGTCGCGCACTTCGAGCTGCGGATAGTCGGCGGTGACTTCGCGAAGGGCCGAGCGGGCCTGCTCGGCGGTGTAGCCCGGCGCGGTCACCGCGGTGATGAACTGGTCTTGGCTGCCGGTGAGGTAGCGGTCCCAATCTCGGTGGTCGATCACCAAGTTGCCCAAAATGGTGTTGTCGGCGAACAGGGCTGCCACCTCGAAAGCCGCTCGCTGATCGCCGAGGAACTCCAGCTCGACCCGATCGCCAACTCCGACCCCCAGATCGTCGGCCTCGTCCTCGTACAGCAGGATCTGCTCGGCGCCTATGCCCGTCAAGGTTCCCTCGGACTCGTCGGGGTCGATATGGCGTTCAAGGGCGCCGAGGTCGGTGGAGAAGACGTCCAAGTCGTCGCCGCCGTTTGCGGTTCGTTC
>JAPOSH010000147.1 GCA_026709815.1 bacterium | reverse complement strand
CCACTCGATCTCTTAGACCGAGCCTTCCACGTCGCCGAGGAACACCTGGGCGACGCCGGCCCGCCGGGCGGGGGCCTGGCTCACGAAATCGGCCAGCCACCGGTTGTGAGCTCGCAGGCCCGCCCAGCGGTGCTCGAAGTTGTCGCTGTAGGGCGGCGCCTCAAACGAGGTGGCTGCGGGCGGGGCGAACGGCGGCTGGGTGTTGGGGAACAGCACCTCGGCAATGAATCCGTCGGCCTCCTGCTCGGCCAGGCGTTGAGGAGAAGACCAGTTGCGATGGCCCCACACCTCGGGGTCGCCGTCCACCCCCACCTCCATGGGTGAGCGCTCCATGTCGGCGAACATGGCCTTGCGCCGCTCGTTCTGGTCGTCCATGAAGTCGGCCCACTCGTCGAACTCGTCGTGGTAGCGCGACTCCAAGTAGGGCCGGTAGTCCCTCAAGTCGGCGCCACAGTGCGTGTCGGCGCTGATGACGATGTGATGCTTCATCGGCTTCCCCCGTTCGCCCAGAAATCTAGTTGTTCACGTTGATGACCACCCGACCGCGGATCTCGCCGGCAAGAATGGCGGCGGCGGCGGCGGCCACGTCGGATAGGCCGATAGTCGCGGTCATGGCGTCGAGCTTGGCGGTGTCGAGATCGCGGGCCAGGCGACTCCAGGCCTGAGCTCGGCGCTCGGGCGGCTCATAGACGCAGTTGATGCCGGCCAGGGTCACCGCCCGCAGGATGAACGGCGCCACCGAACCGGGGAAGTCCATGCCCTGAGCCAGACCGCAGGCGGCCACGCACCCGTGGGGCTGGGTCTGAGAGACGATGTTGGCCAGGGTGTGGCTGCCCACCGTGTCTATGCCTCCGGCGAATCGGGTCTTGCCCAGGGGCCGGGCCGGTCCGGAGAGTTCATCGCGCCCGATGAGCTCGGACGCTCCCAGCTCCCGCAGATAGCCGCCCTCGGTCTCGAAGCGCCCACTGGAGGCGACCACCTCATAGCCCAGCTCGGCCAGAATCGCCACCGCCACGCTGCCCACGCCGCCGGCGGCGCCGGTGACCACCACCGGGCCGGAGTCGGGGGTGATGTCGTGCTCTTCCAGCGCCAGCACGCACAGCATGGCGGTGTAGCCCGCGGTGCCCACCGCCATGGCCTGCCGGCTGGTGTAGGCATCAGGCAGGGGGGTGAGCCAGCCGCCGTCCATGGCGGCCTTGGTGGCCATGCCCCCCCAGTGCGACTCGCCCACGTCCCAGCCGTTCACGATCACCCCGTCGCCCGGCGCCCACGTCGGATCGTCGCTTGTGATCACGGTGCCGGCCAGGTCGATGCCTGGGACCATGGGCCAGATGCGCACGATGGGGGCGCCGTTCACGATGGCCAGGCCGTCCTTGTAGTTGAGCGTGGAGTAGTCCACCGCCACGATCACCGGCCGGTCGGGCAGATCGGAATCTTCGAGCTCGGTGATGGCGTGGGAGCGGTTGCCGTCGTCGTCTCGGCTGAGCAGGAAGGCTCTGAACATGCCGCTAGCCTTGCAGACCCCTGGGTCTTTGCTCTATCCGGTGGGCTCTATCCGCCGCCCCGCCTGCCCGAGCACGCCCTTGGCGTGGAGGTGGTCCAATTCCTCTTCAGACAGTCCGGCGATGTCCTGGAGGACCGAACGGGTGCTGGCGCCGAGCGTCTCGGCTGGCGCCTGGTCGGTATCGGCCCGGGAGAACTTGACGGGGAAGGCGGGGCCGAGGCGGTTGGAGGGTTTGGCGGCGCGGGGGTGCTGGAGTCCGACGAGGGCTTGGCGGTGTTGGATCTGCGGGTCGGCGTCGGCGGTGTAGGCGGGGGCCACGGCGCCGGCGGGGACGCGGATGGCCTGCAGCCGGGCCACCAGCTCCTCGGTGGTCTGCTGCGCCATCCATGCCGCCACCGCAGTGCAGATCTCAGCTCGATTGGCTGCTCGAACAGGCACGCTGGGGCCGAGTTCCCACAGGTCGGGGCGATTCATCTCCTCGGTGAGGCGTTTGAATTGGGCGTCGGAGGTGATGACCAGGTTCACCCAGCCGTCCTGAGAGGCAAAAGTGTCCAGGATGCCTCTCGGGTCGCCGTTGCCGATGCGGTCGGGCATGCCCCGCTCGCGGTAGAGATCCAGGGGCTCGTCCCAGAGCATGGCCACCAGGCTGTCGAGCATGGCCACGTCGATGTGCTGCCCCTGACCGTCGATATCGCGCTGGCGCAGGGCCGCCGTTACTCCGAGAGCGCAGAGCGCGGCGGGGAAATGATCTCCGATGGTGGCGCCGGTCTTTGTGGGGGGGCCGTCTGGGAAGCCCGACTTCGCCATCAGCCCCGACCGCCCTTGAATGATGAGGTCCATGGACGCCAGATCGGCATCTGGCCCGTCGGGGCCGAAACCGGTGATGGAGGCGTGGATCAAGCCGGGGTTCAGCTCGGCCAGCGTCTCGTAGTCCAGCCCCAGCGCGGCCATGACCCCGGGCCGGAAGTTGTCCACCAGCACATCGGAGTTGGCCGCCAGCCGCCGGAACGCGTCCACTCCCTCCGGCTGTCCCAAGTCGAGCACCACGCTGCGCTTGCCCCGACCCTTGCGCAGATAGCTGATGCCGATGTCGTCAGGCCCCATGCGCTCCGACTGCTCGCCATCGGGCCCGATCCACGGCGGCACCCGCCAGGTGACGTCGCCGCCGGGCGGGTCCACCCGAATCACCTCCGCCCCCAGCGAGGCCAGGAACCAGGTGCAAACCGGCCCCGAAACCACCCGAGTCAGGTCGATCACCCGAATTCCCTCCAGCGGCTTCACGCTCCCTTGCTTACCATCTCCCCAAGTCGCAACCCATTGCCTCGGCGGCTAGACATTGAGGCCGTGGCCAAGCACCCGTTTCACGACGTCGCCATCGTCGGCATCGCCAATTCCGCTCAGGCCAGGGTTCTCGAGGGACACGATTCCACCACCATCACCTTTCAGGCCGTGCACCGGGTGCTGGCCGACTCCGGCCTCAGCCCAGCCGATATCGACGGCGTTGCCGCCGGCCCGTTCAGCGGTCCGCTCACCTACTACATGCGCAACGGCCCGTCCTGGCGGAGCCATATGGTTCCGTCCATCCCCATCATCTTGGATGCCGCCTCTGCAATCGCCACCGGCCAGTGCCACACCGTGCTGGTGGCTCACGGATCGGCCGGCATCTACACCGAGCGGGCCTCCACCGCGCCATGGACTCGGCCGGCCAACGAGTTCGTGGTGGCCTACGGCATGTTCACCGCGGCCGAGTTCGCCCTCATCGCCCGGCGCCATATGCACATGCATGGCACCACCCCCGAGCAGCTGGCCACAGTGGCCGCCACCATCCGCAACAACGGCCACGTCCATCCCGGCGCGGTGTACTGCGGGCGGGGGCCGTTCACCCCCGACGATATTCTGGCGTCGCGCATGGTGGCCGATCCGTTCCACCTGTTGGACTGCGCCATGACCTCGGAGGGGGCGTGTGCGCTGATCCTCACCACCCGGGAGCGGGCCCAAGACCTGCCCAACACCCCGGTGTACATCCTGGGCGGGGCGGGCGACAGCTTCGGCCCCTCCTACCAGCACCCCCCGGCGTGGGACCTGGCCGGACCTTCGGGCCGCAACAACGGCTACACCGGCCGGTGGGCGGCGCAGAAGTCGTTTGCCATGGCCGAGCTCGGCCCCGCCGACGTGGACGTGTGCGAGTTCTACGACCCGTTCTCATTCGAGATCATCCGCCAGTTCGAGGCCTACGGGTTCTGCGAGCCCGGCGAGGGCGGCGAGTTCGTCATGGACGGGCGAATCGGGCCTGGCGGCCAGTTCCCGGTGACCACCGACGGGGGCACGATGTCGTTCAGCCACGGGGGGGCCGCGGTGCAGCAACTCCAGCGGGTCATCCGGGGAGTGGAGCAGCTCCGGGGTGCCTGCGTCAGCGCCCAAGTGCCCGACGCCGGGGTGGCCATGTGCTCCAACGGCGGCGCCGGCGCCTTGTTCACCGATGTGATGCTGCTGGGGACGCAGACCCCGTGAGCGAGTTGTTGCAACCGCAGTCGCTGGGGATTCCCATGCCGGTGCCCACGCTGTTCTCCCAGCCCTATTGGGATGGCTGCAAGGTGGGCGAGCTGCGCTATCAGCGGTGCGGCGATTGCGGGGCCGTGACCATGGACCCGGCCCCGGCCTGCTCGGCCTGCTTCTCGGCCAACCTCTTCTGGGAGGTCAGCGCCGGACAGGGCGAGGTGTACTCATGGACCACGGTGTGGCGGCCCCAGACGCCGGCGTTCACCGTCCCCTACGCGGCCGTCATCGTGACCCTGGACGAGGGGTTCTGGCTGCTTTCCAATCTGATCAACTGCCCGGTCGACGCCGTCCACGTCGGCATGCGGGTCAAGACTGCGTTCGTAGAGCTGAGCGAAGAGATCACCCTGCCCTACTTCGAACCGGCCGGCTAGCGGCGGGCGGGTAGTCTCGGCTGCGTGTTCGGCATTGAGATCGAAGGGGCGGTGGCCCGGCTCACGCTGGCCAACCCCAAGCGGCGCAACGCGCTGGGCCTAGAGCTCATGGGGCGCCTTGCCGAAGCGATACAAGAGCTAGGCCGAAAGACCGACATCGGGGTGATCGTGGTGGCCGGCGAAGGCCCGGCGTTCTCGGCCGGTCACGACCTCTCGGAGATGGCCGACCGGGACGCCCGATTCTACGACGAGTTGTTCGCGGCCTGCACCGAGCTGATGGAAGCCATCCACGCCGCGCCCCAGCCGGTGATCGCTGAGGTGGCGGGCGTGGCCACCGCAGCCGGCTGTCAGTTGGTGGCGGCCTGCGACCTGGCCGTGGCCTCCACTGAAGCCACCTTCGCCACCCCCGGGGTGCGCATCGGCCTCTTCTGCTCCACCCCAATGGTGCCCATCTCCCGGGCGGTGGGCCGCAAGCGGGCCATGGAGATGCTGCTCACCGGCGAACCCGTGGATGCCTCCACCGCGGCCGAGTGGGGCCTCGTCAACCGCGTGGTGTCCCCCGAGCGGCTCCGGGCGGCCACCGACGAGCTGGCTGCTCAGATCACCCGGTTCAGCGACGACACCATCGCCATCGGCAAACAAGCCTTCTATCGCCAGCTCGACCTCAGCGAGCCCGAGGCCTACGAGCTGACCCGTGAGGTGATGGCGGCCAACGCCGCCACCGCCGACGCCCAAGAGGGCATCCACGCCTTCTTGACCAAGCGCTCCCCATCGTGGTCGGGCCGTCAGGGCAGCTAGCTTTCTGGCCATGGGAACTGTTTTCGCCACCGTTGACGATCTGGCTGGCGCCGTCGGCCGGCACCTGGGGTGGAGCGACTGGATGGAGATCACCCAGGACCGGGTGAACCAGTTCGCCGAGGCCACCGGCGACCACCAGTGGATCCACATCGATGCCGAGCGGGCCGCCGCCGAGAGCCCGTATGGCACCACCATCGCCCACGGCTACCTCACGCTGTCGCTGACCAACAAGTTCCTGCCCAGCCTGATCACCGTGGAGCAGATCTCCATGGGCATCAACTACGGGGTGAACAAGGTTCGGTTTCCCGCTCCCGTCCCGGTGGGATCGCGCCTCAGGGTAGGCGCCGAGCTCAGCTCGGCGGAGGAGATTCCCGGCGGCGTCGGGGCCGTCATCACCATCACCGTGGAGGTGGAGGGCAGCCCCAAACCAGCCTGTGTGGCCGAGAGTCTCACCCGGTACATGCGCTGAGCATGGACATGGGTGAACTGAAACACGGAAAAGAGCATGGACATGGGTGAATTCGTCAGCATAGAAACCGGCGCCGCCCCCGGAGTGGCGACCTTGAGATTGGACCGGCCCAAGGCCAATGCGCTCAACGCTCAGGTCTTGGCCGAGTTGCACCAGTCGGTCGACGAGTTGTCGAAGATGACCGATGTGCGGGCCGTGGTGATCTGGGGCGGGCCTCGGGTGTTCGCCGCCGGCGCCGACATCAGCGAGTTCACCGGCATGGGCGTCGGAGAGGGGCGAGACCTGGCCCGAAGGTTCAATGCCGCGTTTCGGGCGGTGGAGCTGCTGCCCCAGATCACGATAAGCGCGGTCAACGGCTACGCGCTGGGCGGGGGGTGCGAGCTGGCCATGGCGGCCGAGTTCCGCCTCGTGGGCGAGGGGGCGGTTCTGGGCCAGCCCGAGATCAAACTGGGCATCATCCCCGGCGGGGGCGGCACTCAGAGGCTCAGCCGTCTGGTGGGCATCACCAAGGCCAAGGAGCTGATCTACAGCGGGCGCAATGTGCACGCCGACGAGGCGGTGGCCATCGGGCTGGCCTCGGCGGTCCACCCCGACGACGAGGTGTACGACGAGGCGGTCAAGCTGGCCTCCGGGTACTGCTCGGCGCCGGCGGCCATCGCCATGGCCAAGCGAGCCATCCTCAATGGGTTCGCGCTGTCGCTGGACGAGGCTCTGAGCGTTGAGATCGAGGAGTTCGCCGCCTGTTTCGGCACCGAGGACGCCCACATCGGCGTGGCCAGTTTCTTGGAGAGCGGCCCGGGCCGAGCGAAATTCACCGGCAAGTAGGCCCGGCAAGAGGTGGCCAAGCGCAAGCGGTCGCGGGGGGCCGCTGCTGAAGCGGCACCGGTTTCTGATCCGCCGGTGAGGCCGGGGCTGCTCGCTCCCCGCCGTCGGGTGCCCAGCCACATCCAGCGCCCCCCTTATGCCCGAACCGGGGACCCCGGTCCGCCGATTTCGTCGATGATTCGCAGCGCCTCAGAAATCGAGGCCATGCGCCGGGCGGGGCAGCTGGCCGCAGAGGTGCTGTTGTTCGCCGGAAGATTGGTAGCTCCTGGGGTGACCACCGACAGCATCGACGCTCAGGTTCACGACGAGATCGTGCGCCGGGGGGCCTACCCCAGCCCGCTCAACTACCGGGGCTATCCCAAGTCGGTATGCACGTCGGTCAACGAGGTCATCTGCCACGGCATCCCCGACAGCCGTGCGCTGGCCGACGGCGACATCGTCAACATCGACGTGACCGTCTATGCGAACGGGGTCCACGGCGACACGTCGGTTACGTTCGAGGTGGGCGAGGTGGACGACCATTCCCGGCTGCTGGTGAGAGAAACCCGCACCGCCATGTACCAGGGGATCGCCGCGGTGCGGCCGGATGCGCCGGTGAACGCCATCGGCAAAGCCATCGAGTCCCATGCCCGACGCCACCGGCTGGGGGTGGTGCGGGATTTCATCGGCCACGGGGTGGGCACCGAGTTCCATTCCGGCCTGCAAATCCCCCACTACTACCACCGCAGCCACACCACGCCGCTGGCCACCGACATGACCTTCTCGGTTGAGCCCATGCTCACCCTGGGCGCGCCCGATCTGTATCTGTGGGACGACGAGTGGACCGCGGTGACCGCCGACCAGCGGCGCAGCGCCCAGTTTGAGCACACGCTGCTGTGCGTCGGCGACGGGGCCGAGATATTGACCCGCACTCCTGCTGGAGAGGGCGCAGCCGAGGCCTACGCCCACCACTAGTCCCAGTACCAGGCCAATCCCCGCACGCCGGTGCCGGAGTTGATCATCATCGCTTGGCCGAATTGGCTGATGAAGCCCTCGGCGGGCTGCACCTCGGCGGTCACCGCTTCGAGCAGGCTGGCTGCCCGTTCGGGCGCTTCGGCGTGGAGGCTGACCAGGTGCAGTTGAGCATTGCCGCCCGAGGGGCGGGTGCGCCGCCATAGTCCGAGGATGCGCTGGTGGGCGGCCTCGTCGCTGAGGGCGGGGCGCAGGCGCCCGATGGCCCCATCTTGGATGTCGAACATGGGGCGCAGTCCCATCAGGTTGCCGGCTCGACCGGCCAAGCCCGGCACTCGGCCGCTGCGGATGAGTTGGTCGAGGTTCCCCAGCGCCCCTACGAGTTTGACCTTCCCGGCCACCTGTTCGGCTCGGGCCGCGACTGCACCGAGGTTTGCCCCGGCTTGTGCGGCTCGGGCCGCGGCCACCGCCACCAGCGCCTGGCCCCCCGCAGCGGTGCGGCTGTCCACCACGGCGATCGGGCATTGCACGGACTCGGCGGCCAAGACCGCTGACTGATGGGTGACGCTGAGGGTGGAGGCCACCGTCACCACCACCACGCCGTCGCCCTGGTCGTGGCCGTTGATCGCCTCGGCGAACGCTCCCGGCGAGGGTCCGGCCGACGAATGGGTGCGTGCGGCCAGTATGTCCCCGGTTTGCAGCTCGCCTTCGGCCACGGTGCGGCCGTCCACGGTGATGGCCAGGGGGACAACCGCAATGCTCCAGGCTTCGCGCACCGCCGCGGGCAGTGCCGCGGTGCTGTCGGTGATGATGCGAACAGCCATTCAAGCCCTCTGGTCGACGTCGATGCCGGGCACGCGTGCGTGGTCGGTGATGATGCGAACAGCCATTCAAGCCCTCTGGTCGACGTCGATGATCGGTCGGACGGTTGCGGCCGAGGCCAGCACGATCAGCCCGGAGGCCAACAGCACCGACCGGGTGCCGGGCAGTCCGGCGCCGTTCAGCCCGTCGCCGATGGCCCCCGCGCCCAGCGCGGCGGCGCCGAGCCCGATGCGTATCACCACATGGAAGGCCGAGAAGGCCAGCACCCGCTCCCCTTCATCGGGAATCCGGGCCTGCAGCGCGCTCATGCCCGAGGTCAAAGCCACGGTGGCCCCGGCCCCGAAACCGACTGCCCCGAGGAAAGCAAGCCAAACTGTCGGGCTCTGGCTCATCATCGCAACCAGCGCGCCCATCACCAGCGCTCCCCTCCGGGTGAGCACCAGCAGGTCCACATGCCGAGATTTGTGGCCGACGGCGAGGCCGATGCCCGCTCCGGCGCCGAACAGCACGATGAGCACGCCGTATTCGATGTCGGAAGCCCGCAATTCCTCCTGTACCAGCTTGATGCCCAGCGAGAACAGCGCTCCCAGCCCCACTGCGGCGGCCGCTGTGGCTGGCAGGACCCTGCGAACCAGCGGGACCAACCACGCATCGCGCAATCGGCTCGGGCCGGCGGGGCGCCCGCCGGCGGGCGGCGCGGGACTTTCCGGGGGCTCGTCAGCAGGGGCGCCCCGGCCCCGAATGCCGAGGGCTCGGGCGATGAAGAAGGCGGAGACCCCGAAGGTGAGCGCGTCGATCCAGAACACCAGGGCATAGGGGTGCGACCCCAGCCAGCCGTCGTCGAGCGGCAGGGCGGCAAACGCGGCGAACAGGCCCGCACCGATCGGAATGTTGCCGTAGGACGACCCCATCATGGCGGCGTTGGCCAGCGGCAGGTCGGCCTCGTCCACCAGATCAGGGATGCAGGAGTCCCGCGACGCCAGGAACACCACGCTGGGGGCCTCCAGCGCAAGCGCCCAGAGATACACCCACCAGAGCTCCTGCACGAAGGGCACGACGGCGATCATCCCCGCCCGGAGCAGGTCCATTGTGATCATGGTGCGCCGCCGGTCCCAGCGGTTCACCAGCTTGGCCGCCAGCGTGCCCCCCACCGCGGCGGGGATGAGCCGGAAGGCGAGGATGCCTCCCACGGCGGCGGCTGAGTCGCTCAAGTGGTCGACCAGCGCCATGAGGGCGAAGGTGCCCATCCAATCGCCGAGAGCGGATGCCCCTTGGCCGACCAGAAGACGACGGAAGTCGACTTGGGTGCGGAGGCTCAAGGTGCTCGGTGGGCCGGTCTTGTCAGCTTCAAGAGTTGGACGAAGATGCTGTGGCCCAACCGTCGTTGTCGAACACCAGACGGTGGGCGGCGGCCTTCCAGCGGTGGGGGGCGGGCAGCGGCTCGTTGCCCACCACGCGTTTGACGAGCATGGGGATGATAATGATGGTGCTGGCAATGGCGGCTTGACCGTCAGCCGCCAAAAGCAAGAAGGGGGGCAGCGCCGGCAGGGTGATAAACACCACGAGTCCGGTGTGCCGCAAGACGCGGCCCAGGGCGAGACCGCCCAGCAAGAAGAGCGCCGCCGGCCAGGCGATCACCGCGAAAGCGCCCAGAGCGGGCGAAAGGCCCCTGCCGCCGGCGCCGTTGAGGAACATCGACCAGTTGTGGCCGATCACGCAGACCGCTCCGGCGAACGCCATCAACAGCCAGCGGTCCCCAGCCAAGAGAGCACCGAGGGCGCCCTTGCCCACATCGCCCAAGCCGCCCACCACCAAGGGGATGAAACCGGTTACCCGATAGAGACCGGTGCCCGACACCGTGCCGGTGCCCACTTGGCGCAAGTCGGTTCTGGCCAGCGACTGGGCCACGAGATAGGAGAAGGGAACCGCACCGGCGGCAAAGGCCACGATGAGAACCAGCGTCCCCCACATCATCGTCAGAGATTCTGCCCCATGCCAGACCCCCCATGCTAGACCCGCATGGCCACAGATTGATGCCACAGGTTGATTAAGTTGCCGCCCGCGAAGCCCGGTGGCGTGGAACAACATGACAAGATGGAGCCGCAATGGCTTCCGGTGACCGAACCCGCTTGCTTCTGATCCGCCACGGCGAATCAGAGGCGACCGTCAAGCAGATCATCGGCGGCGATCGGGCGTGTACCGGATTGTCACCTTTGGGCCGCCGCCAGTCGCAGGCCCTAGGGGAGCGATGGCTGGAGGGCCATGAGCCCAAAGTGGATGCGCTGTGGGCCAGCACCCTGCCCCGGGCTACAGAGACGGCCGAGGCGTTGTCGGCGCCGCTGGGCGGCTTGCCGGTGCACACCCATCCCGATCTGGTGGAGCGGCGTCCCGGCGAGGCCGACGGTGTCGGCTATGAGGATTTCGCCGACCTGTTCGAGTGGACCGGCGACGTCCACCCCCACCTGCCGCTGGCCCCGGGCGGAGAAAGCCTGGCCGCGTTCTCCTACCGGACCGGCCACGCGCTCTACGAACTGGTGGAGGGGCATCCGGGCGCCACCATGATGGTGGTGTGTCATGGTGGGGTCATCGATGTCGCCATGCGGCTCTTCATGGGTCTGGGGATGAACACTC
>JAPOSH010000060.1 GCA_026709815.1 bacterium | reverse complement strand
ATACACCCCTGAAACGGCGGTCTGGCAGTAATCGTCCACCGTGATGTAGCCCTCCTCGTCCAGCTCGACCCCGGCGGCATCGAGTCCGAGACCGTCGGTGAAAGGCCGCCGCCCCACACACACCACCACCGCATCCGCAGACAAGGGTTCGCTGCCGTCGATGTCCAGAACAACGCCGTCGCCGGCAAGGCGGCAGCCGCTCACCGATACGCCGCTGCGAATGTCGATCTTGCGCTTCTTGAACGCCCGGGCCAGCATCTTGACCACATCGTCGTCGGCGCCCATCAGGATTCGGGGCAGCGCCTCCAGTACCGTCACCTGCGAACCCAGGTCGGCCAGCAAAGAGGCGAACTCCAAGCCGATGGCCCCGCCGCCGATGATCACCGCCCGCTCGGGCAACTCGGTGATGGACAGCAGCTCGTCGCTGGTCATGATCCGCTCGCCGTCCACCTCGAATCCGGCCAGCGTCCGGGGCACCGAGCCGGTGGCCAGAATCACGTAGTCGGCGGTCACCGCCGCCTCGCCCGACTCCCCGCCCGACACCGATACCGTTCGGTCCGCTCCCAGCGAGCCCCAACCGTCGATGAGCGTTACCTTGCGTCCCTCCAACAGCTTGCCGACACCGGCGTGGAGCTGGGCCACGATCTTCTGCTTCCGGGTCTGGGCAGCAGCCATGTCCACCGTGGGGGCGCCGGTGGAGATGCCGAACTGCTCGGCCCCGGCCACGGTCCGATACACCGACGCGGTTTCCAGCAGCTCTTTGGCGGGGATGCAGCCCGCGTGCAAGCAGGTTCCGCCGAGTTTCTGCTTCTCCACCAGTGCGACGTCAAGACCGGCAGCCGCACCGTACAGCGCCGCGGCGTAACCGCCGGGGCCGCCGCCCACCACCACCAACTCGTGGTTGTTGCTCATGGCGATCAGCATACCGACGGCCTGAGGGGCACCTCCGGTCGGCCGGGCATCAGCGCAGGATCAGCACTGCCTGCACTGCGAAGGCCACCAAGATCGCCACGCCGCAGAGAAGGGACAGCAAGATGAGCCGTCGAGTGCTCATCGCAGGGTCAGCGGTTGCGACTGCGGCGGCCCATGAACCAGCTGGCGATCTCGGTGCACACCACGCTCAGAGCGATGGTGATCAACAGCAAAAGGAACAGCGGCAGGTCCCAGTCCCATCCCAGGAAGTTGACCCGGGCTTCGCCGGTGTTCTGGGCGATGAACACGATCAGCGCCACCGCGGCCAGCACGCCCAGCACCATTCGGGCGTTGACCTGCCGGAGCGCGTCGGCAAACGACCGCGACGGGGGCTTCGCGCCTTCTTGCTCCTGATGGTCAAAAGGAGTTCTCTGCTCGGGCTGAGACTCAGACATGGCTCTACGCTATCCGCGTCGCCCGGCGCAGGGCGCAAAAACCCGCGACGCACCACTAGACTTGGCCCATGAGAGTGGTCGTTGCCGGAGCATCAGGGCTGATCGGGACGGCGCTGGTCAGCCATCTGGAATCCGTCGGCCACCAGGTGGTCCGGCTGGTGCGCGACCCGGGATCCCGGGCTGAGGGCGCCCGCTTCTGGAGCCCGGCCACCGGCGAGATCGACGATGACGCATTCGACGGCATCGACGGGGTGGTGAACCTCGCCGGGGCGGGCATCGGCGACCGCCGCTGGAACGAGCGCCGCAAACGCGAGCTGCACCAGAGCCGGGTGGCGGCGACCGAGCTGCTGGTGGAGGCCATGGGCGCGGCTGCCGCTCCTCCCGCGGTGCTGGTGGCTGGATCCGCCGTCGGCTTCTACGGAGACCGGGGCGACGAGGAGCTCAACGAACAAGCAGGTTCCGGCACCGGGTTCTTGCCCTCCCTCGCGGCCGACTGGGAGGCAGCCGCCGCAGAGGCCCAAAACGCGGGAATCCGGGTGGCGATGGCCCGAACCGGGCTGGTGGTGGCCGACAACGCTCCGTTTCTGGCCCGGATGCTGCCCTTGTTCAAGCTGGGTTTGGGAGGGCCATTGGGCCGCGGCCGGCAATGGTGGCCGTGGATCGCCCTGGAGGACGAGGTGAAGGCCCTGGCCTTCTTGCTGGAATCCGACCTCAGCGGACCGGTGAACCTGTGCGCCCCGAATCCGGTCACCAACCAGGAGTTCGCCCGCATGCTGGCTTCGGTGCTGCGCCGACCCGCCGTCTTGGCCGTCCCCCGGTTCGGCCCCCGTCTCCTGCTGGGCCGAGAACTCGCCGACGGACTCTTGTTCTCCAGCACCCGTGCCATCCCCGAGGCGCTGACCGATTCGGGCTTCGAGTTCCGCCATCCCGACCTGGTCCCGGCTCTGAAAGAGCTGCTGCGGTAAGCGGGCAGCACCTCGCGGGGCCGGAATCAGCCAGAGTCAAAACGGATCAAAGCCAAAACGGGTCATGATCAAAACAGGGACTGCTCTTGCACCATGTCCTGGCCATCGGCCGCCTCGGTGGCCAATCGATCGGCTTCGTCGTTCCAGCGATCCCCGGAATGGCCCTTCACCCAGCGAAACTCGACCGGTCGGCGCTGCACCTGCTCGATGATCGACATCCACAAATCCTGATTGGAAACCGCCTTGCCATCAGCAGTCTTCCACTTGCGGCGAATCCAGCCCTGCCACCACTGATCCCGGAAGCAGTTGACCACATAGGTCGAGTCGCAATGCACCTCTACCGCGCCCTCCAAAGCCGACAGCGCCTCCAATACCGCCTTCAGCTCCATGCGGTTGTTGGTGGTCTGCACGGCGCCTCCCGAATCCGACAGTCCGTTGGGAACCACCCAGCCCCAGCCTCCCGGTCCGGGGTTCCCACGGCAGGCGCCATCGGTGTAGACGATTGTCGGCTTCTCAAAATCTGTCATCTGCCAATGGTGGCACGACCGCCCAAGAGTTGAAAGCATGGTGCCGTGGCCGTGAACTTCTCACACCAACTGCCGGATACCGATCCTGAGGAAACCCGAGAGTGGCTCGACAGCCTTGACGCGGTGGTCAGCGCCTCCGGGAGGCAGAGAGGACGGTATTTGCTGCGACAGCTGCTCGACCGGGCCGACGAATTGGGAATCGGCCTCTCCGGCACAGTGCAGACGCCGTATGTGAACACCATTCCCACCGCCGACCAGCCTTTCTTCCCCGGCGACGAGTACATCGAACGCCGCATCAGGGCTTTCATCCGATGGAACGCCGCGGTCATGGTGGTAAAAGCCAATAAGCGAGCCGACGGCATCGGCGGCCACCTTTCCACCTTCGCCTCGTCAGCCGCCCTCTACGAGGTGGGGTTCAACCACTTCTTCCGAGGCAAAGAGGACGGGCTGCCCGGCGACGCCGTCTACATCCAGGGCCATGCCGCGCCCGGAATCTACGCCCGGGCCTATCTCGAGAACCGTCTCACCGAGGAGCAGCTGGACAACTTCCGCATGGAGATCGGCGGCCGCGGGCTGTCCAGCTACCCCCATCCCCGGCTGATGCCCGACTTCTGGGAGTACCCGACGGTGTCGATGGGGCTGGGGCCGATCAACTCCATCTACCATGCCCGCTTCTACCGATATCTCCACGATCGCCGCATCGAGGACACCAGCGACTCCAAGGTGTGGTGCTTCGTGGGCGACGGCGAGTGCGACGAGCCCGAGACGCTGGGAGCGATCTCGCTGGCCGGACGGGCCAAGCTGGGCAATCTCATCTGGGTGGTGAACTGCAATCTTCAGCGCCTCGACGGTCCAGTTCGGGGCAACGGCAAGATCATCCAGGAGCTAGAAGGCAATTTCCGGGGCTCGGGCTGGAATGTGATCAAGGTGATCTGGGGGTCGCGCTGGGACGAGTTGCTGGCCGCCGACGTGGACGGCGTGCTGCTGGAGAAGATGATGTCCACGGTGGACGGGGAGTACCAGCGCTACGCCACCGAGACCGGCGCCTACATCCGGGAGAACTTCTTCGGACCCGATCCCCGACTGCGCAAGATGGCGGCTCACCTGAGCGACCGCCAGCTCGAGGACCTGCCCCGGGGCGGTCACGACTACCTGAAGCTTCACGCCGCTTACAAGGCTGCCGCCGAGACCACCGACCGGCCCACGGTGATCCTGGCCAAGACCATCAAGGGCTGGACGCTGGGCGAGGGGCTCGAGGCCCGCAATGCCACCCACCAGATCAAGAAGATGACCACAGAGCAGCTCATGGTGCTGCGCTCCCGCCTGCACCTCGAGGAGGAGATCCCCGCTGAGGCCCTCGAGGACGACGCCAATCCCCCCTACTACAAGCCGCCGCCGGACTCCCCCGAGCACCAGTACCTGATGGCTCGGCGCCGAGAGCTGGACGGACCGCTTCCCATCCGGGTGGTGAGCATCCGCCGACCCCTCAAGCTGCCCGACGACAAGCTGTTCTCCGACTACGACGAGGGCTCCAGCGGGCGCGAGGTGTCCACCACCATGGTGTTCACCCAGATGCTGCGCAACATGATGCGCGACGAGGAATTCGGGGCTCGAGTGGTGCCCATCGTTCCCGACGAGGCCCGCACCTTCGGCATGGACTCGCTGTTCCGGGAGTTCAAGATCTACGCCTCCCACGGCCAGCTGTACGAGCCGGTGGACCACGATCTGCTGTTGTCCTACGCCGAGGGACAAGACGGCCAACTCCTCGAGGAGGGCATCACCGAAGCGGGGTCGCTGGCTTCGTGGACCGCGGCCGCCACCAGCTATGCCACCGTGGGCGTGCCGATGGTGCCGTTCTACTCCTTCTACTCCATGTTCGGATTCCAGCGGGTGGGCGACCTGATCTGGTCCGCCGCCGACTCCCGGGCCCGGGGCTTTTTGATGGGCGCCACCGCGGGGCGGACCACGCTGCTGGGCGAGGGCTTGCAGCACCAGGACGGCCACAGCCTCCTGCTGGCATCCACGGTTCCGGCTTGTTGCGCCTGCGATCCGGCCTTCGCCTACGAGCTGGGAGCCATCGTCCGCTCCGGGCTGCACCGAATGTACGGCAACGGAGGCGGCGAGGACGTCTTCTACTACATCACCGTCTACAACGAGAACTACCGCCAGCCCCGCCGGGCCGACTTCATCAGCGACGAGCACATCCTGTCAGGCCTGTACCAGTGGAACCATCCGCTGGAAGGCGCCGACCAGCAGGCCTCGATCATCTTCTCGGGCACCGCCCATCAAGCCGCCCGCGACGCCCAGGCCGAGCTGGCCGAGCGCTACAGCATCGGCGTAGACCTGCTCAGCGCCCCTTCCTTCAAGACAGCGCGGGAAGAAGCGCTCGCCGTGGAGCGCTGGAACCGGCTGCACCCCGGCGAGGCGCCCCGGGTGCCGATGGTGACCCAGCGACTGGCCGGCGGCCGCGGCCCGGTGGTAGCGGTCACCGACTACATGACCATGGTGCCCGACCAGATCGCCCGCTGGGTGCCCCGCCGGTTCATCCCGCTGGGCACCGACGGCTTCGGCCGCTCCGACACCCGCGAAGCCTTGCGCCGGTTCTTCGAGACCGATGCCGACAGCGTGATCGCCGCCGTGCTGAGCGCCTTAGCCGCCGAAGGCGGCCTCGACCCGTCGGTGGCCAAAGACGCCGTTGCCCGCTATGGCCTCGACCGCCCTCACTTCGACCCCACCGGCTAGCAAGGGTTGGCAACCGGTGGCTGAGCGATCTGCCGGCAGGCTGAGATGATCCGCGCCGTGGCGAAGAGCGCTCGAAGGCCGCGGGTTCGGAGGCGGTCAGGCGGGTTGGAGTTGGTTCAGTTCGGTGACGTTGTCGAGGAGGATCTTCTTCTTTGTGGTGTCGTCGAAGCCCTTGTCCTTGAGCTCCACGAGGTAGTCGAGGGGCTGGGGCATGCCCTCGATGTGGGGCCAGTCGCTGCCGAAGATCACCCGGTCGGCCCCCATGTAGTGGACCACCTCGGCCACATCGTCCTCCCAGAAGGGGTTGATCCATACCTGCCGGCGGAACAGCTCGCCGGGGTCTTCTTTGAACCAGCCCACGTTCTTGCGGGTGGCCTGCTCCAGCTTGCGGAACATGTCTCCCAAGAACTGCGACCCGTTCTCTACTGAGGCGATGCGCAGGTTTGCGAACCGCTCGAACAGCTTCTCCAGCGCCAGGGTGATGAGGTAGTCGTAGGCGGACCGCTCGATGTTGAAGGCTTTGATGCTGGGCTTGTACTTGCGCTGCCTGCCCATGCCCGATGACGCGAACCCGTCCTCGTCGTACCCCTGGGTGGTGTAGCCGCTGTCGCCGGCGTGGACCACCGCGCAGATCCCCGCCTCGTTCACCCGGGCCCAGAACGGGTCGAAGTGCTCATCGGCGGGTGACATGAAGCCCTGGGCCGTCCATACCGCCGCGGGGCGCATGACGATGGTGCGGGCCCCCTTGTCGAGGCACCGCTCCAGTTCGGCACACGCCCAGTCCACGTCGCCCAGCGGGATGTAGGGGGCGGCGAAAACGGTGTCGCGGTAAGCGAACCCCCACTGTTCCTCCAACCAGCGGTTAAACCCGCCGAACAGGGCGCACACCGCCTCGATGTCGGTCTTTATCAGCTCCTCATAAAGCACGCCCAGCGTGGGGAAGAGCCACACCGACTGGAGGCCCTGTTGGCGCACCTTGTCGACCCGGGCGTCGCGGTCGTCCACGTAATAGCGGGGCAGCGGCTCGCGTTGGCGCAGCATGTCGGCGATGTTGCCTCCGTCGGGGTTGCCCCGGAAGTAGTTGTGCAGGGCGCCGGGCAGGGCGATGGGATCCCAAGTCGGGTTCACCACCGCGTGGCTGATCTTGCCGCCCACCAGGTGGTACCGGCGACCGTTCACCTCAGCCCACTGCACGCAGCGGGGCTGCATGGCCGGGTCTACATGGCGGGTGAAAGCGTCAGCCGCCTCGTAGTAGTGGTTGTCGCAGTCGAAGGGGATATAACCGAGTTCGTCCACGCCGCCAGGCTACCGCCAGCTCTTCACCAATGCCTGCTTGAACGTTCGACACACCGCTAGCAGCCAGTGGCGGCTTTGAGCACCTCACAGGCCTCCTCCATGCGGGCGGGGCTGAGCTGGGCAACCCGACGTCGAAATGCTTGGCGTCGGGTGGTGTGGATGTTGTCGAAATTGACCACGCATTCGACGGGGACCCCATCGTCCGCGGACAAATGCAGTTCGGCGGCGGTACCCCGGATCGTTCGGGTCAACTCGGCAACGACCACACCGCCGATGCGGGCGGCCACCGGATCTCGTGTGAGCACGAGAACCGGACGATCCCCGCTCGGAGTTCGAGCAAACCAGATCTCACCCCGCTGCGTCATCGTCACCAACCCAGTCTGACCAATCTTCCTCCGGCCCCCAGTGCTCAACGGCATTCAAGGCCAGTTCATCTTCAGCAAACGGCATTTTTTCGTAAATGCCGGCATCACGCTCGGCCAGTATGGCATTGATGTGGCGGCGCAATGCCTCGCGGCAGAGCTCGGAGAGGGCAACGCCGAGGTCGGCCGCACACTCTTTGGCCCTAGTCGCCTCCTCTGGGGGCACTCGGAAGCTAAGCATTGTCATACAGCACAAGCATTATGTACGACATTGGCGGCGTCAAGCCTCTGCTGCTCAATTCAGAAGCTCAGCGGTCAAAGGGTGCGCAATTCCTCGGTCGGCAAGGGGTAGGGTCCGACCATGGCCGAAGAAGCCCTGGCCTCAGACGTCTTGATCGCGCCTTCGGTGCTGCCCGCCGATTTCGCCCGTCTCGGCGAGGAGTGCATCGGGTTGGAGAAAGCCGGCGCCGACCGGATCCACTGGGACGTGATGGACGGCCGGTTCGTTCCCAATCTCACCTTCGGGCCTGACGTGATCGCCGCGATCCGGCCCTTGGTCTCGCTGCCTTTCGAAGCCCATTTGATGGTGGAGGAGCCCCATGTGCTCGCTCACCGCTACGCCGAGGCCGGGTGCGAGCTGCTCACCGTCCACGCCGAGGCATGCCCCCACCTGCACCGCACGCTGGGGGCCATCCGAGAGCTGGGGATGGACGCCGGCGTGGCCCTCAACCCCGCCACCCCGGCATCGGCCGTGGCCCATGTGCTGGACCTCTGCCGCCTGGTGCTGGTGATGACGGTCAATCCCGGTTGGGGTGGCCAGTCCTACATCCCGGCGATGGAGTCCAAAGTGGCCGAGATGCGGGCCATGATCGACGGCGGCGGCCACGACGTGGAGATAGAGGTGGACGGCGGCATCGGTCGAAACACCATCGGGGCGGCGTCTGACGCGGGGGCAAGAGTATTCGTGGCCGGCAGCGCGGTCTTCTCCGACGAGCTGGGGTTCGACCACGCCATCGGGGGGTTGCGAGAAGCGGCCGCTCGTTCCTGACCATGCAACAACCCGGCGGCCGACGCGGACGCAGCGGGCGTGCCGCGTCGCCACAGGCCGCTCCTTCCATCCGATGACGCGACAGCCCGTGGTGACCGCCCTAGTGCTGGCACTAGGGGCCTTGGCGTTCACCGCCGCGGCGCTCAGCGCCTGCGGAGGCGACGAGCAGCCCAGCTTGGAAGCCTTCTGCCAGCGTCTGGAGACCGCGTTCGGCCCGCAAGGCGCTCTGAACGCCGACTACTCCGAAGATCCCGGCGGCGCACAGGCGGTGATAGAGGAGCTGGAGGCGATCCAACGGGTGGCGCCGCTGGAGATCGAATCGCCGCTGGCCGTCATCGTCGACACCGCAGACCTCATCGTCGGGGTGTTCAGCGCCCAAGAGGCCGCTGGGCTGGATCCCGCTCAGCTCGAAGCCGGCGGGGCGGCCGCCGCTGAGTTGGGCCGCTACTCCTTGAGGCACTGCGGCCTCGCGCTGGACTGGCGCAGCCCCGTGGTCTTGGTCGACCCCGACAGGATTCCCGGCGAAGTGCGGTTGGACGTACAGGGCTAGCCGACCACCGAGCTGCCTCAGAGCATCTCGCCGCGCTTGACGATCACATGGTCGATGATGCCGTATTGCTTGGCCTCCTCGGCAGTAAACCAGCGGTCGCGGTCTGAGTCGGCCTCCACCTGCTCCACCGACTGGCCGGTGTGGGTGGCGATGCGCTCGGCCAGCAGCGACTTCACATAAGCGTGCTGCTCGGCCTGGATGGCGATGTCGGCGGCTTGGCCCCGAACGCCGCCTGAGGGCTGGTGCATCATGATCCGGGCGTGGGGCAGGGCGTAGCGCTTGCCGGGAGCACCGGCGCACAGCAGAAACTGGCCCATTGAGGCGCCGAGCCCCATGCAGATGGTTCCCACGTCGGGGGTGATGAACTGCATGGTGTCGTAGATGGCCATGCCCGAGGTGACCGACCCGCCGGGAGAGTTGATGTAGAGCCAGATGTCCTTCTCGGTGTCCTCGCCCTCTAAGTAGAGAAGCTGGGCGGTGATGTAGTTGGCGATGTCGTCGTTCACATCGGTTCCGAGGAACACGATGCGGTTCTTCAAAAGTCGGTTGTAGATCTCGAAAGCGCCGCGCTCAGGGCTGCCCGGCTCAAACATCGCGGGTTCGGTCATGGCCGCAATCGTACCGGCCCGCAGCCCCCAACCGGCCACCCGCGCCACGCGTCGCTCCCCGACCGGACCGAGCGGGCTGTGCGCCAGGCGGGATTCAGGAAATGCACAGGTGCGCCAGGTGGGATTCGAACCCACACGGGCTTGCGCCCACAGGGACCTAAACCCTGCGCGTCTGCCATGTTCCGCCACTGGCGCGGCGCTGACAGGCTACCGGCCCAGCTGAGCGGCCAACGCCCGAAATGCCCGGCCCCGGTGGGAGACGGCGTTCTTCTCGTCGGGCGGCATCTCGGCGAACGTCCGCCCGCCTCCCCCGTCTGGGACGAACACCGGGTCGTAGCCGAAGCCTCCGCGCCCTCGGGGGGCGACGGCGATGATCCCAGTTCTCGTGCCCTCGGCCAGCAACTCGCGTCCGTCGGGGAAGGCCACCACCGCCACGGTGCGAAAGCGGGCCGACCGGTCGGCGGCGTCTTCAAGCTCGGCCAGCAATTTGCGGCGGTTATCGGCGTCTTCGGCATGCTCGCCGGCATAGCGGGCCGATTTCACCCCGGGCAGACCCCCGAGAGCGGTCACCTCCAGCCCGGTGTCGTCGGCCACTGCCGCCTGACCGGTGTGCTCGCAAACCGAGACCGCCTTCAGCCGGGCGTTGGACTCCAGCGTCTCGCCGTCTTCGACCACCTCGCCCAGGTCGGCAGGCCGGGGCAACAGCTCAACCGCCGACCCCAAAATGGCTGCGATCTCCATCAGCTTGTGAGGATTGGCGGTGGCCGCCACCAGTCGAAGCCGGTGATCCGACGTCAAGCTCAACGAGGCGGCGGCGGGTCGGCCAGCAGCTGATTCTGCCGCATGATGATCTGGGCGATCCCCGCGCCGGCCAAGTCCAACATCGCATCGAGGCGATCCCGGTGGAACGGCTGGCCCTCGGCTGTGCCCTGCACCTCCACGAAACGGCCTGATTCGGTCATGACCACGTTCATGTCCACCTCGGCAGACACGTCCTCCTCGTAGGGCAGATCAAGCGACGGCACCCCGTCGATGACCCCCACAGATACCGCGGCGCAAGCCTCGATGATCGGGTGCTGCTCAATCTCCCCTCCGATCAGCAACCGGCTGAAGGCGTCGTGCAGCGCGACGTAGGCGCCGCTGATGGCGGCGGTGCGAGTGCCGCCATCAGCTTGGAGCACATCACAGTCGCAGACCACCTGGCGCTCACCCAATTTGGCGGCATCGGTCACCGCCCGCAGCGAGCGGCCGATCAAACGCTGGATCTCCTGGGTCCGACCCGATTGGCGGCCCCGAGCTGCCTCCCGGTTGACCCGCTCGGGCGATGAGCCCGGAAGCATCGAGTACTCGGCCGTGACCCAGCCCGTTCCCCGGCCCTTCATCCACCGGGGGACGCCGGGATCAACCGATGCGGTGCACAGCACCCGGGTGCGGCCGAAACAGACCAGCACCGAGCCGGCGGCCATCTCGGTGAAATCCCGCTCGAAGCTGACCGGCCGCAACTCATCGGCGGCTCGCC
>JAPOSH010000194.1 GCA_026709815.1 bacterium | reverse complement strand
TCCGAAGCCGACGATGACGGCGAGCGCGACCGCCGACATCAGCACCGCCACGGCCGCCAGCACAGGATCGTAGAAGAACAGCACCCCGAGCGTGGGCAGAAGGAAGATCATCGATGCCAGCACGTTGGCCACCACCCCCGAGACCAGGTCGCGCAATCGCTGAAAGGTGCCCATGCGCACGGCCAGCTCGCCGGCGATGATGTCCCGGAAGAACGGCAGCGGCAAAGCCAGCAAGCGATCCCACGCCGCAGCGCTGAGGCGCGCCCCCACGCGCGCCTCGAGGCGGAGCAGCATCATGCCCCCGAACACGGTCAGCGCCGTGGCGGCAACGGTCACCACGGCCAGCGCCACGAGTATCTGAGCCAGCGCACCGCCTCGGGCGAACGGCAGCGCCCAGTCGGCCAGCATGCCCAAGGCGATGGCAGGGGCTTGAGTGAACAGCGCTGCCACCAAACCTGCCGCCGCGAAGCGCGTGAGGTCGGCGACGGTGCCGTGGCGCGACAGTCGAAGCAGATCGCGCGCCGTCGCCCTTCGGTCGTCGGCCAGCTTCGGGTAAATGGTCCATGCGCGATCCGAGTAAGCGGCTGCGGACGACGCGGTCACGCGTTCTGTGCCGCCGTCGGCGCCCACGGCCCGATAGCCGCGAAGCGACGGCAGCAGGGCAACGGGCTCTTCGCCGTCGCGGCGATACGCCAGCATGGCGCCGCTGTCGGTATGCCACCACCGGTCCTCTGGGGTAAGGCTCACCTGCCTGGCCCGCAGCCCTGACGCTTCGATCACCTGCTCCAGCGTGGCCGGCGGCGCCGTCACGGCAAGGCGCGGTTCGCGGAACTCAATGCCGCTGTGGCGGCCAATCCGCTCCAGCGCCGCGAGCAGCGCCGATCCGTGCGCCGCCGCGTTTTCATCAGGCCCCCCGAGCGACCCGAGCAGCGTCTGGGCGCGCTCTCGGGCCAAACGCCGATGAGTTGAGAGCGCGGTCTGGGCGTTGACCTCGTCGGCAAGCAAAAGCCTCCGGTTGAGGGCTTCGGCGCCGAAGGCCAACCGGTGGAAGTCGGCCAATGCACCGAGCAATTCGCCGTGCCCGATCTGCGATGCGGCCAAGATGCGAAGCCCTGAAGAGTCCTCTGCGCCGGGCGAGGTGCTGTCGGTCTGTGGTGGCGGACTGGGATGTTCTCCGCTGCGGCTGGGTTTGGCAACCGTGACCCAGCTGTGCGACGTGAGCGGCACCCAGCGAGGGGCGTCGGCGGCAAGATGCGGCAGCGACTCGGTGCCGAAGTACCGAAGCGCGGCGGCGCTCTCGCCCGCCGCGGCCGAGAGCCATACCAACTCGGACTGGCGGGCTCCGAGAACGCTGTCTTCGGGAACTGTGAGCGCCCGCACCTGGGCTCCGGTGTCGTGGGACTCTGGGGCCGTGTCTGTTGCGTCAGACGTCATCAGGACGGAGATGCGAGGATGGAGCTCGATGTCAGCGGCCACGGCGCGGGCGATGTCGCTCACCCATGCTGCGGCCTGTCGGGCCGCTTCAGCTTTCAGATCCGTGTTCCCGGCCGGGTCGCGGCCCTCGGCCGTGTCCAGCGCGGATGCGTCCAACCGGAACAGCCGGGTGTCGGCTAGGCCCTTGGCCACCACGGTGAGCGGGCCGTCGAGATCGGGCAGGCCGAAAACCAGTCGGCCTTCGCCGGCCCGGAGCAAATGCTTGGCGGCTGCCGCCACTTGGGTCTTCCCCGCTGGGCCCTCGTTGTGCTCTGAGCAGAAGACATCCAGCGCTCCCTGGGCCACAAACCACACGCTTGCGGCATCGCGCAGCAGCATCGGCGTGTTCGCAGCGGCACGAACCGGCTCGCCATGGTCGGCGGCGAACCGGGCGAGCGCAGCGGTGGCCGTATTGTCGGGCTGATTCCCATCACCGGCGTGCGGCCCCGATGCTGTCACTGCGCCTCCACGAGCTGGCGATAGAGCCCGTCGCGGTCCTCGAGCAGTTCGTCGTGGGCGCCCTGCTGGGCGGCCTGGCCGCGATCAAGCACGACGATCTCGTCGCAGTCTCGTATCGTGGCGAGCCGGTGGGCCACGATCACGCAGGTCAGGCCGCGCCGTCGTAGTCCGTCGTCGATTTCCCGCTCCGTCACCGCGTCAAGGGTGCTGGTGGCCTCATCGGCCAGCAGGATCGACGGGTTTTTGGTCAGCGCCCTCGCGATCTCAAGCCGCTGTCTCTGGCCGCCGCTGAAGTTTCGGCCTCCTTCGGCCACCATCGAGTCGTATCCGCCGGCACGGCCCATGATCTCGTCGTGAATGCGGGCGTCTCGGGCCGCTTCGATCATCTGCTCGTCTTGCACCGCCGCGTTCCACATTGTGAGGTTGTCGCGCACCGAGGCCGCGAACAGGTGAATCTGCTGGTCAACCGATGACAAGGAGTTGGCGAACACCTCCGGGGGGATATCGGCGCGCGGCGCGCCGTCGAAGAGGATCACCCCGCTGTCGGGGGCCAGCTCGCCGCTGATGAGCCGCAAAAGGGTGGACTTGCCCGACCCGGTGAGACCCACGAAGGCCACCCGCTGTCCTGCTTGAATGGTGATGCTGAGCCCGCAGATCAGCGGAGAACGGTCTTGGTTGAAGCCGAACGTCACGTCGCGCAGCTCCAGGCTTCCCGCCAGCCGCAGCCTGCCGGCAAAGGTCGCCACCTTTGGCGAAGGGCTGAAGTCTGGGTTTGATCTGGTCTGTTGGCCCGCTTCTGGCGTCACAGGAGCTGCTTGGCGGTCCTCCGGTGCGTCGAGCACGTCTTGCACCCGCTGCAAATCGGCGTCGAGAACCATGAATGAGTCGGCGAACTGCACAAACCTCCCTATCGGCACCAAAAAGGCCCCGGCCAGGGTGTAGAAGGCGATCAGCTCGCCCGCGCTGAGCTCTGCCTGTGCAACCTGCCACCCGCCGACGCCGAGCACGATGATCGCGCCGATCATCGAGAACAGCCTGGGAAGAGCGCCGATGACGTAGCCGGCCGCCGAGAATCTCTGGCGCGCCGCGACCTCGCGGGCCTGCTGGCCGCTCCAGCGCACGAAGAAATCGCCTTCGCCGGCAGTGGCGCGGATCATCTCCATGTCGCGCAACCCGGCGGCCTCGATGCCCAGCATCGTGGCCTGCTCGTGGCGGAACTGACGCTCGGTGTCGGCCCGCATCCGGCTGAGCATCGCCATGAGCCCGATGTTCGCCGCCGCCGCGGCCCCGATGAGCGCGGCGAGCAGCGGATCGAACGCGAACATCACGCCCAGCAGGACGAGGCTGGCGAAGAGCTCGATCACGAGCCATGCCGCTCCGGTGGACGCGCCGACCGCCACTGCGTCCACGAGATGCACCCGAGAGGTGAGATCACCGGCAAACCGGTGCTCAAAGAACTGCGGCGGGAGCCGGAACATGCGGCCCAGGAACCCTTGGGCCCCGCTCACCGCCAGCCGCACGGCCATCTTGCGGAACATGTACTGCTGAAGCCACACCAGCAGATACATGACTGCGCCCGAGATGGCCAGCGCCCATGCCAGCGGCGCCCCCCATCCTGGCTCCGATCCGCCCAGAACCCGGTCCACGAACAAGCCGAGCAACACTGGCAGCGCAGCCACTGGCACCGCGGCCAGCAAACCGGCCAGCACCGAGAACGCCAGCGCGCTCTTGGCCGGCGCCAGCCAGGGCCACAGCTTGCGGAAGATTCCCGGCGGGCGCCCTGTGGACACGAACGAATCGCTGCGCTCGGCCCGCAGCACCACGCCGGTGAAAGCCCGATCTATGGTCTGCGCGCTGACCGAGCGGCGTCCGTTGGCCGGATCGTTCAGGTAGTAGCGCCCGCCCCGGATTCCTTCCAGCACGACGAAATGGTTGAACTCCCAGAACAAGATGGCCGGACCTTCTAGATCGCTCAAGGCGTCGGCTTCCATGCGCCAGCCGGTCAGGGTCAGCCCGTAGGCTCGACCGGCTGCCACGATGTCTGAGGCGCTGGCGCCGTCCCGGGTCACCCGACATGCCACCCGCAGCTCCTCGGTGGAGACGTGTCGCCCGTGATGGGCGAGGAGGATGCCCAGACAGGCGGCACCGCATTCGGTGGCGTGCATCTGAGGGATGACGGGGGTGCGGCGGCGGCGCAACCCTGGGCTCGTGCGCATCGTGGGCTGGTTCCTCAGCCGCGGCCGATCAGCATCTGGATCGGGCGCCGGGAGTCGGTGACAATGCGCGCCTCGCAGGCATACGCCGTTTCGGATTGCCGAGCCAACGCTCCCAACGCTGCCGGCGGATCGTCGAACTCGGCCGCGAGCAGAGCGCCGGCGGCGCTGAATGCGCCGGAACCGGACAGCTGCTCTGGAACCTGTCCGGGGCTTGCCCCGCTCAAGCGGGCATCGGCGCCGATGACTTCCGTCTCGCCCGCCGAGGTGATGACCACGCTCACCGCGGCCGACGGAGCGGTGCGCGCCGCCGCGGAGGAGTCAACCGCCAGGACAACCGTTGGCGGACCGGCGCCGAAGCGCAGCACCTCGGCCACCGCCGAGCCCGGGTCCACCGCGGTGCCGGCTGATACGACCAACGGCGCCAGCACGCCACTGGCCGGGCTCAACACCAGTGTTCCCGCCGCTTCGGCTGCTCGCAGCACCTCCGCCTCGGCGGCCGCGCCAGCGGCTTCAGGGCTGCCGGGATGCTGCGCGACCACCGCCGCGGCGCGAGCCTCGGCCACCTCGGCGGCCAAGCTGATCTCGGGTGCCGCCACGCGCACCAGCGGATCGCCAGCACTCACCTGCCGGCCGGGCTCAACCAAAACCTCGGTGACGACCCCTGAAGCCGGGGCGGCGACCACATGGCGCTCACCTGCGGCTCGCAGCGCGCACGCCGCGCTGATGCCCGACTCCAAGCGGCCCAGCACGCTCCAGGCGATCACGGCAGCAACGACCGCGGCCAAGATGATCAGCATCAGCCACTCTCGAGGAGCGCTGACCCGCAAAATGCCGTCGATGGGGGCCACGCGGCCGCGCTGCTGATAGGCCTGCTGGCGGTAAAGCGGCTGCTGATCGGAGTCTTCCTGGGTCTGGTCGGTCATGTGGCTCCTGGTGCTCATCAGGCCGACGACGAGACCCGACGTTGGGCGGCAATCCTAAACGCCACGGCGCAAGGCGCGGAAACAAAGACGGCATTGATACGGCATTGATGTAGTCACTTAAGTCGAATAATATGACCACATGGATGTCGGCGTTCGCGAGTTGAAGGCCAAGCTGTCGGAATACATCGGGCGGGCCGCGGCGGGCGAGGTGGTGATCGTGACCGATCGCGGCCGTCCCGTCGCCCAGCTGGCCCCGCTGGCGGGCTTCTCAGCGGTGGCGCGTGGCATCGAAGAAGGCTGGATAGAGCCCCCGAAACGAGCAGGGCTTGCTCCGATTGAGCGGTTTGTGGCCCGCCAGTCGGTGCTCGACGTTCTTCACGAGGATCGCGGATGACCTTGTATGTGGATTCGAGCGCGCTTATGAAGCGCTACATCGCCGAGCATGACTCAGAGGTGGCCGAGCATCTGCTGAACAGCGATCCCGTGCTGGTTACCTCGAGGCTGGCCGAGATAGAAGTTCGGCGAAACCTGTGTAGGTTGCTCGACTCCGCCGCTGCTGGAAGGGCCAAGCGGCAGTTCCTGGCCGATCTGGATTCATTCGCCCTCGTCGGCCTGGACGCGGTGACATGCAATGAGGCGGCCCGAATCGCCGAGCAGACCTTGTGCCGGTCCTTGGACTCGCTGCACCTCGCCGCTGCCAGCCGTGCCGGGCCGGCTACCACGTTGATCACGTTCGACGCTCGGCAGGCGCAAGCAGCAAGGTCTCTGGGCATGGCGGTCATCGGGACATGACCAGAGCACCCACGGCCACGCCGCCCGCAATCACCTTCGAGGAGCTTGCTGGGATCCCGCCCGTGCTGATCCCCCGCCACTTCGACCTCGAAACACTGGGTTACCGGGAAGCCGAGTTCGAAGCCCGGGGCCAGGCGCTGGCGTACCGGGCGGTTGGCCGGCGCCGCCACGACGGGCCGATCGCAGCCGAGCCAGCCCAATCGGCGCCATTTGCCACCCGGGTGCTCGTGCGATGCCCGACGGCGGCGGTGTTCAGCGGAACAGTGGTAGTGGAATGGCTCAACGTCTCCAGCGGCACCGACACCGCCCCCGAATGGGACTATCTGCACCGTCACATCATCCGCCGGGGCGACGCCTGGGTGGGGGTCACGGCCCAAAAGGCCGGCATCGACGGCGGCGGCATCGCCGAGGGCGTCCACCTGAAGCGGTACAGGCCGCAGCGCTACGGGCATCTCTCCCACCCCGGAGACGCCTTCAGCTTCGACGTGTTCAACCAAGTGGGCCAAGCCTTGCGCCAGCGCACATCGCCGCTGCTGGGCGACCTGCTCGCCGAACAGCTGCTGGCGACAGGCGAGTCGCAATCAGCGGCGTTTCTGGCCACCTACATCAATGCCATCGATCCGCTGGCCAGGACGTTCGACGGCTTCCTGCTCCACGGCCGGCCCGGAACCCGGGGGAGGCTCGACGGCGTCTTCGGGCCCCGGGTGCGCGACGAGCACTACGACGCAGCCGCGCACTGCCCGGAGCCGATCCGAGCCGACGCCCGGGTGCCGGTGCTTTTGCTGAGCAGCGAGACCGACGTGACCGTTCTGCGCAACGCGGCCATCGGGCAGCTCGACAGCGACCGCGTCCGGCTGTGGGAGCTGCCCGGCGCCTCCCATGCCGACACCTACCTGCTGGTGGCCTCACGGGCCGACGGCGGCCAGCTCGAAGCCTCGGAATTGGCCCGATTGCTGGAGCCGATCCAGGAATTCGGGATCACGACGACAGAAAAGCCCATCAACTCGGCCCCGCATCAGCACTATGTGGCCCAGGCCGCCTTGGAGCACCTCACCGGTTGGGCGGGGCCCGGCGAGCCCGGCGAGCCTCCCCCGGTGGCCCCTCGTTTGGAATTGGGCGAAGACGGCACCGCCTTGGCGCGCGATGAACTGGGCAACGCGGTGGGGGGAATCCGCAACCCCTGGGTGGATGCGCCCATCAGAGTGCTCTCGGGCGAAGGCCAGCGGGGCGATGCGTTCGCCTTTTTGATGGGGACCACCGAGCCCCTCGAACCTGCGACCATCGCCGGACTCTACCCGCGGGGCGCCGAAGATTACCTGGCCGCCTTCGAAGCCTCTTTGGAGGAGGCCATCGCCGGCGGCTTCATCCTGGAAGCCGACCGCCAAGAAATCTTGGCCGTGGCCGCGGAGACCTTCCGCCTGGCCCTCGGCGGCCAAACAGAGCAGTGAGCTAGCTCAGCACCCGCGCCATGAGCTGTGCCAGCCGGGATCTTCTTTGGGTGATCGCCTCTGATCGGTCGGCGATGGCCATGACCCTCAGCGCCCCGTTGATGCCCAGCCACCGCAGCGGCTCAGGTTCCCAGCGCCGCGACTGGTGCCCCACCCAGGGCAACTCGACCCGGGGCGAGTCGGTGCCGGTGATCAACTCAGCCAGGGTCCGCCCGGCCAGGTTGGCGGCGGCCACCCCCTCGCCGACATAGCCGCCGCCCCAGGCCATGCCGCTTTCGCGGTCGAAGCCGACCGACGGGAACCAATCGCGGGGCACGCCCAGAACACCGCCCCAGCGGTGGGTGATGGCCACATCCGAGAGCATGGGCAGAAGCTCGATCAGCGTCTTGGCGATGCGGTCGTGGGTGCGCGACCGCTGCTCCACCGCGCCGGCAATCCGGGAGCCGAAGTTGTAGGGAGCGCCCCGTCCGCCGAACGCGATCCGGCCATCGGCGGTCCGCTGGCCGTAGACGACCATGTGCCGGCCATCGGTGAAGGTCTGCCGGCGGGCCAATCCGATGCTCTCCCAGAGCGTGTCGTCGATGGGCTCGGTGGCCACCATGAGCGAGTACAGCGGGGCCAGACAACGGCGGTGTCCCGCCAGCGTGGCGGTGTAGCCCTCGAGGGCCCGCACCGCCACCTCGGCGGTGACGATTCCCCGGTCGGTCACAACGCGGCCGGGCTCAATGGCGATTGCCGTCGTGCCCTCGACGACCACCCCGCCCAAGCGCTCGACGGCGGCGCCGAGCCCTCGGACCAGCCGGGCCGGGTGGAGGGCCGCGACGTGGGCGAAGAACATGCCGCCCGCCACGCCGGTCGCCGCCAAATGGCTTCGAGCCTCATCGGCGCTGAGCATCCTCATGTCGTCCTCGGTCAGCCCGTACAAGCCGCAGAAAAGCTCAACCTCCTCGCGCTGGCGGGCGAGGTGGGCCTGATTGCGGGCCAGACGCACGGCGCCGCCTTTGGCGAAGTGGCAGTCGATGCCCTCGCGTGCGGCCACCCGCCCCACCTCGTCGACCGCGCCGTGCAGCTCCCAGAGGAACCGGCGGGCGCCATCGTTGCCGGCGACGGCCTCGTGGCGAGCGGGCCCGGCGGCCAGCTCCCCCACGCACCAGCCCCCGTTGCGGCCCGACGCCCCGAAGCCCACGATGTCGCGCTCGATAACCATCACCCGCAGGGCAGGGTCGATGGACAGCAGATAGTAGGCGGTCCACAAACCGGTGTACCCGCCGCCCACGATGGCCACGTCCACATCGGCATCGCCGCTCAGCGGCAGCCGGGGCTCAAGCGGGCCCGGGCACGTGTCGTGCCAGAACGACAAGCGGTCATAGGAACGGCTCACGAGTCGAAGCCAACGCCGAATCGGTCGAGCAGGCTCAGCCAGGCGCCCCGCTTGCCCCCGCGCCGGTCGGACCGCTGGAGGGCTTTGCGGGTGAGCTGGATGCCGGCCCAGCGGGCCGGCTCCGGGGGGAACGGCACCGGGGGCTTGCGCACCATCTGGAGCTCGGTGCGCTCGGTTCGGCGGCCGTAAACCAAATCCAGCGCCACTCGGGCCCCGAACCGGCTGGCCCCCACCCCGAGGCCGGTATAGCCCGCAACCCACGCCAGCCGCCCTTTGAGAGCGGTGCCCCAGGCCGCCGAGAATCGGGTGGTGGTGCCGATCGGGCCACCCCAGCGATGGCTGAACGAAAGCCCCTCGAGCTGGGGGAATGTCTGAAAAAAGTGCTCGGCCAGTCGCCGATGGGTGGTCTCGCTCTGGTCGTAGCGGTGGGCCACCCCGTTGTTGAAATGGTAGGTGGCGTCGTAGCCGCCCCACAGAATCCGATCATCGGCCGACAGCCGGTAGTAGTGGAAGAGGTTCGACACATCGCTCATGGCTTCGCGCTCAGCCCATCCCACGGAGGCCAGTTGCCCGGCCGACAGCGGCTCGGTCATCAGCACGTGGTCGTACACCGGGACCAAGTAGCGGCGAGGACGCCGGACCGGCCCCGGGTAGGCGTTGACAGCCATCACCGCATGATCGGCCCGAACCCGCCCGGCCGGAGTGCGAACCACGACCCGATTGCCCTGGCGCGCCACCGAAACGGCCCGAGAGTGATCGCACACCACCCCTCCTAGCGCCTCAACCGCGGCCCGCAGCCCCCACCCCAGCCGGGCCGGGTCCACCAGGGCCATGTCGTTGCGGCGGATCATGCCGCCGATGTAGGCGGGTGAGTACACCCGGGCCTGCATTTGGCCGGCGTCGAGCAGGTCGACGTCTGCTCCGTAGGCCCGGTGTTGTCGGAGGTCCTCGGCCAGAGCGTCCATGTGCCACGACTCGGTGGCCACACCGATCTCGGTGCTGGGACGGTAGTCGGCGTCGATTCCGAACCTGGCCAGGCTGGCGGCCAACCCGGCCAGGTTCTCCCTCCCCAGCCGAACCAGCGTTTCGATCTCGTCGGGCCAATGGGAGATGCCGTTGGCCAGCCCGTGGGTCAGCGACGAGTCGCAGAATCCGCCGTTTCGAGAGCTGGCCCCGAAACCGCATTGCTCCGCCTCCAGAACGATCACCCGCAGCCCTGGTCGATCCTCCATCGCTTGCAGCGCGGCCCAAAGCCCGGAAAATCCGCCGCCGATCACCGTCAAGTCGGCTTCGACGTCTCCGGCCAACGCCGGCGCCGGCGCCGGCGCATCGCCGCGGTCCGACCAGAAGACCGCGGGCTTGGCCGCAGCCAGCGCCTCAGGGGCCCAGCTCCCAGCTGCCACCTCTCTCGGCCTATCGCCTCAAAGCCGCCAGCTGCTGGGCCGGGGCCGAACTCAGTGCTTCACCATGACGTGCTTGAGCTCGGTGTAGTGGTCAAGGGCGTAAAGAGACATGTCCTTGCCGTAGCCCGACTGCTTGAAACCGCCGTGGGGCATCTCCGAGATGATCGGGATGTGATCGTTCACCCACACCGTGCCGAACTGGAGTCCCTTGGCCATGCGCATGGCCCGGCCCACATCGTTGGTCCACACGCTGGCCGCCAGCCCGTAGTCGCAGTCGTTGGCCCAGGCCAGCGCGGTCTCCTCGTCGGGCACCGCCTGCACGGTGATAACCGGCCCGAACACCTCACGCTGCACGATCTCCGACGCTTGATCCACCCCGACCACCACCGAGGGCTGGTAGAAGTAGCCATCGCTTTGGCGCCGCGCCCCCCCGGTGGTTATCTCGGCGCCGGCGTCGGCCGCCCGCTCTACATACCCTGACACCCGGTCCAGCTGGACGTCAGATACCAGCGGCCCCATCTCGGTGTCGGCGTCGGTGGGGTCGCCGGTGACCACCGACCCTGCGGCATCGGTGAGCTGCGCCACGAAATCGTCGTGCACCTTGGCCCCGGCGATCACCCGGCAAGGGGCGGTGCAGTCCTGGCCGGTGTTGTAGAAGCTGTTGTCGCGCAGATTGGCCACCACCGCCTCGACATTGGCGTCGTCGAAAACGATGACCGGCGCCTTCCCGCCCAGTTCGAGATGGACCCGCTTGAGCGAATCGGACGCCTCTTGGGCCACCGATTTGCCCGCGGCCACCGATCCGGTGAGCGAGACCATGGCCACATCGGGGTGCTGCACCAGCGGCACGCCCGCGGCTTGACCCTGGCCGCACACCACGTTGAACACCCCCGGCGGCAGCACGTCTTGGAGCAGCTCGGCCAGCCGCAGGGTGGAGTAGGGAGTG
>JAPOSH010000215.1 GCA_026709815.1 bacterium | reverse complement strand
CAAGCTGCCGGCCGCCTCCGGCCCGGATCGCAGCACCTTAAGGTCGAACCCCGCCGAGAACTTGCCCGCTCGGCCGATCATGACGACGGCTTTGGCCTCCTTTTCGGCCTGGTCTAGGCAGAGGTGCATCGCTTCGAGCGCTTCGTGGTTCAAGACGTTCACCTTTCCGTCGTCCAAGCGGACCACGGCGACGTCGCCGGTCAGCTCATAGCTGACCGATGGACACGATCCTTCGTACATGGGAAATGAGACTACCGCAGAGGCCGCCGGTAGCATTATCAGTCGTGCCAGCAGCGATCCTCGCCCGCGGCTTGCGCCGCACCTACGGCGATGTCGTGGCGGTGGACTCGCTGGACCTCGAGGTGGGCCAAGGGGAGGTATACGGGTTCTTGGGGCCCAACGGCGCGGGCAAGTCCACCGCGGTGCGGATGCTGTGCACCCTGGCGTCGCTGACCGCGGGTTCGGCTGCGGTCGCAGGCTACGACGTTGTCTCTGAGAGCGAGCGGGTTCGGCTCAGCATCGGAGTGGCTCTCCAAGACGCCGCTCTCGATGGCAAGCTCACCGGCCGGGAGACGCTGATGCTGCAAGGCCGCTACTACGGCTTGGAGCGCAGCGCCATCGCCAAACGCATCGAGGAGTTGTCCCCCTTGTTGGAGATGGACGCCATAGACCGCCGGGTGTCCACCTACTCGGGGGGAATGAAGCGCCGCCTGGATTTGGCCGCCGCGCTGATGCACAACCCCGAGGTGCTCTTTCTGGACGAGCCCACCACCGGCCTCGATCCCATCAGCCGGGCGGTGGTGTGGGATCAGATTCGCCTTCTCAACCGAGATTTGGGCATGACCATCTTCTTGACCACCCAGTATTTGGAGGAGGCCGACGCGCTCACCCACCGGGTGGGCATCTTGAGCCAAGGGCGACTGGCCGCCGAGGGCACGCCCGATGAGCTGAAGCGCGCAGTGGGCTCTGATGTGGTTGTGGTGCGAGTGGCCGGCGACGCCGAAGCCGCAGAGCGGGCCGTCGCGGCGGTGCCCGGAATCAGCCAGACCGAGGTGTACGGCAACGAAGTCAGCGCGGCCACCGGCGACGGGGCGTCGGTGATCAGCCCGGTGGCGGTGGCCTTGTCGGAGGCGGGGATAGAGGTGAGAGAGCTGTCGATCCACCCCACCACGCTCGACGACGTGTTCTTGGAGCTCACCGGCGCTCGAATCGAGGTGGAGGAATGAGTGACGCCACCCTGTCCGGGTTGGCCGCCGCCGAAACGGTGAGAGCCCGACCGTCGGGGTTCTTCGGCGATCTGGCCTCGGTGTCCAGCCGGGCGCTTCGCCTTTTGCCCCGAGATTTGGAGTCGATCATCCCGGCCATGCTGGTGCCGCTGTTCTTCCTGCTGGTCACCATAGGGGCCATCCAGAACCTAGCCGGAGGCTTTGCCTCCGGCCTGGACTACAAGGCCTTCCAGCTTCCGGTGGCCATCATGACCGCGGTGACCGGCATGTCTCGGGCCAACTCGCTGGTGATCGACATCTCCGGGGGCTACTTCGACCGACTGCTCATGACCCCCGTCAACCGCTACGCCCTGCTGCTGGGCCTGCTGCTGGCCGATATGACGCTGTTCATCGTGCTGGCGGTGCCGGTGATCGCGCTGGGTTTCGCCATCGGCGTGAGCTTCGGCGCCACCGGCTTTCTGGGGCTTTTGGTGTTCGTGCTCCTCGGCGCGCTGTGGGGTCTGGCCTACACCGGCTTCCCCTACGCCATCGCGCTGCGCACCGGAAACCCCGGCGCGGTTAACTCCAGCTTCCTGCTGTTCTTCCCCTTCATGTTCCTCACCACCGCCTGGGTGAGCCGCGACGTGATGACCGACTGGATGGCCGCCATCACCTGGTTCAATCCCATGACCTACGCCTTGGAGGGGATGCGCTCGCTGTTCGTGGGCTGGGACGGCTGGGCGCTGGGCCGGGCGCTGCTTGCTATAAGCGCGGTTGGCCTTTTGGCCCAAACTCTGGCCTTCCGCTCGCTGAGCGGACGCGTCCGCCGCGGGTGACACCTCGGGCCGTGCGCCGGGCAGACGTGCTGGGCGCAGGCTTTTGCCTGAGGCTCAGGTAGGGTGGGGGCCGTGAGCGAAACTGTGGAAGTCCAACTGTTCGAGGTCACCGAAGCAGCCATCGACAAGGTGCTCGACATCCGGTCCAACGAGGACGACCCCGAAGCCCTCGGCCTGCGCATCGAGATCACCGGGGTCAGCGGCGCCGACTACACCTACGATCTGGCGTTCGAGGAGGTGGCCGACTGCGCCGAGGGCCACCGCCACATCACCGCCGGCGGCCTCACGGTGATGATCCCCGAAGAGTCGGTGGAGGCGCTCACCGGCGCCGCCCTGGACTTGCCCAACAACCCCATGCAGGGTGGGCTGGTGATCCGCAACCCCAACAAGCCCGATCTTCTTGAAGGCGCCGACCTCGATCTCTCCGGCACCATTCCCGAGCAGCTCCAGCAGCTGCTCGACCAGCACATCAACCCGTCGCTGGCCTCCCACGGCGGCTTCGCCAACCTTTTGGGCGTTGAGGGCCACACCGCCTACATCACCATGGGCGGCGGCTGCCAGGGCTGCGCAATGAGCGCGGCCACCCTTCGGGAGGGCATCACCGTGATGATCACTGAGGCCATCCCCGAGATCACCGACGTGGTGGACGCCACCGACCACGAAGCCGGCGACAACCCCTACTTCGCCCGCACCTGAACACGGTCTCCCATTCGGGGTTGACCGTGGGGCAGACTGAGCCCATGTTGAGTCGTGGCAGCTGGCTATGACGCTGTCATTCCCGAAGCACCCTGATGTGGTCTTTGGCCGTGCCCCGCTCACACAGGTGCTCTGTCAGATTCGGTTTTCGCCCATCCTTGCTCTGATGGATCAGGCAGGAGTGTCTGGGTTCCATGAAGCACTTCGTCGCGACTATCCAGAGTTTTATATAGATCAAGAGGCACAAATCTCTATGTCTTCGACACATACTGAAGTCCAAACAGGGCACCTGTCTGGCGGCTGCGTGACAGCGATGAACTGTGGCAAGTATCGTTAGCAGTAGATTTTGTGGCTTTAGGAGTCAGCTCCTATAGCCATTTTGGGGAGTTCAGCGACCGGCTCTCAAATATAATTTCAGTGCTTGAGCGGACTCTAAACCCTGGTCGTTCAAAGCGAATAGGTTTACGTAAAATCAATCGTTTTGAACATCCACGCGTGGAAGCCCCTGAAGATTGGAGAGAGTTGTTAAGGGGAGATCTATTGGGGCTTGTAGGAGTCAAAGATATGCCTGGAACTTATGGAAGAGAGTATTCAGAACTTCATCTTGAAGATGATGAAGGAGGCGTATTGACAATTCGCCATGGCATGGAGCCAGATGATGGTCGTATTTATTTACTTGATTTAGATTATTGGACGACAAAATCAATGCAGATACGTCCAGGTGCTTCATTGGGTTCTCTTCTGAAATATTATTCAGATGCAATGACTGGTTTCTTTCATTAGAGTATAGCGGGATCACTGTATGACTACTTGGATCCGGTTCCACGTTTGGAGGTTGCTATATGACTATTGTTGATTTTGCTCCTAGTTGGCCTTTTGAATCAACACGCACTCAACCTGTGATCGAAAAAGAGGTATTTCCATTCAAACCGCAGGATGCGACAGACCGCAATCTTGATCCTCAACTGCTCATTGATTTAAAAGAGTTTATTGATACTATAGATCGTATCACTCGACCGACTAATGAGCAATATAGACATTGGCCGACAGCTCTCAGAATACTTACAGCTTGGCTAGAAGATATGAAGTTTGCTGAGGTATCTGTTGTCGTAGGGATTGAAGTTAATGACCTAAGAGACATTCTTCATGGAAAAGTTCGGCTTAATAGAAGCAAGTATTCGCGGATAGATCGTGTACTGGAAATAACTCGACTCCTCCGTACAATCATCGATGAAAAAGATATTGGTCGATGGTATCGAACAAGCGATCCAGCTCTGAATGGATTATCTCCTATTGAAGCGTTAAAGAAACAGAAGATAGCTGAAGTAGAGCGAGTAGTGGAGTCTTACTTTGACCCAAGCTACGCGTGAGGAAGTAGTTCCAGCGTTTCATTTCGAACCTTCAGGTTGCCTTGGATTGATCCAGGCACGGTTCGTGTGCTACCCACTGGTGCCGAGCCCTGATGTCTGGGCGTTTTCATCGTGTCTTTCAAATAATAACGGGATGTCATGAGAGGGCTGGCTGCGCTCGGCAGGAGCGTGCTGGTCAAGGTTGGGCAGCCTACGCCGGAGGCGTGGGAGGGCTGCCGGCGGCTTTTGGTGCCGACCGGGCCGGTGGGCACCGAGTTGGGCCGGGAGCTCAGGGCGGCTTGGGTGGCGCGCACGCCGGTGGTGATCGAACTCGACGGTGAGCTGCCGCCGGCCGAGCCGGTGATGCGTGTCCCATGGTGGGAGCTCAAGCCGGGTCTGACCATGCCCGACGAGGTGCTGCACCATCTGCTGGTCTCCAACACCGTGGATTGGCGCGACCTTGAGCGCCCTCGGTTCGAGCCCACAGAGCGGGCGTTCGCCTTGGGCGCCCGGCGGGCCGAGCCCGACGAGCCCGGCGACGTGGTGACCGATGCCGGGCCGGTGTGGTGCGACGGCGGCCCGCTTGGGGCGATCGCGCCTGAGGAACTCGATGCCAGCTGCGTCGGGGTAGTTCCGGCGGTGAATCTGGCCGTCGGCAGCCTGGCCGCGCTCACCGCAGCGTCCCCGCAGGCCGACCTGGCCGACGATCAGCGGGCCGCGGTCGGCCATCGGGGCGGGGCCGCCTGCATCGTGGCCCCGGCCGGGTCGGGCAAGACCAGGGTGCTTACTGAGCGGGCCCGCTACCTGGTGCGCGACCTGGGCGTGGACCCCCGAGCCGTGTGCCTGGTGGCGTTCAACGTGCGGGCCCGGGCCGAGATGCAGGAGCGCACCGCCGACTTGCCCGGTTTGGAGGTGCGGACGTTGAACAGCCTGGCGCTGGCCATCTGCAACGGCGCCGGGCCGTTCGCCCGCCCCCGAGACCATGGTCGGGTGGAAGTGGTGGATGAGCGGGAGGTGCGGGATCTGCTGAGCGGCATGGTGGTCCGCAAGCGGAAGGCCATGACCGACCAGATCGCCCCCTGGATTGAGGCGCTGGGCGCATCACGCCTGGGTTTGCGCAACCCCGTTGACGTGGAGCGCGACTTCCATCCTGACGTGCCCGACTTCTCGGTGATCGCACCCCAATATGCCGATCGCCTCGCGGAGCGCGCCCTGGTGGACTTCGACCAGCAGATCATCCGAGCCATCGACATCTTGCTGAATGATCCTCCGGCCCGAGCCGCGGCCCGCCGAGCTTGCGGCATCTTGCTGGTGGACGAGTTCCAAGACCTCACGCCAGCCCACCTGCTATTGGTTCGGCTGCTGGCCGGACCGCGCGCCGACGTGTTCGGGGTGGGCGACGACGACCAGACCATCTACGGCTATTCGGGCGCCTCTCCCGAATGGCTGATCGAATACGAGAGGCACTTT
Organism: bacterium; assembly: GCA_026709815.1. GTDB lineage: Bacteria > Actinomycetota > Acidimicrobiia > Acidimicrobiales > Bin134 > Poriferisocius. Next base: position 5,891 of record JAPOSH010000215.1, on the reverse strand, counting down.
CCCGGTGCCCAGCGCCACGAGCTGCACGTCAACTACCGCTGTCCGCCTGAGGTGGTGGACGCGGCTTCGAACCTCCTCAGCCACAATCGCCGCCGCATCGACAAACAGATCACCGCCGCACCCACCCGGCCTCGTCTGGAAAGCAGCAGCAGGGGTGCAGCGATCAGCGTCAAGACGGCTTCCGATCCCGCGCCGGAGTTGCGCCGCACCATGGAGTTGCTGCTTGAGCGCGGGGCCCAGCCCTCTGAGATCGCTGTTTTGACCAGGGTGAACAGCACCCTGCTGGTCCCCCAGATCGTGCTGGGCGACATGGGAGTGCCGTCGAGTCGACCGGTGGGCCGCCGGTTCTTGGAGCGCACCGGCGTGGCCGCCGCCCTGGCCTGGCTCGACATCGCCACCGCCCCTGAGCGCGCCCTGCCGTCCCCCGCGCTGTCGGATGCGGCCCGCCGCCCGCCCCGGGGCATCTCCCCCCGAGCGATCGAGTGGATCGCCGAGCAGCAGAGCACCGCGCAGATCAAGGCCTTAGCCGGCAGGATCAGAGACGAGCGGTCTTCCAAGAAAGTGAGGGAGTTCGCCGACGATGTGGAAATGCTGCGGTCGAGGTTCGAGAAGGCGAGCGGTGAGGCCACCACCCGGTCGCTGTTGGAGGCGGTGCGCGACGAGATGGGCCTCGGCGGCAGCTTGGACACCCGGTTGGACGCATCCCGCCGCTCCGTGGACCGCTCGGCCCACGGCGACGATCTGCGGGCTCTCATCTCGGTGGCCCATCTGCATCCCGACCCGGCCGATTTCCGGCGGTGGCTGGCCCAACGCCTGTCGGATGGGTTCGAGGGTGAAGGCGCGGGCGTTGGCATCCAGTTGGCCACCGTCCACCGGGTGAAGGGACGGGAATGGCCCCATGTGATCGTCTACGAGGCATCGAAGGGGCTGATGCCCCATCGCTTGGCCGGCGACCTCGAGGAGGAGCGGCGGGTGTTTCACGTGGCCGTCACCAGGTGCTCAGAGTCGGTCACCCTCATTTGCGGCGACCCGCCCACCGATTTCAAAGCCGAGCTGACCACCCGCTACCAGCCCCCTCCCGAACCGGCGCCGAAGGCCAAGACCGGCTTGCTCACCCCTCCTGTCGCGGTCGGCGCCAGATCGCCGACGAAGCCCGCTGTTGCGGCCGAGCGCTCGAAGCGCCGCAACCTCCAGCCCCCTTCCGACCCCGCGGGGGCCGCGGCGTTCGAAGCCCTGAAAGCCTGGCGTCTAGAGCGCAGCCGGGCCGACGATGTGCCCGCCTATTTGGTGTTCAGCAATGCCACCCTCGTCGAGCTGGCCACCCGCCGCCCCACCACCGATGCCGGACTGCGGGCCATTTCAGGCATCGGTCCGGCCAAGCTGGCCGCCTACGGCCAGGAGGTGAAGGAAGTCCTCAACCAGGTTGTCAAGCGCTAAGCGCCTCGCGGGCGGTTGCCGCGATGCCAGCGGCGTCGAGACCGCACTCAGCCAGGATTTGGTCGGGCTTGCCCTGGGCGATGTACTCGTTGGGCACCCCGAGCACCCGGATGGCGGGCAAAGGCCCCTCACGACCGGAGTGGGCTAGGTGATGGGCCATCGAACTGCCCGCGCCGCCCTCCACCCAGCCGTCCTCCACGGTCACCACCACCCGGTGGCGGGCGGCGTCGGCCAGCATGTCCGGGTCCAAGGGCTTCACGCTGCGCACATCCCAGACGGTGGCCGACACCCCGTCGGCCTCCAGCAGGGCGGCGGCCTCTTCGGCGTCGGCCAGCATCTTGCCCACCGACAGCAGGCACACATCCGCGCCCGCCCGCACTCTGCGTCCCCGCAGCCCGAAGCCCACTTGGTCTTCGGGCACCGACGGGGCCGCGGTTTTGGCCCAGCGGATGGCCACCGGGCCGGTAGTCACCTCCAAGGCGTCGTGGAGCATCTGCTGGAGCTCCTGATAAGACGACGGGGCCAGTACGGTCATGCCGGGGATCTTGGTGAGCAGCACCATGTCGAGCACGCCGTGGTGCGACGGCCCGTCGTCGCCGGTGATGCCCGCCCGGTCCAGGCAGAACACCACCGGCTGGCGGTGCAGCCCCACGTCCAGGTTCACCTGGTCGATGGCCCGGGTCAGGAACGTGGAATAGACGGCCACCACCGGCCGGAGCCCGCCCATGGCCATGCCCGCAGCGGCGGTAACCGCGTGCTGCTCGGCGATGCCCACGTCGAAGCACCTCTCGGGGAACCGCTCGGCGAACGGCAGCAGCCCAGTGGAGTCGGGCATGGCCGCGGTGATGGCCACCAGCTCGGGGCGGGACTCGGCTTCTTTGATCAGCGCGTTGGTGAACGCCTCGGTGTAGCTCCCCGGCTTGGCGTACGACGTGTCGTGCATGTTCTTGACCGGGTCGTTCTCCGCCGGGGCGTATCCCCGGCCCTTCTGGGTGAGCACATGCACCAAACAGGGCCCCTCCAGGTGTGACACCCGTTTGAGCACCCGCTCCAGCTTGCCGAGGTCGTGGCCGTCGAACGGGCCGAAGTAGTGGATGCCCAGTTCGTCGAAGAACGTGCGGGGCTCCACCATCTCCCGCACCGCGGCCTTGGCGGCCCCCACGGTGCGGCCGGCTAGGTCGCCCACCCAGGGGATGCTCTGAAGCACTTTGCGAACCTGGTTGTCGGTGCGGACATAGCGGGGGTCCATTCGCACCCGCAGGAGGCTCTCCGACAGCCGGGAGACGGTGGGGGCATACGACCGCCCGTTGTCGTTGAGCACGATGGTCACGTTGCAGCCCGAGTGCCCGATGTTGTTGAGCCCCTCGAAGGCCACCCCTCCGGTCAAAGAGCCGTCGCCCACCACTGCGACGACCCGGCGCTGTTCGCCGCCGGCGGCCTGCTGAGCGGTGGCGAGGCCGTGGGCGTAGCTCAGCACGGTGGAGGCGTGGCTGTTCTCGATCCAGTCGTGGGGGGACTCTTCCCGGCTCGGGTAGCCCGACAGGCCGCCGGGCTGGCGCAGCGTCTTGAACTGGTCGGTGCGGCCGGTGAGCATCTTGTGCACATAGGCCTGGTGGCCGGTGTCCCACAAGATGATGTCCCGGGGCGAGTCGAACACCCGGTGGAGGGCCAGCGTGAGCTCCACTACGCCCAAATTGGAGCCCAGGTGACCTCCGGTGGTGTTCACCGCCTCAACGATGAACTCGCGGATCTCCTGGGCCAGCTCGGCCAATTCCTCTTCTCCGAGGCGGCGAAGGTCGGCTGGGCAGGTGATCTTCTGAAGGTGGTCGGCGTCCACGTCTCTCCAATTGGGCTCGGCGGTCAAGGCTACCCGCGGTTTCGCCAGCGGTGGTAGCCCCAGGCCCCCGCCCCGCCCAGCCCCAGCGCGCCCAGTCCGCCTGCAGCGTCGATCCAATAGTGGTTGGCGGTCACCACGATGGCGAACAGCGTGAGCCAGGGGTAAGCGGCGAGGGCCCACTTCGCAACCGGCCGGGCCAGGTGCTGGCGCAGCGCCAGGAAGCACCACATGGCCCAGGCGAAGTGCAGGCTGGGCATGGCGGCGTACTGGTTGGAGATCTGCTCGGCCGCGCCCGAGGTGAACGACCACAGCCCGCCCAGATCGTGGACGGTGTCCACGTAGCCGGTGTCGGCCAGGTCGCCCCCGTAGTCCCCGCCCGCCGACAGCAGCCGGGGGGGCATCAGCGGGAACAGCGCGAACCCCGCCAGAGCCGAGCCGGTGGTGAACAGCCCGGTGGTGCGCCAGAACGGGTAGTGCCGGGGGAAGCGCCAATACAGCCAGATCAGGGCGAAGGCGGTGACCGCGAAGTGGAAGAGGCCGTAGAACAGGTTCCAGAACTGGATGAACGGCACCCAGTCGATGAACAGGTCTTGGAGGCCGCGCTCGAAGTACAGCCCGATGCTGCGCTCCCAGCCGATCACCAGCTCGGCGTTGGCCTGTGCTTCGGCCGGTTCCACCGCGGCGGAGCCGAATTGGTTGCGCACCCCGGAGTAGACGCCGTAGAAGACGCCGATGACAGCCAGTTCCAGATACCAGCGGGGCCGAGGGCGCGTTTTGGCTTTCGCGCCTGTCCGCCGCGCCGCCAGCGTCATCGCTCCGGGTGACGGGCGGGGTCAGCGGGCATGCCGGGAGCGCGAGGCCCGCTGCCAATAGCGGCCGCCGAAGACCAGGGCGGGCAGCCCCATCAGGCTGCCGGCCACGGTGAGGAAGTACAGCAGCAGGCCCATGGCGATGGCCCGCTCCTCGATGACCCCCAAGTCGTGCAGGAATAGCACCAGCGCGCCCTCCCGCAGCCCGAGCCCGCCCAAGGCGATGGGCAGCACTTGGATGGTGAGCACCGCCGGGATGAACGCCATCAGCTCGGCCGGCCCCAACCCGTCGATCCCCACCACCTTGGCCGCGCACCCCGCGGCGGCCAGCATGACGGCCTGGTAGGCGAAGGCGGTGAGCAGCACCCGCCCGGCGCCGCCGGGTTTGGCCCGCAGCTCTTCGATGCCGGTGTGCAGCCCGTTCACGAAGCGGACCCACCCGTTGCGCCGGCTGACCACGCGGCCGAACCGCTGGTTGCCCACCAACAGCAGAATCAGGCCTAGCGCCAGCAGGGTGAGCCCGGCGGTGCTGGCCGCCACTCGGGTGGGCGCGCCCAGGCCCCGCAGCTCCTCGTCGAGGGCCAGGCCCAACAGGGTGAACACCGGCAGCACGATCCAGCCGCTGAGCCGCTCCAGCAGCACCGAGGCGAAGCTGTGGGGGCCATCGCCGGTGTCGTTGGACAGGCGCGACATCCGCAGCACGTCGCCGCCCACGGTGGTGGGCACGAAGTTGGAGACGAACATGCCTGCCATGTAGTGCGAGAACATCCGCCTGAACTTCACCCGCAGCCCGAGAGCAGAGGCCACCTCGTGCCAGCGGGCGGTGGCCGCCATGTTGCCGAGGACGGTCAGCACCAAAGCGCCGATGAGCCAGAAGGGGGTGGCCGAGTTGAAGTCGGGCCACAGCTCGTCGGCGTCGAAGGAGGGCAGCCAGCGGATCAACAGCGCGAGCAAAGCCAAGCTGATGGCCACTCGCGAGACGATGCTGAACACCCGGCGGGCGAGTTGCCGCTCCGCTGTTCGCCAGCTTCGCGGGGCGAGCGTTGCGGTCTCGGTGGAGGACGGCCCGTTTCGCTTAGCCACTCTCGGGCTTCTTGGGGCGAGGGGTCGGCTGGGGGCCCGGGCGAACGGCGGGGGCGGCCATCGGAGCCATTCGGTCAAGGCTATTGGCCCGGCGAGGCTCGACAAAGATTACGGTGAGGCGAATGTCGGGCAACCGGGTGACTGGCCACGGGGGCGATCAGGTGCTGGCCGCGCTGATCCCCTTCGGTGTGCGGGAGCTTTTCACCCTGTCGGGCGGCCACATCTTCCCGCTGTACGACGCCGCGGTGAACGGGGGCGAGGTGGCGCTCTACGACGTGCGCCACGAGCAGACCGCGGTGTTCGCGGCCGAGGCTGTGGCCAAGCTGACCCGCCGCCCGGGGGTGGCCGCGGTCACCGCCGGCCCCGGGGTGACCAACTCGGTAAGCGCCGTCACCACTGCCTGGTTGAACGGCGCGCCGCTGGTGGTGCTGGGGGGCCGGGCCCCGCAGGCCCGCTGGGGCTCGGGCTCGCTCCAAGAGCTGGACCACGTTCCCATCCTGGCCCCGGTCACCAAGCGGTCCCTCACCGCGAGCCCAGGCGACGATCTGGCCGCCGCCACCTACCGGGCGGTGCGAGACGCCATGACCCCCCATCGGGGCCCGGTGTTCGTGGACTACCCAATGGACGCGCTGTTCGCCGAGGGCGCCGCCACCGTGCCCGACGAGCCTCTGCCGCCGGGCGCGGCCCCCGACCCCGACGGGGTGGGCGCGGTGGCCGACATGGTG
>JAPOSH010000099.1 GCA_026709815.1 bacterium | reverse complement strand
GCGACGTTCATCCCTGGACATGACGGTCACCGCCGAGTTCGAGAGCCTGTGCACCAGCGCCGCCGACCTCGGCGTCGCCCACGGCTCGAACATTGCCTATGTGTCCCGCAACATCGTGGCCCGCCATCACCGCTTCCACTTCCTGGAGTGGGGCCGCGCCGAAAACCCGACCGTGCTGCTGCTGCACGGCGGCAACCAGTCGTGCCACTCCTGGGACCTGGTCAGTCTGGCTCTCGCCGACCGCTACCACGTCTTGGCCCTCGACCAACGGGGTCATGGCGACAGTGAGTGGGCCCGCGACGCCGACTACTCCTCCGGGGCCATGGCCGCCGACGCCGCCGCTTTCTGCGAGGCGCTGGGGGTGGCCGATCCCATCGTGATGGGGCATTCCATGGGCGGCATGAACACCATGCGGCTCACCCTCGTGCATCCCGATCTGGCCAAGGCCATCGTGCTGGTGGACATCGGCCCCGAGATCTCCGAGTTGGGCACCCAGGTGATCCGCGCCTTCATCACCGAGAACCGGGAGTTCAAAGACCTCGACGACTTCGTGGCCGCGGTGCAGCAGTACGACCCCTACCGCAGCCGGGAGCACATCGAGCGAACCGTGAAGTACAACCTCCTCCGCCGGGTGGACGGCACCTATATCTCCAAGGTGGATCACGGCCCCCGGCTGGCCCACGGGGCCGAACACCGCCGAGCCGGTGATCGCTTCGCCCTCGAAGACGCGGCGCGCATCGTCCAGCCGGTGCTGCTGGTGCGGGGAGCAGACTCGGCAGTGCTCACCGCTGAAGCAGCCGAGCGGTTCGCGGAGGCGCTGCCCGACGGCCGACTCGTGACGGTGCCCGATTGCAGCCACAACGTCCACGGCCAGAACACCCTCGGCTTTTTGTCCGCGGTGGAGCCGTTTTTGGCCGGCCTTGGCGCATGACCGCCGACAGGAGTGATACCACCACGGCGGGCGAGGCCTGGGAGGCGTGGTGTGCCCTGCTCGAGCGGATGGGGCGAGAAGTGGTCGCGGCGCCCTATCCTACCGATGATGGCGCCGAGCTGGAGATGCTCGAGCACTTGGCCGACAACGCAGTGGCGTTTCTGGGCTGGGAGGTGCTCCACGCCGACCCTGCCCGCCCGATGTTCAGCCGTCAGAACGACCTGATCACCCAGTGGGGCGGCCCCAACGCCGACAACGTGTACCGCCACGCCCGCATCGAGCCCGGTCGCCGCTACCGAATCGCGGGCAACATGCACGGCTGCGACGATTTCATTTTGGCGCTGCGGGCCGGGTTCATGCACAACGACGTCTGGGGCACCAAAGCCGCGGTCTCCGCCCACGACCTCGGGCTCGGGCGTCACGACGATTTCGAGATCCTGCTGGGCGGCGACGAACCCGGTGCGATGGCCGTTCCCGAGGGAGTGCTGTCGGCCTCCATCCGGGAGTATTACTTCGATTGGACCGCAGACGAGCCCGCCTTCTTCACCATCGAATGCCTCGACCCCGAACCCGCCCCGATGCTCGACGGGCCGACCTTCGCTGCTCGGGTGCACCGGGCCATGATGCAGATGACCGACTCCATCGAGCGGTGGAACGCCTACATGGTGATGAACCGGGCCGAGCGCATCGACAACACTTTCACCAACCGCACCCTCGAGGTGTCCAAGGGCCTGTCTATGGCCCGCTACGAGTTCTGTTTCTGGGACTTGGCCCCCGATGAGGCGCTGATCGTGACCGCCGAAGTGCCCGAGGCCCACTACTGGGGGGCCCAGCTCTACATGCTGGGCACGTTCGAGCTGGTCGATGCCTACGCCCACATTTCTTGTCGGAACCAGACCCAAACCGCCGTCTCCTCCGATGGCAAGGTGCGTTATGTGGTGTGCGGCGCCGACCCCGGTGTAGCCAACTGGCTCGACAACGCCCGCCGCCGCAACGGCCTGTGTACCCTGCGCTGGTTCTGGCCCACCGGCGACCAGGCCATGTCCCCCACCACCGAAGTGGTGGCGCTGGCCGATGTGGCTGCCGCACTCCCCCCCGACCATCCTGCCGCTACTACCGCCGACCACGCCGCCGACCTCTCGGCCCGCCAAGCCCACCTTCGCCACCGGTTCAGGACATAGCCGGGTCCGGGCCCGGGCAACGCCGGCACTTGGCGTTGCTCAGGGGCGCATCAAGCCGCCGCCATCCACCTGAAACGTCTCCCCGGTGACGTATTGGCTGGCATCCGACAGCAGAAACCCGACGACCGGGGCGATGTCGTCCACCGGATCTCCGTCTCGCCCCAGGGGGTGATTGTCGAACAGGGCTCGATAGGAGGCCAGACGGTCGGAGTCGCCGTCGGGCGGTGCTCGATGGGCCACTGAGGCCGGATTCACGCAGTTCACGGTGATGCCGTCGCGACCCCACTCCCGGGCCGCGGTGCGCGTCAGCGAGCGGATGGCCTCCTTGGCCGCGCCGTAGGGCCCGTAGCCCGGCCCGCCGGTGATCCCCATGTTGGTGCCGAAGGTGATGATGCGGCCCCGACCCTTGGCCGCCATGTGGGGGTGAACCGCCTGCATCAGCCACAGGGTGCCCTTGGGGCCGGTGTCGAGCAGCAGGTCCATGTCCGATTCGCCCACCTCCAGCAGCGGCATGGTCGGGCGAAACGACTGGGCGTTGGCCACCAGGCCGTCCACTGTGCCCCACCGCTCCACCGTGCGGGCAACCGCCTCTCCGGCGTGGTTCCGGTCGCCCACCGACCCCGCCACCGCCAGCACATCGCCGCCCCGGTCTCGCAGCTCGGCCGCGGTGGCCTCGATCCTCTCGGGCTTGCGGCTGGTCACCGTCAGCTTGACGCCCTCGGCCACCAGGTGCTCGGCAATGCCCCGACCGATGCCCTTTGACGCCCCGGTGAGAATCACAACCTGTCCTTCAAGCATCGCCCGAGCGTACTGTTCTAGGTCATGGTGTCCCGCTTCTGCTGCGATGAGCTGGACCCCTGATCCCCGGCCCGACTGGGTTGCTGCGGTCAACCGGGGCGATGCCGGACCGGTGGTCGACGGGGCCCGTCGTCCGTTCGATCCCGACTTGTTGATGGCTGAGGCGCTGGTCAGCCAAGGCCGGCGCCCCGATGATCGGACCGCATTGGGCGACGACGACTTCATCGAGCCCCTCACCTTGTTCTGCCACGGGCTGGAGCACGAGGCCGATCTCAACCTCATGGGCCGGTGGATGTCGAGGCGGATGATCCTGCGGCTGTTGGAGGTCCGCATCCAGATCAACGACTATCTGGCCGCCGATCCCGGCACCCTGGACGAGCCCATCAGCCAGCTGGTCTTCGTGATCGGCGCCCCCCGCACCGGCACCACCGTCATGCACGGGTTGCTCGCGCAGGATCCCGCCCATCGGGCGCCGGAGGGCTGGGAGCTGCTGCGCCCGGTGCCCCCGCCCCATCCCGATCCCGATGTCCGGGCCGCCGACCCCCGCATCGCCCTGGCCGGCGCCGAGCTGGTCATGCCCCAGACGGTGGCCAGCGGGATGCTGGCCATCCACGAGTACTCCGGGCGCATGTACAAGGAGTGCCTGTCGGCCATGTCTTTGGAGTTCCGCTCCGAGGAGATGATCAGCCGCACCCACGTCCCCGCCTACCAGGCCTGGTACGACACCGCCGATCTCCGCCCCGCCTACCGCACCTATCGCAAAGTGCTTCAGATCTTGCAACGGCGCATGCCCGCCCGACGCTGGGTGCTCAAATCGCCTGCCCATCTCCAAGGCCTGCCCGCTCTGCTCGAGGTGTTCCATGACGCCCGCTTTGTGATCACCCATCGCGACCCCGCTGCCATCTTGCCCTCGGTGACCAGTCTCATCGCCACCATGCGCTGGGCCCATTCCGACCGGGTGGATTTCGCCGCCATCGGCCGATACCACCTCGAGCTCTACAGCCGCAGCCTCGACGCCCTCATCGACCTCATCGACTCCGGCCGGCTGCCGGCCGACCGCACCGCCGAGGTTCCCCACCAGCTGGTGAGCACCGCGAAGATGGCCGCGGCCCAGTCGGTGTACGCCCAGCTCGACATGGCGCTCTCCCCGGCGGCAGAAGCCGCCATGGCCGCTCACGTTGCCGCCACCCCGCCGGGCCGCCACGGCGAGCACCGCTATGAGTTCGAAGACCTGGGGCTCGCCCGAACCGAGGTGCGGGCCCGCTTCGCCCGCTATATCGAGCGCTTCGGCATTCCAATGGCTGATGAAGAATGATCAGCGCGATGGCTGACGATGGCTGAGCAAGACCACCCCACCACGGCCTCGGCCTATCGGCTGGCCGAGCTGCTCGGCGACCTGCCTCACCCCGACGATTTCGGCGCTGAGGCCTACGAGCTGGTGGAGCGCACCCGCGATCTCGTGGCTGCGGTGTCGGCCAACGACGCCGACCCCGCCACCCGGGCCGAGATCGCTGCCACCCTGGCCGAGATCGCCGACCGCCTCCGCGCCCGGCCCCGCAACCCCCACATCGTGGTGGCCCGCGGCCACGACGGCACCGTCTACAACCTCACCCAGGCCGGGTCGGGCCTGCTGAACCCCCATGCTCCCCGCCTTGTGTTCAGCCCGGTGCCGCCGCCCGCCCCCGCTGCACCGCCGACCCCGGTGGAGATGCGGGCCACCGTCACCCTCACCGAGGCCCACTCCGGCCCGCCGCAGCGGGCCCATGGCGGGGTGGTGGCCACCATCTTGGACGAAGCTCTCGGCACTGCCGCCACCCGGTCGGGGGCCACCGGCCTCACCGCCGGCATCAACATCCGCTACAAGACCGGCGTTCCCCTCCACACCCCGCTCGAGGTCACCTGCCGCTACTCCCATACTGAGGGCCGCAAGCACTTCGCCACCGGCGAGATAAGAGCCGGCGACACCGTTTGCGCCACCGCCGAGGCCGTCTTCATCGCCGAACCCCGCCCTTAGTTTCCCAACAGGCCTTGTGCCACGATTACCGGCATGGTTGATATCGCCGTCCCCGACGAAGCCGAGATACTGGGCACCGCCGTCACCGCCTCCGGCCTCGCCGCCCAAGCCCCGGTGAGGATCCCCGTCCAGCGCTACATCTCCGCCGATTTCGCCGCGCTGGAGTACCAGCGGATGTGGCCCAAGGTGTGGCATGTGGCCTGCACGGTGGACCACGTCGCCAACCCCGGCGACTGGTTCGAGCACCGCCTCGGCAAGTACTCGGTCATTCTGGTGCGGGGCGAAGACGGCGTGCTTCGGGGCTTCCAAAACGCCTGCCGGCACCGGGGCAACCCGATCGGCCAGGGCTCGGGCGCCGGCATCGCCGAACTGCGCTGCCCCTACCACCGCTGGGCCTGGGATCTCACCGGCCGCCTCCGCGAGGTGCCCTCCCGCCGGGGCTTCGGCCCCATCAGCAACGACGACCTCCCCCTGATCCCGGTGCAGGTGGACACCTGGGCCCGTCTGGTGTTCGTGAACCTCGATATTGGCGCCGAACCGCTGGCCGACTGGCTCGAGGGCATTCCCGACGACATCGCCTGGGCCAACCTCGATGAGTTCCGAGGCGCCTACTCCACGGTCACTCCGGTGAACTGCAATTGGAAGGTGGTCAACGAGGGTTTCTCCGAGACCTACCATGTGCAGGGCTTGCACCGGGAGATGCTGGGCAGCATCAACGACGTCGATTCCCCCCAGCGGATCTGGGACCGCCACAGCGCCTCCTACCAGCCCTACGGCGTTCCCAGCCCCCGCCTGGGCCGCAGCGCCGACGACCAGACGGTGTGGGAGTCGTTCGTGGTCACCCAGGGCGGCCGCATGGGACCAACCCACGCCGAACCCGGCGCTCCGGTTCCCGACGTGCCCGCCAGCCAGACCCTCCAAGATGTGATCGCCCAGAAGATCAGGGATCACCAGGCCACCCTGGGCGTCGACCTGTCGGCCTACGACACCGCCCAGATCACCCACCTGAGCCAGTACAACCTCTTCCCCAACACCACCGTGCTGGTCAGCGCTGACCTTTTCACCGTGCTCACCGCCCGTCCCGGCGCTGGTCCCGACGACGCCGAGCTGGCCACCATCCACCTCAGTCGGATGCCGTCGGCCGACGCCCCGGCCTCCTCGCCCGTCCACGTCACCGTGCCCATGGACCAGGCCGACTTCGGATTCGTCCTCAACCAGGACTTCAGCGTCATCCGCACCATGCAAGCCGGCCTGCATCAGCCCGGCTTCACCCATGTGTGGCTGTCGGGCGAGGAGTGCCGCATCATCAACATGCACCGCAACCTGGAACGCTGGCTGAATTTGGCCCCCGGCGGCTGGACCCCCGCCGATCACCCCCGATAAGCCAAACACCCTCGTCGGAGTGTTTGTTATTTGAGCAATAATCCTCACCCCATGATGGCTAAACTGCAAATAACCCTCACAGCGACGAGGATTATTTCGTTATGCCCGCGCCCATCCCCGAAGAACTCCAACGAACCATGCACGAGCAGAACCCGTGGTGGCGCCTTGGCCAGGTGCCGCGTCCCCTCGCCCTGCCCGTCGAGCGGCCATTGGCCCGCCACCTCTGGCAACGGCTTCTCGATGATGAGCCGCACCGCTATCAGCTCATCTTGGGACCCCGCCGAGTGGGCAAGACAACGGTACTCTACCAGACGGTATCTCGCCTCTTGGCCAACGGCGTGGATTCATCGCGAATCTGGTGGCTCCGGCTGGACCATCCCGTTTTGCTCCGTGAACACCTAGGAGATTTAGTCCGCCTGGCAGTGGAGTCCTGCGAGGCCGCCCCAAACGACCCGGTGTTCATGATGCTCGATGAGCTGGTCTACGCGGATTCCTGGGACACCTGGCTCAAGACGTTCTACGACGAGCAGTGGCCTGTGCAGATCGCGGCCACGTCCAGTGCTGCCGCCGCCCTCCACCGGGGACGGTTGGAGAGCGGCGTTGGGCGCTGGGAGGAGCAACACCTGACGCCCTACTCATTCACCGAGTTCTTAGACCTAGCCGCGGTGCGTCCGGGTGTTGCCGGCAGCGACGACGCAGTCCACTGGCAAGGTGAGGCCGAAGAGACGTTGGCCGACGCGATTGCGACCTTGCCTACCGGCCCATCTGACCACGACGCGTTCTCCAACGAGCGACGCCGGCTCATGATGGTCGGCGGTTTTCCGGAGCTGCTTCGTTTTACTGGAGAGGCATCCCATGAAGCAGATGATGGCTATGAGTACTCTGAGGCCGAGCTTCTGCTGCTCTCTCAGCAGGTGCTGAGGCCAGATGCAGTAGAGCGGACCATTTACAAGGACATCCCCCAATCCTTCGGCGTAGACAATCCGATGATGCTGGAGCGACTGCTGTATGTGCTAGCCGACCAAGTCTCAAGCCTGCTCTCTCCGACAAACATCAGCAGCGACTTGGGTTTAGCTGTGCCGACCGTTGAGCGGTATGTCACCTACCTTGAGCAGGCATTTTTGATATTCACGCTTCCCAACTATTCGGGAACAGAGGCCGGGGTGCAGCGTCGGGGACGGAAGCTGTATTTCATCGACGGTGCCGTTCGCAACGCGGCACTGCAACGCGGCATAGGCCCCCTTGAAGACCTCCGCGAGATGGGAATGCTATTGGAGAACCTGGTGGCTTCCTCCATGCGCTCGCTGGCTATGCACAGCGGTGTCCGCCTGCACCATTGGCGAGAGGGCAAGAGCGAGGTAGACCTCGTCTACGATGACCCTCGGAGCCCTTTGGCGTTTGAGATCGCATCATCTCCACGTCACGACCGAGCGGGGCTGGCGGCCTTCATTGATCGCCATGAGCGTTTTCGCAACAACAGCTACTTGGTGGCACCCAACGCCGCGGTGATCTCAGCCCAAACGTCGGACAGCGGCATCGGGACTCTCCCGGTGGACGCCTTGCTCATCGCCATCGGCGCCCAAGCCCACCGAGACATGATGAACCGCCTGCGAATCGGTATCGGTAGCTAAGGCCGGTTGAGGGCAGAGCGCACCGATTGCTCGACCGTGTCGGCCACGCTTTCAGATCCTCATGCTCCCAGAAGCACAGGACGGTCCAGCCTGCCTCGGCGAGGTACTCGGCCAACTTTGATGCCGGTCACTACGTCCTGGGTGACATTCGAGATGTCAGAGGCGGCTCTGTGCCCAGCGTGGACATTGCTACAGCCAGCTTTCCCTGTGTCGACTTGTCGCTCGCGGGGTACCGGAAAGGGCTGGAGGGAGAGCAGTCCGGGCTGTTCTTCGAGTTCTGCCGAGTTCTGAGAGAGATGGGGGAGCGGATCCCGCCCGCGGTGTTGGTGGAGAATGTGTTCTCATTCTGCGTGCCCGCGATCGAATGGCTCACCGCCCATGCGCTTGTGCCTGCTGCGCGGGCGATGCAAAGTCCAGTAGCTATGGAGGCCGCTGTGTGAATGCAGAGAGCATTGCAGCAGTACTCGATGCTGACATTGAGCAGTGGTATGAAGCTCAACGCAAAGAGAGCACAGTTAACCGCAATGTGATGGCAGTAGGACTCATCATGTGCGAGCACATGAGCACCCACTTTCCCCTCGAAGAAGCCAAATGGTTCACCGGTTCTCAAGTAAGCCTTCTCGGTGGCAGTGGAAATCCCGGAGAACTTGTGACTGATGAGTTCTTAGGGGTCGCGGGCCGGGCTGAAGCCCTCGGTGTGGCTCAGGCCGGTGGGACTACTGGGTCGATGCCGAGGTCGGCGTAGGTCAGGATCGGGAAGTAGGGCACGCCGAGGGCTTCGTAGCGCCGGCGGGCGGTGTCGCCCCGGTCCACCACGGTGGCGGCGGCCACCACCTCGGCCCCGACGTCTCCGATGGCCCGGTATGCCTGTTGGGCCGAGGCGCCGGTGGTGGTCGCGTCCTCGAGGAGCAGCACGCGGTGGCCTTCGGCGAGGGGAGTGCCCTCGATGAGCTGCCTGGTTCCCCGGCGCTTCGGCTCTTTGCGGACGGAGAACCAACCGCAGCCGGCCACCGCCGCGATGCCCACCGCCAGCGGATCGGCGCCCATGGTCATCCCCCCGGCGGCATCGAACTCGATGCCCGCCCCCCGAACCCGCTCGACGATGGCCCGGCACGCCGTCTCGAGGTCGGCCCAACGGCAGAGGGCCAGCTTGACGTCGATGAAATCCATGGACATGGCGCCGCTGGCCAATTCCACCGGCTGGTCTAGCCGCCGCATTCCCTGTCGGCAGATGATGTCGAGGAGCACCGCGTCGGCCACGCTCCCAGACTACTGGTAGCCGACGTCGGATGACTGCTTCATGAAATATACAGAAATTTTTCTGAAAGAAATGAGATTTCAACAAGCGACCGGCGACCGGACCCCTCTACACTGGGCGGAAACTTCCCCCCTTCCGTTGAAAAGTGAGGGGAGGAGCCTGTGTCTGCTCTGCCTGTCTTCTGCGCTTGGGCGCCCTGGTGGGCGGCCCAAGAACTCCGGAGCTTCCTTGATCAGGTGCGCGGCGTGGTTCAAGCTCGATTCGGCGAGCACGCCATCGACGAGGCGACTGGCACTGTCGTCGTCGAGCAGACGGACTGCGTGCTAGGTCTGTCCAACTTGGCCCAAACCTGTCGAGCGGCCGATCCCGCGGATTGGCGGCTCATCATCTACAACCATGTTGCCCGGCTCGACGACTTCTCGCCCGAAGTCTTGGCCGGGCGTCTGGCGAACTACGAGAAGCTCCGGCCCGATCTCAGGGTCAGAGTGGTGGGCCAACAGCACTTGAGCAGCATCGACGCGGTGTGCGACCCCCTGCCGCTGGGTCTGTTCGTCTGCCTGTGCGTGGCCTTGGAAGGCGCCTCCTGCCCGGTGGACCGCAGCTATTTCAGCGGCTGGGGAGTGGGCCAGAAAGAGGTGATGGCGGCTGCGCTGGCCAATACCTTGCGGCATGAGCCGATCGCCGCGGTGGCCGACGACGATACGCCCGGCAGCCATCGGACGTTCAGCGGCGACTCCTTGTTCGCCACGGGCCATCTGTTGGATTTCGCCCGCACGGTTCCCGACATCGGCCCGCTGGGCGCGGTGGTGACGGCGCCGGCGGCTCACACCGTCATGGTCTGTCCCGTCGAGCTCAACGAGCAGTTTGCCAACGAATCCTCCGTCATGCTGGCCGCCAGCTACATCCGCTACCTGGCCGGTCCCAACTCGGTCAGCCCCAACGCCTTGTGGTGGCGCCCCGACTTCCCGCTGGAAGGCTTCGCCCGTCTCGACCGTCAAGCCTTCGAGTTGGTCGCTCCTGAACCGCTCCATTCCCTACTGCAAAAAGGCCTCCGCGCCAAGGGGGACGGCTGACCGGGAACCTGCGAGACGGATAGGTTGTGGCGCAACAAGAAGGAGTTCAGAGATGGGACGATTGGAAGGCAGGGTGTCCTGGGTCACTGGGGCGGCATCGGGCATCGGCCTGGCCACCGCAGCGCGGTTCGCCGAGGAGGGGGCCGTGGTCATCGGCTCCGATATCGCGGAGAGTGATGGCTGGCAGGCGGTGCAAGAAGCGGCCCCGGCATCGAGCTTCCATCTGGTGGACGTGCGCGATGCTGATGCTCAAGAAGCGCTGGTCGGCCAGATCATGCGAGACCATGGACGGCTCGACGTGCTGGTCACCGCGGCCGGCGTTGCCGGCGGCGGGCAGGTTCACGCCCTTGACGTCGAGGAGTGGGACCGGGTGCAGGACATCAACCTCAAGGGCACCATGCTGTCGTGCCGGGCCGCCCTCAAGCCGATGCTGGAGGCCCGGTCGGGCAGCATCATCACCGTTGCCAGCGTGGAGGGCCTCGAGGGGTGCGAGGGGGGCAGCACCTACAACGCCTCCAAAGGCGGGGTTGTCCTGCTCACCAAGAACATCGCCAACGACTATGGTCCGGCCAACATCAGGGCCAACGCCATCTGCCCCGGATTCATCGACACCCCCATGTTCCAGTCGGTCATCGCCCATCTCGGGCCCATCGCCGACAGCATCCGCGCCCAGCACAAGCTCAAGCGGTGGGGGCGCCCCTCTGAGATCGCCGGCGCCGCGTTCTTCCTGGCCTCCGACGACGCCTCGTTCGTCACCGGCGTGGCCTTGCCCGTCGACGGCGGCTACACCGCCGGCCACTCCCACGGCATGACTAGCGTCTGAGCCCAGCGCTTGAGCTGAGCGGCCTGCCTTTCAGGCGGGGCGGAACTTGATGAGGGTGATCTCGTCGGTGGCGTCCTCGAAAACGGCTTCCACCGCCAGGCCGCACACGATGTCGGCGTTCTCGACGCCGACGAGGTTGGAGTACACCATCGGCCCCTCCTCCAGTGCCACCAGCACCACGTTGTAGGGCAGCTCCGGTTCGAAAGATGCGATGTAGGGCTGCTGCATGATCGTGAAGCCCCACACCGCGCCTCGGCCCGACGCCTCGGTCCACCCCCGGTCGAAAGACAGGCACGCCGGGCAGGAGGCATAGGGCGGAAACCAGACATGCCCGCAGGCCCGGCACTTGGGCAGCACGAAGGGCCTATCGCGGGCCGCGGCCCAGTAATCCAGGTCCTCCGGGGTCAACGTCGGCTACGGCTTGGTGTTGACGGTACTGATCAGCGTCGCGACTGGTTTGATTTT
>JAPOSH010000134.1 GCA_026709815.1 bacterium | reverse complement strand
CTGACGCCGAGGGCGACTCCGCAGTGCTTATAGGAGAAGACCGGGTGAGTCTGGACGCCGGGTGGCATCGCGTCGAGTTGCGACTCGACGCCGTCGACGGCCGGCGTTTGCTGGCGGCGAACCATTTGGACTTCGAGGTGCGTCGATGACCCAAGACCCGAGGCGAAACAGCACCAAAGACGCGTATGCATATATAATGTCGGCCGGGCGTGAGGCTGGCCCTCTGTGACCGATTCGATAGCACCGCAGCTAGAAACGCAGGCCGCTGGTGGGGTGCAAATCGGAGGTGGAGAATGAAGGACCAGCTTGCGATTCTCGGCGGTGCCCCCGTTCGGCCCCAAGGCTACCCGGAGTGGCCGGATGTCGACGAGGCCACCGTGGCCAGGCTGACCGAGACAGCCCGTTCGGGCGAATGGGGGGGGTTCCCGTTCCCGGGGCCCAACACGGCGCTGTTCGCAGAACGGTTCGCCGCTTTGCAAGAAGTGCGCCACGCCGTCCCCATGGCCAACGGGACCGTCACCATGGAGGTGGCGCTGAAGGCGCTCGGCATCGGATGGGGTGATGAGGTCATCGTGCCTGCACTCACGTTCGCGGCAACGGCGTATGCTCCTTTGGCGGCCGGGGCGCTGCCCGTCATCGTGGATGTGAGCGCCGAGTCGCTGGCGATCGATCCCGATGCGGTGGAGGCCGCGATCACGCCTCAGACCAAAGCGATCATCCCGGTCCACCTCGGACAGGTGATGGCCGATATGGACCGGCTGACCGAGATTGCGTCGCGCCATGATCTCGCAATCATCGAGGACTGCGCTCACAGCCACGGCAAGCAGTGGCGTGGTCGCGGCGCCGGCGCCATCGCGGCGTTCGGGTCGTTCAGCCACCAGAGCTCGAAGATCCTCACTTCCGGCGAGGGGGGCACCCTCACCACCAATGACGACCGGCTGGCCGAGCTGGCGACTTCGATCATCGACTGCGGTCGGGCCAAGGATCCCGACGAGGAGCGGTTCACGTTCGGCGCCAACTACCGACTCAGCGAACTCCAGGCTGCGGCCCTCGTCGGCCAAGTCGACAAGTTCGAATCCCAGATGGCCGACCGGGCCCACGCCGCGGCCTATTTCGAGGAGCTGATGGCGGGGGCAGAAGGAGTCCGGCTGCTGGAAATCGACGAGCGCATCACCCGACGCAGCTTTTACCGCTACATCGTGTGCATCGACCCCGAAGCGTTTGCCGGCGCCGACAGCGACCTGGTGTGCGATGCCCTCGACGAAGAGGGGGTCGGCTGCTGGGTTGGCTATCCGTCTCTCACCCGCGACCCCCTGTTCCAGCCGTGGCTGAGCCGCCTGCCGGCTGCCGTGGAGCACGCCGACCGTCTTCGACCGGAAGCCTGGGCTTGCCCGGTGTCCGATCGGGCGGGTTCGACCGAGACGGTCTACCTAGACGAGAACGTGTTCCGGGCCGGCCGGCAAGGCGTCGAGGATGCTGTGACCGCGATCAACAAGATCCGCGACGGCGCCTCGGGGCTCCGGTCGCTGATGAACGGCGGCTGAGCCATGCGACACGGCGGCGACCGCCGAAGTTCGCTCCGGGCGACGTGTCTTCGCCTCAGGATGGAAGGAGCAAGATGACTCAGTCGGTCCGCTTTGCAATGTGCGGAGTCGGCTGGGTGGCGAAGATGCACGCGGGGGCGATCGCGGCCACACCGGGCGCCGAGTTGGTGGCGGCGCACAACCACCGGCGACCCAGCCTGGACGAGTTCACCGCGGCCCATCCCGTGGCCCTGGCCACCTCCGACTGGGAAGAACTCCTCGGCGCCGTGCGCGACGGGGGTATCGATGTCGCGGTGGTCGCGACCCCCAACGCGCTGCACGCTCCGCAGTCCATCGCGCTCATGCGCGCCGGGGCGCATGTCCTGGTTGAGAAGCCCATGGCGGTATCGGCGGCGGAGGGTGAGGAGATGGTGTCGGTTGCCGAGCAGACCGGACGGGCCCTCATGACCGGCCACATGTGGCGCTTCGACCCCGAGGCCCAATGGCTTCGCCAGGAGATCGCCAACGGGGCGCTGGGTGATGTCATCAGGACGCGCTCGCTCGGCGTCCACACGTGGTGGGGTCCGTCCGGCTGGTTCCAACAGCGGGCCCTCGCCGGCGGGGGCGCTTTGGCCGACATGGGCGTCCACGCCATCGACACCACCCGCTACCTGATCGGAGACCCTCAACCGGTCGGTGTCACGGCCCGGGTCGGCACCTACTACGGGAGTTACGACGTCGATGACACGGCCGTGGTGCTCATCGACTGGGACAATCGCACGACCAGTCAGATCGAGGCCGGTTGGTGGCAGGTGCAGGCCGACGGGCCCGAAGCGGCCACCCGGTTGCACGGAACCCAAGCCTTCGGGTCGCTGTTCCCGACTCATGTGACCCGCGAGCTCCAAGACGAGACCGTTGAAGAGCGAACTCCGCCGACCTTCGACCGCAGTGAGCATTGCGACCCGAAGCTGTTCGAAGGCCAGATAGCCCACGCCGCCGATGTGGCCCGAGGCCACAAGCCGCCGGTGAACGGGCCTGATATCGGGCTGACCACTGTGCGGATAATGGAGGCCGCCTACCGCTCGGCGGAAACCGGCGAGAGAGTGAGACTCCCGTGAAGGTCGCGGTCATCGGCGGCGGCAGCACTTATACGCCGGAGCTGGCCCAGGGAATTGCAGTTCGGGGCAGTGCTGTGGGGATCGACGAGCTCGTCCTTCAAGACATCGACCCGGAGCGGCTTCGCGTCGTCGGAGGTTTTGCCGAGCGCATTCTCACCGCAACCGGCTGGCCGGGCCGGCTGGTGCTGACCGAGGATCTGGATTCGGCTCTCGAGAGCGCGTCGTTCTGCCTGGTTCAGCTCCGAGTGGGCGGCCTGGCCGCACGGCTGAAAGATGAGACCATCCCGCATCAGTTCGGGATTCTCGGCCAGGAGACCACCGGTCCCGGAGGATTCGCCAAGGCCCTGCGCACCGTTCCCGTGGTGCTCGACGTGGCCACCCGCTTCGCCGCTCTCGGAGACCCAGACGGCTGGTTGGTGGACTTCACCAACCCAGTCGCAATCGTGAGCCAGGCACTGGCCGACGCCGGACACCGGGCCGTGGGGTTGTGCAACTTTCCCATAGGCCTCCAGCGGGAGGTGGCGGATGCCTTCGGGGTCGAGCCGTCCCGTGTCCAGCTCGACTCCGTGGGCCTCAACCATGCGTCGTGGTTTCGCGATGTGCGGATCGACGGCAATTCTGTGATGGAAGAGCTGATGAGCCGCCATGCCGATCGGGTCAGCGAGGAAACCGGCTGGTCCGCCGCAGACGTCGAAGCCGCCGGGGCGATCCCCTCCTACTACCAGGCGTACTACCGCCACCCCGACCAGATTCTGGCCGAGCAGCTTGCCGAGGGAACCCGGGCCCAGGAGGTGATCGGGGTTGAGCGCGACCTTCTCGATCTCTACCGCGATGAGTGCCTCGCCGAGATCCCCGAGTTGCTGTCCGAGCGCGGCGGAGCGTGGTATTCGGAAGCGGCGATCGAGGTTGTTGAAGCGCTCGGCATCGAAGAAGGCCGCAACCTGGTGGTGAACGTGCCCAACGGAGATGCCTTCGCCGATCTTCCGTCAGACCTCGTCGTCGAGGTCAACTGCCATGTGGACACATCGGGAGCTCATCCGCTGGGCGGCGCGCCGCTTTCGGCGGAGCAGCGCCAGCTGGTGGTCGACCTTCACCACTACCAGCGGCTCACCATCCAAGCGGCGCTGACCGGCGATCCAGGCATTGCCATCGATGCTCTGGCCGCCAACCCGATTGTGCCCTCTCGCGCCGTGGCCGAGCCTCTGGTCGAGGCGATACTGGACGCCAACCGGCAACACCTCCCGGCCTTCTTCGCAGGCATCGAACCTTGAGCCCGGTGCTCGTCGCGGTCGACGGCGGCAACTCCAAGACCGACATCGCCCTCGTCGCCTCCAACGGCACGGTGCTGGGCACAGCCCGGACCGCGGCCGGCTCCTACCACGCGGTGGGAATGGAGACGATGATCGGCAACATCGAAGGCGGCATACGCGAGGCCTCGGTCGCGGGCGGCATCGACCCCGATGACCTCGACCCCGCGCTGGGCGTGTACTGCCTGGCCGGCGCCGACCTCCCCGTCGACGACAGAAGGCTGCAACAGGTGCTCGGCGCCGCTGGCATCGCCCAGAAGACAATCGTGTTGAACGACGCCTTCGCGGGCCTGCGCGCCGGCTCGACCACCGGCTGGGGCATATCACTGGTGTGCGGCGCGGGAATGAACTGTGCCGGAGTCGGCCCGACCGGCCACACGGTGCGGTTCCCGGCACTCGGCGCGCTCTCAGGAGATGAGGGCGGCGGCGGGGACTTAGCGGTGCGAGCGTTGGGCGCAGCGGTTCGAGGGCAGGACGGCCGAGCCCGACGCACGTCGCTGGAGACGTTGATACCAGAGCATTTCAGCCTGCGCCGCCCGATTGACGTGGTGGCCGCGGTTCATGTGGGAGATGTGCCGCACAACGCGCTGCTGGGTTTGGCGCCGGTGGTGTTCGCGGCGGCACAAGAGGATGATGAGGTCGCCCGCGAGCTGGTGAACTGGCTGGCCGACGAACTGGTGCTGATGGGCGCATCGGCGATCCGCCGCCTGAGGCTGGCCCGTTCGGCGTTTGAGGTGGTGCTGGTGGGATCAATCTGGAAAACCAGCGATAGCGGCTTCCACGATCGCGTTCGCGACGGTCTGCTCGCCGTGGGCCCCCAGGCAGTCTTGAGGCCACTGGCTGCCCCTCCGGTGCTGGGCGCTGCCCTGTTGGGCTCGGACCGGCTCGGCCTCGGCCCCCGCGCCGAATCTCGGCTGCGGGCCCAGTTGACAGAGCTGCACGCGACAAAGCTCTAGCCGACGAAGCTCTAACAGAGCATCGGCTGCGTCAGGCAGAAACCGCACAGGCAGAAACGAAGCGGCGTCGAGCGCTCATGCGCTCAGTTCACGTCGTAGCCGGCTTCGAGTATGGCCGCCACGACGGCATCGTTGTCGCCACCGGTGACGGCAACGGTCTTGTCGTCGAGGTCAATGGCGATATCGGTGACGCCAGTCACTTTGCCCACTTCAGCGGTGATGGCATCGACGCAGTGCTGGCAGCTTATGCCCGGTGCGGTCCAAGTGGTGGTCACGGGCTGTGGTCCTTTCGGCTGCGGTAGCCCGCGAAGCGGCGGAGGCGCAGAGAGTTGGAGACGACGAACAGAGACGACAGCCCCATTGCGGCCGCCGCGATCATCGGGTTCAGCACGCCGAGGGCGGCCAGCGGGATGGCCGCGGTGTTATAGGCGAATGCCCAGAACAAGTTGCCCTTGATGACGGCCAAGGTCCGCCTTGACAGCGCAATGGCGTCGGCGACGGCGCGCAGGTCGCCGGAGACGATGGTCAGGTCGGATGCCTCTATGGCCACATCGGTTCCGGTGCCGACCGCGATCCCGAGGTCGGCCTGCGCGAGGGCGGGTGAGTCGTTGATGCCATCGCCGACCATGGCCACCCGGTGGCCCTCGGCCTGAAGCCTCGCGATCACCGCTGCTTTGTCGTCGGGGTAGACCTCTGCGATCACGGTGTCGCCGGGCCTTGTGCCGATGCCCACCTCGGCGGCCACAGCGTCGGCGGTGCGGGCATTGTCGCCGGTCAGCAACATGACCTTCAGGTTCTGCTCGTGGAGCGCGCCGACCGCGTCAGCAGATGTCGGCTTGATCCGATCTGCGACGACGAAGACAAGCTCAGCGGTGCCGTTGCGACCGGCGAATACCGCAGTCGACCCTTTCTGCTCCGCGGCGGCGGCTTCGGCCTCTACCGCGGCGGGCAGGCGGTCGAAGAGGCTCCGGCGGCCGACGCGCACCTCCTCGCCGTCAACGACGGCCGAGACCCCCGAGCCGGGAAGGTTGTCGAAGCTGTCCGCGTCTAGCCTGTCGGCAACGAAGGCGGCGATGCTCACGGCGATCGGGTGCTCAGATCGAGCCTCGGCCGATGCGGCGAGCAGCGCGAGCCTCGTCGCGTCCGGCTCGTCGAGGCCGGGGGCCGCGGCCTCGGTGACCGACATGGCGGCCTCAGTGATCGTCCCGGTTTTGTCCAACACGACGGCGTCGATCGCCCGAGTGTCCTCGAGGACCTCGCCGCCTTTGATGATCACGCCGAGTTGGGCGCCGCGGCCGGTGCCGACCATGATGCCGAGCGGAGTGGCCAGCCCCAAAGCGCAGGGGCAGGCGATGATCAGCACGGTCACCGCCGCAGTGAACGCCTCCCGAGCCGGTTCGCCGAGCAGCAGCCAAATGGCGAGAGACGCGGTTGCGATCACAATCGCCAGCGGCACGAATACGGCCGACACCCGGTCGGCCAGCCGCTGCACCTCGGCTCGGCTGCCCTGGGCCTGATCTACGAGGCGGATGATCTGAGCCAAAGCCGTGTCAGCGCCGACCCGGGTGGCTTCGACCGTGAGCGAGCCGTTGGCGTTGATTGTGGCGCCGATGACCTCGTCGCCGGGGCCGACGTCGACCGGGACGGGCTCGCCGGTGACCATCGACATATCCACCGCCGACTGGCCCTCGACCACGACACCGTCGGTGGCGATCTTCTCTCCCGGCCGGACCACGAACCGCATCCCGACCGCGAGGTCGTCCAGGGGGAGTTCTCGACCGTCTTCCAACAGGGCGGTCTTGGCGCCGAGCTCGGCCAGTGCCCTGATCGCATCGCCGGAGCGGCGCCTGGCCCGCAGCTCAAACCACTTTCCCAGCAGGATCAGCGTGATGATGACCGCCCCAGTCTCGAAATAGACGTGTCCGTCACCCACATCGCCGATCAGAACGACGGCCGACCAGATCAGCGCCGACAGCGATCCGATCGATACCAGCGTGTCCATGGTCGTCGAGCCGTGCCGGAGGTTCATCCACGCCGTCCGATGGAACAGCCAGCCCGACCATGCGATCACCGGCGCGGTCAGGACCGCGACCACCCACTTCCATCCGTCGAAGTGAAGTGCGTGCAGCATCGAGATCAGCGTCAGAGGAAGAGTCAGAGCGGCGGCGGCGATCAGCCGCCGCCGCAGATCTGCTTCCCGCTCCGCCTCGGCCTGCTCATTGCTACCCTCGTCGAGTACGGCGTAACCCAGCGACTCCACTTCTTTGGCCAGCACCGACGCGTCAGTTGATTCATCATGGAGCACAGTCGCCCTGCCGTTGGCGAAGTTCACCTGTGCCTTGTCGACGCCGTCGACTTTGGTCAACCGACGTTGGATCCGACTGGCACACGCCGCGCATGTCATGCCTGCTCCATGGAGATCGGTTCGCAGCGAGAGATTAGTTGCCATCGACCTGCCTCAATCCCCGCTATCGTACCGCGCAAACGCCACGTCTATGCTTCTGCCTATGACTGAGACGCGAGTGTTCGGCGATGTGGCCACCAAGCTGGTGATGGAGAACGACCGGGTGCGGATCTGGGAGATGCGGCTGGCGCCGGGCGAGCGCTCCGATCTGCACCGCCACGACTGCGACTACGTGCTGGTGCAGGTGTCGGGCGACAAGATCGCCGGCGACTTCGAGCCTGATACCGCCGGGGAGTTCTCCGGCCTGGTGGAGGGCGACGTCGTCGCCGGGCAGTCCATGTTCATCGCCAAAGGCGGCATCGAGGCCGCGGTCAACACCGGCGCAGAGCCCTATTACGAGATCCTGATCGAGTTGAAAGACTGAGCTCTCCACCTGCACATCAGGAGCCGCATGATGCGGCCTATGCCTGGCGGCTGCTTATAACCCTATTGGCGGGGCAAGTGGTGTTCGGATGCACCATGACCATCATCGGGGCCTCTCTTTCCGACATCTCGGAGAGCCTGGACACCTCCAACGCCGCGTTGTCGTGGGCGGTGTCCGCCCCTTTCCTGGGCTTGGCCGCGGGAACGACGGTATTCGGCACCATCGGCGACTTGTGGGGCCACCGGCGGATGCTGATCCTGGGCTTGACGGTGTTCACCGCTGCCACCGGGGTGTGCGGGCTGGCGTGGGACGCTTTCAGCTTCATCGCCTTTCGAGCGTTGGTGGGCTTGGGCGGCGCCATGATGATTCCCAACGGCATGGCCATCCTCATGGCGGCATTCCCGGTCAACCAGCGGGCTCGGGCCATGGGCTGGTTCCAGTTCGCGGCCGTCGGCGGCCCAGCCATCGGCCTGGTGACCGGCGGGGCGCTGGTGGATGCGCTGGGTTGGCGAGCGATTTTCGCGGTCTACACCCCCATCGCCGCCATCGGCCTGATTGCCGCGGTCTTCGTTGTGCGTCCGACCAGTGCGGGAGAGGCCAAGCAGGTTGACCTGGCGGGCGCGATCAGCTTGGTGGCCGCAGTGGTCGTGTTGATGGCGGCTCTGGACCGGGGAGCCACCCTCGGCTTCGCCCACCCGCTGGCATTGGCGCTGTTGGCCCTCGTGCCGGCAACCGTCTGGACGTTCGCGGCTGTCGAGCGGCGCACTGCTCACCCGATGGTTCCGCTCGAGTGGTTCCGCCGGCGGAACTATGCCGGGCCGGTTGTGGCCTCGGCCATGGCCAACGCGGCCTATATGGGCGGGTTCATCCTCGCGCCGCAGCTGTTGCAGGAGCGCTACGGGTACACATTGACAGCAGCCACCGTGTTTCTGGTGGTTCGCCTGGTCTCCTTCAGCCTGAGCTCTCCGATAGGGGGTCGGCTGGTTGCAACCCGGGGCGAACGCTGGGCGTCGTGTCTGGGCAGCGCTCTGGTGTTGCTGGCAATGGTGTCCTTTGCGGCGGGATCGCTGGTCGACGCCGTGGTGCTAGTGATCCTGGGGCTGGCGCTGGCGGGCAGCGGGCTGGGGGTGGCCGGGCCTGCGTATCAGGTTTCGGTGGTGGGGGCGGTGCCGATGGAGCGACTCGGGGCGGCAACCGGGATGTTCCAGACCCTCACCAGCCTGGGCACGGCCGCCGGCGTGCAGGTGCTGGTGCTGGCCGTGGGAGAGAGCGCCTCCGGCGCCGCCTTCGCCCGCGCCTTCTGGCTGGGCGCGGCCGTCGCCGCAGTCGGCGTCTTCGGGGCCCTGGCTATTTCCTCGCCCCGCTCCGGAGAGGCGAAGTGAGGCTCAGCTCCGGCCGGTCAGGGCGGCCAGGACCTTCGGCGCCATGATCTCGGCCAGATCCAGGCACTCCTCCTTCGACCAGATGGCGGTGGGGGTCCACGGATAGTCGGCGGCGATGAACTCGTAGTCGGGGCAGCCGCTCACCCGGGCGATGGCCTCAGCCGAGCCCCTCATCTCCTCGTGCACGATGGCGACGCTGGGGACGCCGGCCCACTCCAACTCCACTGCGTCCCGCAAACTGCGGGCACTGCAACTGCCTCAACCGCCGAAGCCGGTGACGGCGACGGTCGCCTCCTCGGTCAACCGGCGCCAGTCTTGCGGGTCGGGGGGAATCGACACCGACCCCTTGACCACCTTGAGCGGGGCTTGCAGACTGCTCAGCTTGGCCATCTCGTCGTAGAGGGCGTCGAGGAAGAGCTCTCCCTCGCCGAGGCCGTTGGCCACCAGGGCGACCACCGCCCCGTCCAAGCTGGCCGGACGGGGCGGGAAGACATGATCGTCGGTGCGGTCGAACGGGCCCGATGTGGGGTCGAGGCCGATGATGGTTGTCATCGCCGCAGCCTACTTGCCCAAGCGGGGCGGCGAGGCGACGGGCTCGGTGATGGCCAGGGCCAGGTGGGGCAAAAGCAGCCAGCTCGCCGCCATGCCCGCTCCCCCGGCGGCCACCACCAGAATGCCCTCCGGCCTGCCGATTCGGGCCATGCGGTCGGTAGCGCTCGTGGCCGGGGCGGTGATGCGGGACCACAGATACTGCTGCACGTCGACCTTGGACCACCCTTGCGCCCGGAAGAACCGGTGGTGCTCATGGCCTATCACGATCACCACGTTGCCGTCTTCTCCGAGCCAGGAGTCACCCGCGATCCCGTTGAAGCGGATCTCCCTCGCCAGCGTGTCGCACACCCCCTCGGCGGTGCGGCTGATGAAATCGGTGGCCTCCACCATCTTCATAAGGGAGTGAACGGTCACCGCGCTCTGCTCGGGCGCCAGGCCCCGCTGGACGTGCAGCGGCACCCAGTCGGAGGCCTCCTCGTTCTCGCCGAAGCAGAAGGAGTATCGGGCGGGCGTGGAGAAGCTGGCCCGGTCCAAGAAGCCGGGGATGGCGCGGCACACATTGCGGATCACCAGGCGGAGCGCCCGGCCGATGGTGGCATTGGCCCGGAACCCCGGGCCGAAGCAGCCCGCCTGCGAGGCCACCTCCAGCTCATTGCGGATGGGGCCGTTGACGATCACCGCCTGAGCCGCGCCCGACAGCGTGCCGGTCGTGGAATGGCTGTTCCCCTTGGGATGCAGGTGGGCCCGCACCGCGGCGGCCACCACGGGAAAATACTCGGGCCGACATCCGGCCATGACTGCATTGGCCGCCGCCTGCTCCGCGGTGCAGGTCACCTCCCGGGTGGGGACCGCGCCCAGCACCTCGTGGCCCGCGAGTCCGGCATGCTCCAAGAAAGCCCCCACCTTTTCCGGGGTCGGTGCCACGATGGGCAGCCCATCGGTCCAGCCCCTCTCGAAGTAGTCATCCAACAACGCGTCGTGGGATTCATAGGCGTGTCGGGCAGCCGTGGTCATGTCCAGACCTTAAAGCTCGTAGCGGGTGGTCTCCCAGACGGAACGGATGGCGAAGCTCGAACGGAGGCGGCCGACGCCGCTGAAACGGGAAAGGTATTGATTGTGGATTCGCTCGAAGTCGCGCTGGTCGGCCACCGCCAGATGCAGCAGATAGTCGGCGTCGCCCGCCATCAGGTGGCAGGACTTCACCGCTGGGCACTCCACCACCTCTTTCTCGAACTGGCGCAGATTCGCCTCGCTCTGGCTGACCAGGGAGATCTCGACGAAGACGTCTAAAGATCGGTCGATGGCCTGAGGATCCACGATCATCACATAGCCGGCAATCACCCCGTCGGCTTCGAGCCTGCGGACCCGCCGATAGCTGGCCGAGGCCGCCAGGCCCACCCGCTCGGCCAGCTCGGCATTGGAGACGCGGGCATCCTGCTGGAGCTCGTTGAGGATGGACCGATCGATTGCATCCAACTCCGGCACTCGGATCCTCCTTCTTCAACCTGCTGACTCAAATATTGCATGATATCAATCATATCTGAATAATTCTTTCATTTATCTGCCTTATTGCAACACATAAATCAAGATATTGCCAGCCCTTGCGCGTCTATAATGTCATGGCGCTCATCGGGTCACAGCGGAGGTCGTCACATGCATATCGGGGTTCCGAAGGAGATCAAGAGCGAAGAGCGCCGCGTGGCGCTGACGCCGGGCGGCGTCTCCGAACTGGCCAACCGACGACACGAGGTCATCGTCGAGCGCGGCGCCGGCGCCGGTGCGGGATTCGCCGACGGCGAGTACGCCGCCCACGGGGCCTGCCTCGCCGAGAGCGCCGAAGAGGTGTTCGAACGGGCGGAGATGATCGTCAAAGTCAAAGAGCCCCAGGCCGCTGAGCGGGCTCGGCTGGATGACCGCCACGTGCTCTTCGCCTACCTGCACTTGGCCGCCGATGCGGC
>JAPOSH010000017.1 GCA_026709815.1 bacterium | reverse complement strand
GTCGGCCGGAAGGTACACGCGGTTCTTGTCGGTGTAGTCCTCGCCGATGTCTTGGAGGTGCTCCACCAGTTGAAGCCCGGTACACACCGCATCGCTGAGCACAATCCGCTCGGGAGTGGCCGCCCCGAATACCGCCAGCACCAGCCGTCCGACCGGGTTGGCCGACAGCGTGCAGTACTCGGCCAACTCGGCTTGGGTCTGATAGCGGTGCTTGCGCTGGTCTAGCCGATTGGCCTCGATGAGCGCCAAGAACGGCCGCTCGTCGATGTCGGAGCCGTGCAGAACCAGGGTGAGCCGGGCCATCACCGGATGGGCGGCGTCGCCGTTTCGAGCCCGCTCAAGGTCTGATTCGATCCAGTCCAGCGCGGCCAGGCGGTCGCCGTGGTATTCGTCTCCGATGTCGTCCACCAGTCGGGCGAACCCGTAAATGGCCAGCAGGTGGACGCGAAAAGCCGCAGGGACTGCCCTCAGCACAACCGGGAAATTCTCATTTCCCCGCTGGTCCATGATCGAGTCCAAATCGAGCTCGAAGTCGGCCTGCACAGCACCCCCGCTGTTTCCCGGACGATCCGCCGCTCAGCGGGCTGTCCAGCCATCCATGACATTGTTCTGACTATCGTCGCCCCATTGCAAACAAAAGAGTGACCATCAGGTCACCTTTTTGTACGCGCTCAATCCGGGGCTGTCAAGGCATTGAACGCCCCGATGTCCTCGACGCTGGGACGGTCGGCGAATCGGCCCATCAGGCTCTCGGCGAAGATGTGGGCAATGGCGTCCATGATGAGGGCGCCGGCGAGCCGGTGCCCCCGAGGGTCGTCGGACAGGGCCTCGCCCAACCGCTCGGCCAGACGCCAGAACACCCGTTGAGCGGCGGCGGCGTGCTCCACCTGGCCCTGCACCGAGCGCTTGGCCACCTCCAGCATGATGGGCAGGCCGGGTAGTAGCGTCTCCGCCAGACGCCGGGTGAGTTCTTGACGGCTCAATCCCACTTGGCCGCCGATCGAAGCGGCGAAGGCCTCCGCGGTGTTGTCCACCACCGCCTCCACCGCCCGGAAGAACAGGTCCTGCTTGGATCGGTAGTAGCGATAGAAAGTCCCCTTGGCCACCCCGGCCTGGGCGCAGATTTCAGCCACGCTCACTTCGGTGTAGCCCCTGAGTGCGAACTCTTGGATGGCCACGTTGCGCAGCTGCTCTCCGCTGTCGGCCAAGTCGGCCATCTCCGCGTGCGGGGAGTTCTGCGCGTTCATGATCCGGGCGATGTGGCGAAGCGGCAGACGGTGGCGCTCTCGCAGCGCCCTGATCTGCTCCACCGCCTCGGCGTGGCGCTGGCTGTAGAGGAAGCGGTTGGCGGCGGCCCGACGGGGCGGGGGCAAAAGGCCCAGCCGCCGATAGTGGTGAATGGAGGCGGCGGGCACTCCGGTGCGAGCTACCAGCTCGCTGATGGGGAACTCGCCGGCAACGCCCATCGCACCACTCTTATTCACGTCGCCGGGCTATCGCCAGCAGGTGACCAGAACCCGTGCCGGCAACGGCCTATTCCTGCTCGGCGATCTTGACGGCATCCTCAAAGCCGGCGCCCTGCTCAATGAGGTTGCGGTACTTCATCACATGGCGGGGCCGGTTGAAGCCCAGCACCCCGACCAGCCGGCCGGCGCGGCCGTAGAGGGCGGCGAACCGCCGCTCCTGGGTCGATCCGGCGATGATGCGCACGTCGTCGTCGGGCCGAACCCGGCCAGCCAGCTGGATCTTCCGGTCGTACTGGTCGCTCCAGAACCATGGGACCGGGGCGTAGGGCTGCGCCTCGCTGTCGGCGGACACCAGGCGGCGAGCGGCGTGCTGGCCTTGGGCGATGGCGTTGTCCCAGTGCTCCACCCGCATGATCTCGCCGAACAGGGGGTTGGGCCAGCGGGCCACGTCGCCGGCCGCGACGATGCCCGGAGCTGCTAGGCAGGTTTCATCGCACACCACCCCGTTGTCCAACTCCAGCCCCGAGCCCTCCAGCCACTCGGTGTTGGGGATCACCCCGATGCCCACCACCACCACATCGGCCTCCACCGAAGAGCCGTCGCTCAGGTTCACCCGCTCCACCCGGCCGTGGCCCTCGAAGCCGTCCACGCCCACGCCGAGGCGCAAATCCACGCCGTGGTCCCGATGAACCTCGGCGCACACCGCGCCCATCTCGGCGCCCAGGATGCGGCCCAGCGGCACCGGCAGGGCTTCGATCACCGTGACCTCCAGGCCCCGCTCCCTCGCGGTGGCGGCCACTTCAGCGCCGATGAACCCGGCCCCCACCACCGCCACCCGCTGAGGAGACGAGTCAAGCTCGGCCCGGATGGCCAGGCAGTCGTCGAGGCCCCGCAGGGTGTGGATGCCGTCCAATCCACTGGTGGGCAGCTCCCGGCAGCGGGCCCCGGTGGCGATGAGGATGCCCTCGGCGCTTACCTCGCGGCCGTCATCGAGGGCCACGGTGCGGGCCGCAGCGTCGAGCCCGACGGCTCGGCGTCCTAGACGCCAGTCGGCCTGCAATTCCCGGAGGGACTCGTCGTCGGAGAGCGCGACACGTCCCGGTTCCCATTCCCCGGCCAGGAGCTGCTTGGACAGGGGAGGGCGGTCGTAAGGCTGATGGGGCTCATCGCCGATGATGGTGATGGCCCCGTCGTATCCGTCTCGCCGCAGCGCCTCGGCCGCCCGGGTTCCGGCCAGCGACGCTCCGACAATGGCCAAGGAGCGCAGCGGGGACTACTCCTCTGCGACGGAGATGGCCTGCTTGGGGCAGCGCTGGACCGCCTCGTTCACCCGACCGCGGGCGTCGTCGCCGGGGGTCTCGGTCAGCAGGTACAAGAAGTCGTCGTCGCGCACCTCGAACACATCAGGGGCGACCTGCATGCAAATGGCGTTGCTCTCACAAAGGTAGTAGTCCACGACCACCCGGTATCCCATCGGATCCTCCCATCTCCCAAACAGACCCCCCGACCCTCCCCAACCACCCCCTCCTCCCGCCACCACCGGGCCCCAACGGAAGACGACCAGGGGCCAGCCGCCTAGAACCCGACAACTCACGGCGCACAAGATGTCATCGACGGTCCAGCATCCGCCCGCAGCGCGGCACCCGGCCAGGCGCCTGTAGGGTACGAGCTATGTCCACTGACTCAGCACAAGAGGGTGAAGCACCCAATCGAGCATCCTCCATACCCGCGAATTCAACACCAGCCCAGGCGGACGGCACCCACAACCCGCCGGTACTTTCCCGAGCGGAACTCCGAACCCGGGCGCTTGAATCCCGGAGCAGCTACGAACTCGGAGAGCTTCCGAGTGAGGAAGCAGGCACTGAGATCGATGATGCACTCCGCCTCGAATCTCAAAACGATTCTTCGATTGGAATTGCCTACAAATTTCTCGTACTGGAAGATATTCCAGATAACGAAAGAATCAACGCCCTCCGAGAATCATTTGGGCACACAGGCCCGGGTACGGCCAACGGTCTGCGACAGCACTTGGATGCAATCCGGTTTGGCATTTTTCCGCAAGGCACGTCAATGGCAAGACAAATAGCTGCTCGCATTAAGTCCATCATGCGTAGACATGAATTCTCAGATAGCACATTTGCATTACTTCAACAGAACATAGCTGCACTTGAAAAAATTGCATCAGACATCAACTTGTTCGAGGATGAACAAATCAAGGCAGAAGCTGCGGAGAAATATGCAGACGATAAGCTAAAGGGTCGCTCTGGAGTATACGTCTTCACCTATCCTCACTACATGCGCCACCCAACCCATGAATCGGCTGAGTCTGAAAAGATGCCAGATCGCACCCTCATGAAGGTTGGGTTCAGTAACAGCGGCATCTTAAAGAGAGTTAACCAAGAAACCCGAGCCACAGGAGTGCCCGAGCACCGCCGCATCTTGCGCGCGTATCTCACAGTTATAGATAAGACCTCTTCAAGCAAGGAGATCGAGCGACAATTCCACCGCCTGCTAGATACAGCTGGCCATGCGGGACCGAAACGGGGCTCAACAGAACGTCAAATGGGTGGGAACGAATGGTTCTACACCAGCGTTGAGTTTTTGGACGCCATCGCTGAGACCTTGAAACTTGAGATCATTGAGATCGACGCACCAGAACTCTGATAGAATCATGAGGTTGTTATGGAGAAATAAAGTGTGGTATTCGAGATAACCAACCCCTCTACGATTAGGGGAGAAGCTCAGTGAGGCTTTTTTCTTGGGCGGCGCGGTCTTTGATGGCTACGCTGGCGAATCTGATGCGGCCGCGGCCCGCCTCGACGATCGCACCCTGTTTGAGTAGTCGCTGCCTATAGACAGGGACCGAAGTAGCTGCTGTCCCTAGGCGGGCGGCGACGTCTGCTATATGCGAAGGGCCGTCGTCTCCGACCATGGCACACAGAAATCGCTTGTCGGCTGGCGACAGTCTGCTCCAAATCGGGACCACGACGTGAGTGTTGACATCGCCTTCCATCAACGAGATAGCCTCGTCGACCTGGTTGTCCGCAATCTCGGCCGGTGGGGGGCCGGCAATCTCCCACAAGTGATGGCCGAGCGACTGCACGGCGTAGCCGAGACCGCGTGTTGCCGCCGCCGCTCGACGCAGCCGCGGACCGCTGATGAAAAAGGAGTTGTCGGCAAGCGGTCTTCCGATGGCGTCCATGGCATCTTGAAGATCGATGCCTTCGATGCGGTCGCGGTGGCAGCGGTGGAAGAAGCGGTGTGCTCCCAATTTGCTCCTGCCGCCAGCAAGGGCATCGACACACCAGTCAACCTGCGCTTCGGCTGAGGACTGATGTCTTGGAGGTGATCTCTGACCTTTTCGGCGATGATGCCCACCGCTCCTCGGTCCGGATCCCGGGTCAACGACACATTTATTCTGATCGTGCGCCATCCGGCTTGCTGGGCATCGCCGGCAATAGCGGCAAGAACCGTGGTCTTGCCGACTCCTCGGGGGCCGAGCAGCAGAGTGGTGAACTCCCGGCGTGACGGGCCTGCGGCGAGCACGGTCTTCATCCTGTCGATGATCTCATCGCGGCCTGCGAGCACCGGAGGCCGCCGGCCAAAGTCAGGGGTGAACGGATTGGCCACTTCCACGAGAGAACTCCCTTCGCAGGTGCAGTCTAACCGAGTTCTTTAATAAATTTATTAAAAGCAATGGGCGGACAGGTGATCATCCACCGGTCATTGCGTTGTCCCGGCTCTGATGTCGAGCAGCGTCAGTCGGCGAACATCTCTCGGGTGACTGCCAGTACCTGAGCCACTGCGGAGGGCGAGAGCCTGCCCAGCCGCCGGACCAGGCGGGCTGCGTCCACGGCCCTGACCTGATCCACTACGACGTGGCCGCTGGTGTTGCGGAACTCGCAGGCGACCCGAAACGGGTACGGGTGGCCGCCGGTTGTCATTGGGGCAATCAGTCAATGGTGGCCAAATGGGGTTTGCCGGTCTTTGTAGCCCATTGCCTTATCGCCTGATCTTTGGTGGCGAGAATGCTGTCCTGCCTAATAGCGGTGGCGGTGATGAACTGGTCCATCGGATCTTTGTGGAATCCATCGTCGAGCAGGCAGACAGCTTGAACAGCCAGCTCGGGAGATATTGGTACGATCGTTATCCCCTTCGATCTTAGTGAGGAGATCAGGGCATCGGTTGGGGGGAGCGCCCGCAGATCATTGCGGGGGTTTCGGCGGATCAACTCGATTTCCCAGAAGGTGGCTGCCGATAAGAGCAATCCACCATCGTCTTCTGCAGCCCGAAGAACACCGAGAAGGGAGTCGGGCCTTCCGCCACCTGCGAGTGAGCCCCGTAGAAAGGCAATAAGGATGTGGGTGTCAAGTACGACCGATAACCTCATCGGGCAGTCCCCAACACCGGGCACCGAACGCTATTCGGTGTTGGCATCCCAGGCATCGACAATCTCATCCCACTGCTCGTTTGAGTAATAAGGCGCAGTGGGATCGGGATAAGAGATGTCGCCGTCGGCATAGAGGCCGTAGATGCTGTCGGACCCGTCCCTGCGGATTGGAGATACCACTGCCAAAGGCTTGCCGCGCCGAGTCACGATGATCTCGCCGCAGCTCTCGGCCATCGCCGGTAGGAGGGTGAGACACTTCTGACGAAATTCGCTGATCGGAATGGTCACTACTTCTGAAGTCATCCTCATGAACAGATTGTACATGTTCATTGCTAATTGTGCAACTAAATTTATCGAGCCTTCGGCCCGGCCGGTTCGCCGCCCCAAGATCCACATCACCGATACCGGACTGGCCGCGGCCCTGATGGGCCTCGATGCCGACGAGCTCGCCCGCCAGCGACCAACTGCGCCATGTGGCCTGGTTGAGGGACCGGTTCGACTCCGTCTCCCCTGGTGCCTTCCGAGCCGGCATCCTGCTCCACACCGGCGACCAAGAGTTCACCGTCGGAGACCGCCTGCGAATCTGCCCCATAAACACACTCTGGCGATGAACGGCCTCAGCGCTACAGGCAGTGGTGTTGGGCGTAGGTTCGGATTTCTTGGCGGGCGTCGGCCACGGCTTCTTCGAGGGCGAAAGCCCGGTTGAACAGCTCTTGGAGGTCTTCGATCTCGTCGATCTCACGGGAGGCGTTGGCCACGGTGGTGACCGCCTCGCGGATATCGAGGGGCGCAGTGTCCTCGAGGGAATCCAGCTGGGCCAGTTCGACTTCGCCCTCGGCCGGGCGCATGCCCACCCCCTCCTCAGCCAACTCGCAGAACGCTACCAGATCCCCCTTGTCGTCGCCGCCACAGGCCCCGAGCAGAAGAACCGATACCAGCAACAGCGACAAGACCCGCATACTCCGACGACAGTACTCACTGAGGGCGGTGGGTGGCGTCGGGGCCAGGACTCGGCGCCACCGCGCGCCAAGCCGCCCCGACGACCGGACCCGCCGCCCGGACGCGTGCGGTGGCATGGTTAGGAAGAGGGCTTGTCGGAACCCACGATCCACATGGCGTAGTACTGGGCACCCCCGCCGTAGGCATGGCCGAAGGCCTTGCGGGCGCCGTCCACCTGGTGGTCGCCGGCCATGCCCCGAACCTGAAGGGCGGCTTCGGCGAAGCGGATCATGCCCGACGCCCCGATGGGGTTGGACGAAAGCACCCCGCCCGAGCAGTTCACCGGCAGATCGCCCCCGTCGAGATGGGTGGCACCCTCCTCCACCAGCTTCCAACCATGGCCGATATCGCAGAATCCCAGGCTTTCCAACCACATCGGCTCGTACCACGAGAACGGCACGTATATCTCCACCGCGTCGATCTCGGCCCGCCGGTCGGCGATGCCGGCTTGGGCGAACACGTCGTCAGCGCAGTCCCGGCTGGCCTGGGGGTTGACCTCGTCGCGTCCGGGGAAGTTGTTGGCCTCGCTGCGCAGGGCGGTCCCGTGGATCCAGGCCACCGGCTGGGCCGAGGCGTCTCCGGCGGCCTCGTCGCCCAGCACCAGCGCACAGGCGCCGTCCGACGACGGGCAGGTCTCGGAGAACCGGATCGGCGCCCACAGCATGGGCGACTCAACCACCTGCTCAAAGGTCAAGTCTGGCTGTTGGAGATGGGCATAAGGGTTCAACAACGCGTGCCGGCGGTCTTTGAAGGCCACCATGCAGCCGATCAGCTCGGGGGCGTCGGTGCGGGCCATGTACTGGCGGATGATGGGCGAGAAGTAACCGCCGGCCCCGGCGTTGATCGACACCGAGAACGGCTGGGGCAACGACAGCGCCCAGGTGGCGTTGGACTCCGACTGCTTCTCGAACCCCAGGGTGAGCACCCGGCGGTGGATGCCGGCCTGTACCAGCGAGGCGGCCACCACCGCGGTGGACCCGCCCACCGATCCCGCGGTGTGAACCCGCAGCAGCGGTTTGCCCACCGCCCCCAGCGCTTCGGCCAAATACAGCTCGGGCTGCATGACCCCCTCGAAGAAGTCGGGGGCTTTGCCCACCACCACTGCGTCGATGTCGGGCCAATCCAGCTCCGCGTCTTCCAGCGCCCGGTAGGCGGCCTCGCGCACCAGGCCGGGCAGCGACACGTCGCCCCGGGTGGTCTGGTACTTGGTCTGGCCGACCCCCAACACCGCGGTGCGCTCGGCCATCACTCCCCCTCCATGACGCACACCAGGTTCTGCTGGAGGAACAGGCCCGATGCCCCATGGCCCAGCACCCGATCGGCCCGACCCTCGTGGATGTGGCGGGCGGCGGTGGCGATGCGCATGAGGCCGGCGGCCATCATGGTGTGGCCGGCCAGCGCGCCGCCGGCGGCATTCACCGCGGTTTGGGGTCCCAGCCCGAGTTCGACCTCCAAGATGTGCTCTTGGGTGGTGAAGGGGGCGGCCAGCTCGGCGGCGTCCAAACGGTCGGCGCCGACTCCGGCCTCGGCGGCCGCCTTGTGGGCGCTGGGCGCCCGGGTGAGATCGCGCACCCCCGGCTGGTGGGGGTCGATCCGGTGATCGATGCCGGTGATCCATGCCGGGCGCTCGCAGAGCTCCCGGGCCCGATCGCCAGCGGCCAGCACCACCGCCACGCCCCCGTCGGCCGAGGCGGCGCAGTCGCTGGGCCGCAGCGGGTCGGCGACAGGCGCCTCGGCCAAGACGCTGTCGATGGTGGCGGCGGCCGATGACCGCACCGCCAGCGGGTTGCCGACCGCGCCGTTCAGGCTGCGGACTGCGATCTCCGCCAGGCGCTGCTCGCTGACCGCGCCCGACTCCAGCATGATCCGAGCTTGGAGGGCGGCCATGGCGAAGGCGTCGGGCCACAGCGGCCCCAAGTAGTAGGGGTCGAGCTGGGTGCAGAGCACGTCTTTGAG
Organism: bacterium; assembly: GCA_026709815.1. GTDB lineage: Bacteria > Actinomycetota > Acidimicrobiia > Acidimicrobiales > Bin134 > Poriferisocius. Next base: position 2,850 of record JAPOSH010000017.1, on the reverse strand, counting down.
CGATCCCGGCGACGACTTGCCGTAGCTGTACACCAGCGCGGTGTCCACCCCGCCCATCTGGAGCTTCACCCACGCCTCATACAGCGCCCAGGCCCCGTCCATCTCCACATGGCTCTCGCTGATGGGGGGCACCGCGCCCACCGCGTCGAGGGTGTGGACGAACGAGAACGCCTGCCCGGCCAGAAAGTCGCTGCTGCCCGAGCAGGTGAAGCCGATGTCGTCTTGGGTCAGGCCCACCGCGCCCCGGGCCTCGTTGATGATCGGCACCATCAGCTCCACCTCGGTGGTGTCGGTGAGCGCCTTGGTTTGGCGCTGCGCCACCGACACCACGGCCACGTCGCGCATCAGGCCCGCTCCCCCGACCCAGCAGCCTGCTTGGCGTGCCAGGCGTTGGTGCCCGCCGCGTCCACCGGAACGTCGGGCTCGCCGGTGGGCGCCCAGTGCAGGATGTTCTCGGCCGTGCGGCCCAGCTGATCGTCGGGCTTCCACACCGCCCGCACCCGCATCCCCATGCGCACTTCGGAGGTGTCGATGCCCGCCACGAGGCCCAAGAACCCGACGTCGGCCCCGTCGAGGTGGATCCAGGCGCTCACATAGGGGATCTCCAGGTCATCTCGGCCGGGAATGGGCAGCCGGGTCACGCAGAAGCCCCCCACATGGCCAGTGTCGGGCAGCTCCACATAATCGGGGGTGGCCGCGCCGTGTCGGGGATCAACTCCCCGGGGCGGCACGAACACCGCGCCGTCCACCGGCGAGCGCTGGCCAAGGATCTTGCGGTCGGCGAAGGCGTTCAGATACCCGGCTGAGGCCGCACCGGGGATGAAGTCGTACTCGAGGCGAATGGGGGTGCGCACCGATCGCACCGATTCCACACCGGCCAGCTTCTCGGGCAGGCGCACCTCGCCCGACAGCGCCGCGGGCAGAACGCGGGGATCGACGCTCACCGCCCCGCCCCCTCGGGCACGAACCCCTCCAGATCGGCAATGTGCCCCTCCCGCTCGGATCGCCACCGAGCCGTCACCCGCATTCCCACCGACAGCTCGTCGGGGCCGCCGACCAGCACGCCGTGGACCATGGGGGTGTCGGCCCCGTCGAGGCGGATCATGCCCAGGCCGTGGGGCTGCTCCCAGGGGGACTGCGGCCGAGGCGGATCCACCCAGGTCCAGCTCACCAGCTCACCGCCCGGCCCCACCTCCACCAGCTCGGTCAGCGGCGCAGAGGTCTCCGGGTCGTACTCGGTGGGCGGGCACAGCACCGTGCCGTCAAAGCGGCGGATGCCCAAGACGATCCCCTCCCGCAGGCCGGTGAGGAAGGCCCCGATCACCGGACCGGTGGTCCGGGTGAACGGATACTCCAGCACGAGGTCGGCCCGCAGTCGCTCAGCCATCGGCTCGGTGGCCCCCGTCCACCGAGATGGTGCCCGCGTCGGTGTCGATGGTGACCGCGGCACCGTCGACCGGCTCGTCGCCGTCGAAGGTCACCCCCATCAGACACGGGATCTGGAAGTCCCGGCTGATGATAGCGAGGTGGCTCTCGACGTCGCCCGACCGGCACAGGATCCCGGCCAAGTCGGCCTCGATGGGGGCCAAGAACGTGGCCCCGGCGTCTTTGACCAGCGCCACCGTCTCCGAGGCGACATCATCCCCGGCGTCGAGCACCGCGATGACATCGTCCGGCGTGTCGAAGCGCCTCAGCCGGCCATGGCCAAAGACCCCCGAGAACACCGGGCTGCCCCGGCCCACAGCGCCGCCCATCAGCACTCCGCCCTGCTGCGATTCGCTGCCACGGCCGTCAAAACTCGATGACTTGGCGCACGACCTCACCGTTTCGCACCGCCTCCAGCGCGGGGTTTATCTCGTGGATGGTGATGCGACGGGTGATCATGGGCTCCAAATCCAGCTTGCCGTGCTTCCACAGCCGCAGCAGACGGTGGAAGTCGCTGCGCACGTCGGTTCCCCCGTAGTAGGAGCCGACCAGGGTCTTCTCGTTGTAGAAGAGCTCGAAGGCGCTGAACGAAACCATCTCCTCCATGCGGCCCACGCCGACGATGCAGCAAGTGCCGCCCCGTCGGGTCATGTCGTAGGCAGTGCGCATCAGCGCGGGCACGCCGACGCACTCCAGGGCGTAGTCGAAGCCGTCCCGGCCGGTGATCTCCTTCTTGGCGCCCTCTAGATCCTCGGGCAGCACTGCATGGGTGGCCCCGAAGGCGATGGCCTCGTCGAGCTTGGCCGGATTCTTGTCCACGGCCACGATCTCAGCCGCGCCGGCGATGCGGGCGCCCTGGATGGCGGCCACTCCGACACCGCCGGCGCCGATCACCACCACCGACGATCCCGGGCTGATCTTGGCGGTGTTCATGGCGGCGCCGGCACCGGTCATCACTCCGCAGCCGATCAAAGAGGCCACGTCAAGGGGGATATCGGGGTCGATCTTCACCACGCCCTGGCGGGGCATCAGCATCTTCTCCGCGAAGGTGCCCGCCCCGGCCATCCCGAACAGCTCGGTGCCGTTCTGGCGGAACTTGGTCCGCGCCATGGCGCCGAAGGTGATATTGGAGCACAGGTTGGGCTGGTTGCGCCCCGTGCAGAACGCACACTGCCCGCACGGCGGCGACCACACCACGATCACGTGGTCGCCGGGGGACAAGTCGCCCACATCGGCCCCCACCTCCTCGATGATCCCCGCCCCCTCGTGGCCGAGCACCGCGGGCGGAGCCTGGGGGATGGTCCCGTTCATAGCCGACACATCGGAGTGGCACACCCCGGTGTGGGTGATCTTAATGGCCACGTCATCGGGGCCCAGATCCAGCATCTCGACGTCATCGCACACGTCGAGGTCGGTCTGCCCTAC
>JAPOSH010000033.1 GCA_026709815.1 bacterium | reverse complement strand
CACCGGTCTCCAAAACCGGCGGTTGGGGGTTCGAGTCCCTCCTGCCCTGCGTAAGCGATCCCGCCTCCCGAGTGCCAGGCGCACTGGAGTCACCATGACCGACTTGAACAGACAACAGAAGCGGATGGCCCAGAAACAGGGCTTTGTCGATGAGGAGGGCACCCCGGTACGCGACCGCCGCCAGCCTCGGAACCAACCCCGGCCCGGCGAGGAGCGGGTGGGACCGGCCCAGTTCCTGCGCGAGGTCAGAGGCGAGCTCCGCAAGGTGTCGTGGCCTCGGCGCGAGGAAGTCGTCAATTACTCCATCGTGGTGCTGGTCGTGCTGGTGCTGCTCACCGCGGCCATCGGCCTGCTCGACTGGGGTTTCAGCGAGGCCATTCTGAAGTTGTTCGACCGATGAGCATCCCAGCAGCCGAAATGGAAAATTCGCAATGACCGATCTCTTTCCTCCTCCCGCCGACGCGATCGAAACAGAAACCGAGGCCGTTGACGCCGCTGAGGCGGCCGCCGCACTCCTGCCCACCGGGCCCGGCGCCCAATCCGGCCCCGAAATCCCCGACCCGGCACGCGACAGCCTCAGTGACGACGCCGCCCTTTCAGGCGACGCGCTCCCATCAGGCGATGCGGAGGTGATCGACGCTGAAGAGCTGGTGTACGAGAAGCCCGACGAAGAGGTTGAGACCATCAGCCCCTACGACATGCCCGGAAAGTGGTATGTGGTCCACACCCAGTCGGGCTACGAGAACAAAGTCCAGCAGAACATCGAAGCCCGGCGCAGAACCATGGACATGCAGAGCCATATCCACGAGACCGTGATCCCCATGGAGGAAGTGGCGGAGATCGATCGGAGCGGCAAGAAGGTGGCCGCCAAAAGAAAGATGTTCCCGGGCTATCTGCTGGTTCGAGCCGATCTGAACGAAGTCTCCTGGGATGTGATCCGAAACACTCCCGGGGTGACCGGCTTCGTGGGCCACGGGCGGCGGGGCAGCAAGCCGTCGCCCCTCAGGCGCAAAGACGTGGAGAACTTCCTCCAGGTCAAAAGCGACGGCGAGCCGACCGTCCGGCGCACCAAGCCCCGCCTGCTCTACGAAGTGGGGGAGACCATCCGAGTCAAGGAGGGTCCGTTCGCCGACTTCTCCGGCGAGGTGGCCGAGATCAACGAAGACCAGCTCAAGGTGAAGGTGCTGGTGAACATCTTCGGCCGAGAGACCCCGGTCGAACTCGAGTTCTCCCAAGTAGCCAAGCTGTAGCAAAAAGCCGGAAGGAAACGAGCCATGGCGCAAAAGAAGGTGGCCACCACCATCAAAATCCAGATTCCCGCCGGGCAGGCCACGCCCGCTCCGCCGGTGGGCACAGCCCTCGGCCCCCACGGCGTTGCCATCATGGACTTCTGCCGGGACTACAACGCCAAGACCGAGGACAAGCGGGGCCAGATCATCCCGGTGGAGATCACCATCTACGAGGATCGGACGTTCACGTTCGTTACCAAGACCCCGCCCACGTCCTTTCTCATCCGGGAGGCGGCAGGACTCGAGAAGGGGTCAATGGAGCCGGGCCGCGACGTGGTCGGCGCCATCACCGAGGCCCAGTGCGCGGAGATCGCCAAGGTCAAAATGCCCGACCTCAACACCGACGACCTCGATCAGGCCAAGCTACAAGTGGCCGGAACCGCCCGCAGCATGGGCATCAAGGTCGCATAGCCCAGCAACCAACCACGAAACCAAAACAGCATTCAACCGTTCGACGGGACAACCTCGCCCAGCGAACCGAAACACTGAGGGAGCCGACATGGCGAAGAAGGGCAAGCGGTACGGCGATGCCGCCCAGCGCTACGACAAACAACACCCGCACACCGCCCAAGAAGGGGTCGAGCTGGTGAAGAGCCTGTCGGCCGCGAAATTCGACGAAACCCTGGAGCTGGCCGCCCGGCTCGGCGTGGATCCCCGCAAAGCCGACCAGATGATCCGCGGAACGGTCACGCTGCCGTCGGGCACCGGCACCGATGTCCGGGTTGCGGTGTTCGCCCAGGGAGAGGCGGCCGCCCAAGCCGGCGAGGCCGGGGCCGATGTGGTGGGCGCTGACGACCTCGCCGCGCAAGTGGAAGCGGGCAAGATGGACTTCGACGTGGCCATCGCCACCCCCGACATGATGCCGGTGGTGGGAAAGCTCGGGAAGATCCTGGGGCCCCGAGGGCTGATGCCCAACCCGAAGACCGGCACCGTGACCGACGACGTGGCCCGAGCGGTGGGCGAGTTCAAGAGCGGCAAGGTGGAATACCGCACCGACCGGCAGGGCAACGTCCATGTGCCGGTGGGCAAGGTGAGCTTCGAACCCGAGGCGCTGGTGTCCAACATCCGAGCGGTGATGGAAGAGATCGCCCGGGCCAAGCCTGCGGCCCTCAAGGGCCGCTATGTCCGCAAGGTGACGATCTCCTCCACCATGGGACCCGGAGTCCGCTTGGACCCCTCCGACTTGGGGGCGGCGAACTGATCTGATAGCCTCCGGTGCTCACAATTGATCGATTTGCCGCAGACCTCAGGCGCAGTGCTCAGCACTGCCTAATCGGCTGAAAACCGGTTCTCCCAACCGGCGTGTCGGCTGGCCTGACGAGGTGAACACTCCCGAGACTCGTGGGGCGTTCGCATCTCAGCGGCGCCCCACTTGCTTGTTGTGCAGGACTTGCCCACTCCGATGCAAGCCCTGGACACGACGAAGAATCTGGACAAGATGAAAGCTCTGGACACAACGATGAACACGACGAAAGCGGCTCTGGGCTGATGGACAACCCTCGCCCTGAGAAAGTGGCAGTGGTGAACGAGGTGCGCGACCGCATCTCCGCCGCCGAGGCGGTAGTGCTCACCGACTACCGCGGTCTCGACGTGCCCGCCTTGGCTGATCTGCGCCGCCAGCTGCGCGAAGCCGGCGGCGACTACAAGGTCTACAAGAACACCCTCACCCGCTTCGCGGCCCGCAAGCTGGACTTGGACCTCGACGACATGCTCGTGGGCCCGACCGCGCTGGCTTTCGTGAGCACCCGCGAAGACGGCACCCCCGGCGACGCGGTCTCCCTGGCCAAGGCCCTGTGCCGGTACGCCGAGACCTCCGAGTTCTTGTCGGTCAAGGGGGGCGTGCTCGACGGCCAAGTGCTCACGGCCGGCGAAGTGGGGGCGCTGTCCAAGCTGGGAACCCGAGACGAGATTCTGGCCGAGCTGGCCGGGCTGCTCGAAGCCCCCCTGGCTGAGATGGCCGCGCTGCTCGAGGCCCCCCTGGTCGAGATGGCCGGGCTGCTGGACGCTCCCCTGGTCGAGACGGCCGGGCTGCTCGAGGCGCTGGCCGAAGAAGACAGAAGTACCACCAAAAAGAATGAGGAATAGCAATGTCCAAAGTTGACGAGATTCTGGACTCCATCGGGTCCATGACCGTGCTTGAGCTGTCCGAGCTCAAAGAGGCGTTCAAGGAGCGCTTCAACGTGGAGGCCGCGGCCCCGGCCGCAGCCATGCCCATGATGATGGCCGCACCCGGCGCCGACAGCGCCGACAGCGGCAGTGCGGAGGAGCAAACTGAATTCGATGTGATCCTGACCGGCGCGGGAGACAAGAAGATCCAGGTCATCAAGGAGGTGCGCTCCCTCACCAACCTGGGCCTCAAAGACGCCAAAGAGCTGGTGGACAACGCGCCGAAGCCGGTACTGGAGAAAGCCTCCAAGGAGGACGCCGAGAAGGCCAAAGAGCTCATCGAGGCTGCGGGCGGGGCGGTCGAACTCAAGTAGCGCACCGACCACGAGAACCTGCCCGGCGCGGTTTGTAAACCGCGCCCGCGGCGCGTATCATCCCCGGATACCCGCTCGCTTGTCTCCCTGTTCACGCCTACTCCTTTGACGCGGCCGCGTTTGCTGGATTTCCCCCTCCAGTCGGCGCTAAGGGATGCGAGCAGCCAACCGGCGTTGCCCGTCCATCACAACATCTCAGGAGCTCATCTTGGCCCCCCGCTCGGCGACCCGCGACCGCTACTCCTTCGGAAATCTGGAGGATGTGCTGCCTCTGCCCGATCTGATCGCGGTGCAGAAGGACTCGTTCAACTGGTTCATCCGCCAAGGATTGGCCGATGCCTTTCGCGACATCAGCCCCATCAAGGACTTCTCGGAGACCCTTCAGCTAGAACTGGAGTTCAACCCCGACGATGAGGATCTGAACCCCGGCCCCCGGTGGGGCACCTCGGTGGAAGAGTGCAAAGAGAAGGACATGACCTACTCGGCGCCCATCTTGGTGCAGGCCCGGTTCTCCAACCGCAACACCGGCGAGATCATCGAGCAGGTCGTGTTCTTGGGCGACTTCCCGGTCATGACCGACAAGGGCACCTTCATTGTGAACGGCACCGAGCGGGTGGTGGTCTCCCAGCTCGTGCGCTCCCCGGGAGTGATCTTCCAGCCCGGCGAGCGGTTCCGACTCCGCAACCTGAGCAAACACCAGCTCGTCACCGGCACCATCCACCCCTACCGGGGAGAGTGGATCGAGTTCGACGTCGAGCACAAGCCAGGCCGCAACCCCACCGCGGGCGCCCGGGTGGCCCGCAAGCGCCGCATGAGCCTGTTCACGCTGCTACGGGCGCTGGGCTACGACGAGGAGGGGGCCCCCGGCTTCTTGGACCAGTTCGTGGAGCACTTCGACTTCCTGGCCGATCAGTGGGAAAGCGACAAGCACCAGCACGCCACCCAAGACGAGGCCCTGCTGGAGATCTACAAGCGGGCCCGTCCCGGCGAGCCCCAGTCGGCGGAGGCCGCCCGCAACTACTTCCGCAACGCCTTCTTCGAGAACCGGCGTTATGACCTGTCCCGGGTGGGCCGCTACAAGCTCGACCGCAAGCTGGGACCAGAACTGGACACCATCGAGGAGATCTTCGGCCTGTCGCTGGAGCGCCCCGAGCCCGACCAGCCGGTGCTCTCCCCGGCCGAGGTACTGGCCACCTGCACCTATCTGCTGCACCTGGTGAAGTTCGAGCCCGGCTATCGCCTCGACGACCAGGACCACTTCGCCAACCGCCGCATCCGGTCGGTGGGCGAGCTGATCCAAAACCAGGTTCGCATCGGCCTCTCTCGCATGGAGCGGGTGGTGCGCGAGCGCATGACCACTCAGGACGTGGAGGCCATCACCCCCACGTCGCTCATCAACAATCGGCCGGTGGCCGCAGCCATCAAGGAGTTCTTCGGCACCAGCCAGCTCTCCCAATTCATGGACCAGGTGAACCCGCTGTCGGGGCTCACCCATCGCCGACGCCTCTCGGCGCTGGGGCCGGGCGGCCTGTCCCGGGAGCGAGCCGGGTTCGAAGTGCGCGACGTCCACTTCTCCCACTACGGCCGCATGTGCCCCATCGAGACTCCGGAAGGCCCCAACATCGGGCTGATCGGGGCGCTGGCCTCCTACGGAAGGGTCAACGAGTTCGGCTTCATCGAATCCCCCTACCGCAAAGTCATCGACGGGCAGGTCACCGACGAGATCATCTGGTTGGCGGCCGACGACGAGGAGGAGTACGTGGTCGCGCAGGCCAATGCCCCCCTCGACGATCACAACCGCTTCGTCAACGACCGGGTGCTGGTGCGGCGCTCGCCCCAAGCGGCCACCATGAAGGGGTTGCAGGCCCAGCTCGAGCAGGAGGTGTTCTTCGGCGCCACCACCGAGATCTCCTCGGTACCCCCCGACGAGGTCCAGCTCATGGACGTGTCACCCAAGCAGATCGTGTCGGTGGCCACGGCGCTGATCCCCTTCCTTGAGCACGACGACGCCAACCGAGCCCTCATGGGCGCCAACATGCAGCGCCAGGCGGTGCCGGTGGTGCGACCCGAGGCGCCCTATGTGGGCACCGGCATCGAGAGCAAGGCCGCCCGGGACGCGGCCGACATGATCATCGCCCCCGAGGACGGCTCGGTGACCGACATCGCAGGCGACAGCATCACCGTCAAGTACAAGAGCGCCGGGGTCACCAAGTACAAGCTGATGAAATTCGAGCGCTCCAACCAGGACACCTGCATCAACCAGAAGCCGCTTTTGCACGTGGGAGACCGATTCCGCAAGGGCGACGTCTTGGCCGACGGCCCCTCCACCGACAACGGCGAGATGGCCTTGGGAAAGAACCTGCTGGTGGCCTTCATGGCCTGGGAGGGCTACAACTTCGAGGACGCCATCATCCTCAGCGACCGGCTGGTGCGCGACGATGTGTTGACCTCCATTCACATCCACGAGCACGAGATCGACGCCCGCGACACCAAGCTCGGCCCCGAGGAGATCACCCGCGACATCCCCAACCTGTCTGAGGAGATCCTGGCCGATCTCGACGAGGAGGGGATCATCCGACCCGGCGCTGAAGTCGGCCCCGGCGATGTCCTGGTCGGCAAGGTCACCCCCAAGGGTGAGACCGAGCTGACCCCCGAGGAGCGGCTGCTGCGGGCCATCTTCGGGGAGAAGGCCCGCGAGGTGCGCGACACCAGCCTCAAAGTCCCCCACGGCGAGAACGGCAAGGTCATCGACGTCAAGAAGTTCAACCGCTTCGCCGGGGACGAGCTGCCTCCGGGGGTGAACCAGCTGGTTCGGGTGTATGTGGCCCAGAAGAGGAAGATATCGGTGGGCGACAAGCTGGCCGGGCGCCACGGCAACAAGGGCGTCATCTCCAAGATCCTCCCCATGGAGGACATGCCCCACCTGGCCGACGGAACCCCGGTGGACATCATATTGAACCCCTTGGGCGTTCCCTCCCGCATGAACGTGGGGCAGGTGCTCGAGGCCCACTTGGGATACGCCGCCCGCTGGGGATGGGACGTCAACGGCGAAGTAGGCCAAGAGCCCGAGCGGGGCGAAGGCCGCAAGACCCGCCCCACCACCCAGGCCGCCACCCTGGTCGCCACCCCGGTGTTCGACGGCGCCCACTGGGACGAGGCCGGGCACTCCGGGCAGCACCCCACCATTCAGCAGCTCTTGGCCAACATCAAGCCGGAGACCGTGGACGGCGAGCGCCTCATCGGCAAAGACGGCAAGGCCGAGCTCTACAACGGCCGGACCGGAGAGCCCTACGACAACCGGATCATGGTCGGCTACATGTACATCCTGAAGCTGGCCCACCTGGTGGACGACAAAATCCACGCCCGCTCCACCGGTCCGTACTCCATGATCACCCAGCAGCCGCTGGGCGGCAAGGCCCAGTTCGGCGGCCAGCGTTTCGGCGAGATGGAAGTGTGGGCCTTGGAGGCCTACGGCGCGGCCTACTGCCTCCAAGAGCTGCTCACCATCAAGTCAGACGACGTGCTGGGCCGGGTGCGGGTGTACGAGGCGATCGTGAAGGGGGACAACATCCCCGAGCCGGGCATACCGGAGAGCTTCAAAGTGCTCATCAAGGAGATGCAGGCCCTGTGCCTGAACGTGGAGGTCCGAGACATCGCCGGCCAGCAGGTGGAGATCACCGAGCTGGACGACGACGCCTTCCGCACCTCTGAGGAGCTGGGCATCGACATCTCCCGCCCCGAACGGGGGTCAGACGAAGAGGACGATCGCCGGGTCATCGGGAGGAGCTTCTAAATGTTGGACGTGAACGCATTCGACCAACTGGCCATCGGGCTGGCCACCGCGGACGCCATTCGGACGTGGTCCAACGGCGAGGTGAAGAAGCCCGAGACCATCAACTACCGCACGCTTCGCCCCGAGAAGGACGGCCTGTTCTGCGAGAAGATCTTCGGGCCCACCAAAGACTGGGAGTGCTACTGCGGCAAGTACAAGCGCATCCGCTTCAAGGGCATCATCTGCGAGCGCTGCGGGGTGGAGGTAACCCGCTCCAAGGTGCGCCGGGATCGCATGGGCCATATCGAGCTGGCCGCGCCGGCCGTCCACATCTGGTACCTGCGAGGGACGAGATCCTGGCTGGCCTACCTGCTCATGGGCACCGAGCCCAAGGAGGAGTTGAAGGCCAAGCAGCTTGAGAAAGTCATCTACTTCGCGGCCAACCTGGTGACCGACGTGGACGAGGATGAGCGTCACCAGCGGCTTCCCGAGCTCGAGCGGGAGATGCGCGAGGAGGTCCAAGCCATCCGCAATGAGCTCCAGGAGCGGCGCGACGAACGCCTCGGCGAGCTTGAGGCGGAATTGGACGAACTCGAGGCCACCGCGGCCCGAGATCTGGACAAGCGGCGCAAAGCGGCCGAGAAAGATTTGGAGCTGCTCGAAGAGGAATACGCCGAGGAGATCGATTTGGTCGAGCGGGCCTTTGAGGAGTTCGCCAGCCTGTTCCCCCGCAAGATCGTCGAGGACGAGGAGCTGTGGCGGGAGATGGAGGAGCGCTACGGCGACCTGTTCTCCGGCGGCATGGGGGCGGCGGTCATCGCCACGCTCATCAACAGCGTCGACCTCGACGAGGAAGAGCGCAAGCTCCGAGAGCAGCTCGACCCCCCCGAGGGGCAGAAGCGGCTCTCCCAGCAACGGGAGCAGAAGGCCATCAAACGGCTGAAGATCGTGTCGGCGTTCAACCGGCGCGACAAGAACGGGCGGCGGATCAACGATCCCCGGGCCATGATCTTGGACGCCGTCCCGGTCATCCCCCCCGAGCTGCGCCCCATGGTGCAGCTCGACGGCGGACGATTCGCCACCTCGGATTTGAACGATCTCTACCGCCGGGTCATCAACCGCAACAACCGCCTCAAGCGGTTGCTGGATCTCGGCGCACCCGAGATCATCGTCAACAACGAAAAGCGCATGCTCCAAGAGGCGGTTGACGCCCTGTTCGACAACGGCCGTCGGGGCCGGCCGGTGACCGGTCCGGGCAACCGGGCCCTCAAGTCGCTGTCCGACATGCTGAAGGGCAAGCAGGGCCGGTTCCGCCAGAACCTGCTGGGCAAGCGGGTCGATTACTCCGGGCGCTCGGTCATCGTGGTGGGCCCCACCCTCAAACTTCACCAGTGCGGCCTGCCCAAGCTCATGGCGCTGGAGCTGTTCAAGCCCTTCGTCATGAAGAAACTGGTGGAAGAGGATCTGGCCCAAAACATCAAGTCGGCCAAGAGGATGGTGGAGCGGCGCCGGCCCCAGGTGTGGGATGTGCTCGACGAGGTCATCCAGGAGCACCCCGTGCTGCTGAACCGGGCCCCCACCCTGCACCGGCTGGGGATCCAGGCGTTCGAGCCTGTTCTCGTGGAGGGCAAGGCCATCCAGATCCATCCGCTGGTGTGCACCGCCTTCAACGCCGACTTCGACGGCGATCAGATGGCGGTCCACCTGCCGCTGTCGGCCCAGGCCCAAGCCGAGGCCCGAGTGCTCATGCTGTCGGCCAACAACGTGCTGAGCCCCGCGCATGGCCGTCCTCTGGTCACGCCGGGCCAGGACATGATCATCGGGGCCTACTACCTCACCGAAGAGGTGGAGGGTGCAGCCGGCGAAGGACGGGTCTTCCGCCATCAGCACCAGATCGAGCGGGCCTACGAAGCCGGCGAGGTCGAGCTTCACGCTCGGATCGAATACCGAATCCCTCCGCTGATCGACACGCCGGCCAACGGCGACGCGGCCACCTACACCCCCACCACAGTGGGACGGGCCTTGTTCAACAGCACCCTGCCCGACGACTTCCCCTACATGAACCGCGTGGCCACCAAGCGCGACATCACCACGATTGTGGACCAGCTCGCCCAGCAATACCCCAAAGAGGTCGTGGCCCGCAGCCTTGACGCCCTGAAAAACCTGACCTTCGAGTTCGCCAGCCAGTCGGGGCTCACCGTGTCGGTGGACGACATCAAGGTGCCGCCCGACAAGAAGAGAATCCTCGACCGGTACGAGAAGGAAGCCGACAAGGTGGAGAACCAGTTCCGCCGGGGCATCATCACCGACGGCGAGCGGCGCCAGAAAGAGGTTGAGATCTGGACCGAGGCCACCGAGATGGTGCGCCAGCGCATGGAGTCGGTGCTCCAGTCCGAGCAGTTCAACCCCATCGACATGATGGTGGGATCCGGCGCCCGGGGGAACATGATGCAGGTCCGCCAGATCGCGGGCATGCGCGGCCTGGTGGCCAATCCCCGCGGCGACATGATCCCCCGGCCCATCAAGAGCAACTTCCGCGAGGGCTTGGCGATGCTCGAGTACTTCATCGCCACTCCGGGGGCCCGCAAGGGCTTGGTGGACACCGCGCTGCGCACTGCCGACTCCGGCTATCTCACCCGCCGACTGGTGGACGTGGCCCAAGAGGTCATCATCAACGACCGGGATCCGTTCGAATCGGGCCGGCCGGTCCGGGGCATCTGGATCGACGACGTCGCGGCGGATGAGCCGGGCCGGCGAACCTACCTGGAAACCCGCCTGTTCAGCCGCACCCTGGCCGACGACGTGACTTTGGGCGACGGGACCGTACTGGCGCGGGGCACCATCGTCGGGGACACCGAGATGGTCCTTCTGCGCGACGATCCCACGGTGAGCAGGGTCCGGGTGCTGTCTCCGCTGACCGACGATTCCGAGGTGGGGATCAGCCGTGCGTCCTATGGGCTCTCCCTGGCCACCGGCCAACCCATCGAGGTGGGTGAGGCCGTCGGGGTCATCGCCGCCCAGTCGATCGGCGAGCCCGGCACGCAGCTGACCATGCGGACCTTCCACACCGGCGGCGTGGCCGGCAAGGACATCGCAGGCGGCTTGCCCCGGGTGGTGGAGCTGTTCGAGGCCCGCACCCCCAAGGGCAAGGCCGAGCTCACCCGGGTCTCCGGGGTGGTCCGCATCAGCGAGGAGGACGGCAGGGCCAGCAGGCTGACCGTGGTGGGCGACGACGGCGCCGAGTGGTCCGCGGTGATCGACCCGGCCTGGAAGCTCGCGGTGGACGAAGGCCAAGAGGTGTCGGCCGGCGACGCAGTGGCCCAAGCCGACGGCCCCCGTGACCCCAAGGAGCTCCTTGAGATACGCGGGGTGCGCGAAACCCAGCAGTATCTGGTGGACGAAGTGCAACGGGTGTACCGGGACCAGGGCGTTTCCATCCACGACAAGCACATCGAGCTGATCGTTCGCCAGATGACCCGGCGAGTAGCCATCCAGGAACCGGGCGACTCCGAGTTCCTGCCCGGCGAGCGGGTGGACTCGCAGGTGTTCACCAACGCCAACCGCTCACTGGCCCAAAGCGAAAAGCGCCCCGCGGAGGGGCGGCCTGAGCTGATGGGCATCACCAAGGCTTCGCTGGCCACCGACTCCTGGCTGTCGGCCGCTTCGTTCCAAGAGACCACCCGAGTGCTGACCGAGGCGGCCATCGAGTCTCGTCAAGACGGGCTCATCGGCCTCAAGGAGAACATCATCATCGGCAAGCTGATCCCCGCCGGGACCGGCATGGAGATTTATCGGGATATCGCGACCCATGCCCCCGACTACACCCCGATGGAGTACTACACCTCGGGCGACGACGACGCCGATCTGGCCGACCAATTTGCCCAGTGGGCCATGACCGACAACGGCGAAGGGGCTGACGTGTTGCCGATGGGGAGCTTGGGAACGTAAACTGAGCTTCAGAGCGCTGGTTTCGCTGCGCCCCCAATCTTTTTTCAACCAACCCTAGGAAGTGCTGTGCCCACGATTCAGCAACTGGTGCGCAAGGGTCGCCAATCCAAATTCCGCAAGGAGAAGACACCGGCCCTCAAAGGCGCGCCCCAGCGGCGAGGGGTATGCACTCGGGTGTACACCACCACCCCGAAAAAGCCGAACTCCGCGCTCCGGCGGGTGGCTCGCGTCCGCCTG
>JAPOSH010000118.1 GCA_026709815.1 bacterium | reverse complement strand
ACGGTCGCATCGTCGGCCCCACCTACACGTTCAAGGAGACCGTCGAGGGCGGAGGTGTCGTGGTTTGGGCCGCCGGGGCCGAGTTCATCGCCACCCGAGCCGCCCCTGACCGCGGCCGGCACGTCTGGGCGCGGGCGGTGCGCACCGCCCGGCTCCGGGCGACGCCGGTGGCCGAGCGCCGGGTGGCGATCGTTTTGTCGGCCTACCCGACCAAGCGGTCACGCCTCGGCAACGCCGTCGGCCTCGACACGCCGGCATCGGCGATCGGGCTCTTGGAGGCGATGAGCGACAGCGGGTACCGGCTCGATGGAATCCCCGCCGACGGCGACGCGCTGATGGAGCGGCTGGCCGCCGGGTTCACCTACGACTGCCCGGACCTCGACAGCCTGCAGGTGACCATGGCCGCCGGATCCCTGCCGGTGGACTCCTACACCCGGTGGTTCCGCACGCTTCCCGGCGACGCCGCGGACCAGGTCCGGGATCTCTGGGGCGGCGAGCCGGGGTGGGTCTACACGCGCGGGGGCGCCTTTCACTTCCCGGGCGTGGATCTGGGAAACGTGATGGTGGCGATCCAGCCGCCCCGCGGCTTCGGCGCCGACCCGATCGCGACCTATCACGCCCCCGACGTCGCCCCTCCGCACCACTATCTCGCTTTCTACCGATGGCTGGCCGCCTCGACTGCGGATGGCGGATGGGGCGCCGACGCTATCGTGCACCTGGGCAAGCACGGCACCGTGGAGTGGCTGCCCGGCAAAGCCCTCGCGCTGTCTGCCGGCTGTTTCCCCGATGCCGCAGTGGCCGACGTGCCGTTCTTCTACCCGTTCGTGGTGAACGACCCAGGGGAGGGGGCGCAGGCCAAGCGCCGCACCCATGCAGTGGTCGTAGACCATCTCCCGCCCCCGCTGACGCGAGCCGACAGCTACGACGACATCGCCCGACTCGAACAGCTTCTGGACGCGCTCGCTGCAGCCGACGCGATGGACCCGGCGAAGGCGCCGGTGCTGCGCGACCAGCTCTGGGATCTGCTGGTGGATGCCGAGATCCACCGCGACCTAGACCTCGGCGACGCCCCCCCGGCGGCGGCCGAGGAGTTCGATGAGATGGTGCTGCATGTGGACGGGTACCTGTGTGCCATCAAGGACGCCCAGATCCGCGGCGGCCTGCACGTGCTGGGCCGGGTGCCGGCCGAGGACGCCCTCGTCGACCTGGTTCTGGCTGTGACCCGGCTGCCCCAAGGGCCGGTGCCGGCGCTGAGGGCCGGCGTGGCCGCGGAGCTGGGGGTGGATCTGGCTTCGGCCGGGCGCGTCGAGATAGACCGGGTCGAGGCTGCCTGCCGAGAGCAGGTTGAGGCCCTGGCCGCCAGCGGTTGGGCGGAGGAGGCCACCACCGACCCGACGCTGCGGTGGGTGGCGCGCCGGTTGATTCCGGACCTGGGCGCCACCCCCGGGGAGATCGCGAACCTGCTGGGCGGTCTGGCCGGCCGCCATGTGCCCGCCGGGCCCAGCGGGGCCCCCAGCCGGGGGGCGGCCAATGTTTTGCCGACGGGCCGCAACTTCTACTCGGTCGACCCCAAGTCGATCCCCTCGCCGCTGGCATGGGAGGTCGGCCGGTCTCTGGCCGACCGCCTAGTGGAGCGGCACCTCTCCGAAACGGGCTCGGCGCCGACCACGGTCGGGCTCGTGCTGTGGGGCACGTCCTGCATGCGCACCGGCGGCGACGACGCGGCTGAGGCGCTCGCTCTGCTCGGCGTCCGGCCGAGTTGGGACGAGCAGAGCCAACGGGTCACCGGCCTCGAGGTGATCCCCCTGACCGAGCTCGGCCGCCCCCGCATCGACGTCACCCTGCGCATCTCGGGCTTTTTCCGTGACGCGTTCCCCCATGTGATCGGACTCATCGACGACGCCGTCGGCCTCGTCGCCGCGCTGGACGAGCCGTCGGACCAGAACCCCGTCGCCGCGGTCGGCGCGGATGACGCCCGCATGTGGGGGCCGCCCCCCGGCGGCTACGGATCGGGAATCCTGCCCGTGCTCGAGCAGGGCTCGTGGCGCACCCAGGCCGACCTGGCCGAGGTCTACCTGGCCTGGTCGGGCTTCGCCTACGGCCGGACTCGCCGCGGCGAGTCCGATCCCGATGCCATGGCCCGCCGGTTCGCCGCCGTCGAAGTGGCAGTGAAGAACCAGGACAACCGGGAGCACGACATCTTCGACTCCGACGACTACCTCCAGGACCACGGTGGGATGGTCGCCGCGGTCCGAGCGCTGACCGGCACCGCCCCCAAGGCCTGGTTCGGGGACTCCTCCGACCCGGCCAGCCCCCAGGTCCGCTCGCTCAAAGAGGAGGCCGCACGAGTGGTGCGCAGCCGGGTCTTGAACCCCAAGTGGATCTCGGCGATGCGCAAGCACGGCTACAAGGGCGCCTTCGAGCTGGCCGCGACCGTTGACTACCTCTTCGGCTACGACGCCACCGCCGGTGTGGTCGAGGACTGGATGTACGACCGGGTCACAGAGGCCTACGTCGCCGACCCCGACATGCGGGAGTTCTTCGAGCAGTCCAACCCCTGGGTGCTGCGCTCGATCTCCGAACGCCTCCTCGAGGCCGACCGGCGGGGCATGTGGGCCGCATCGGATCAAGCCCGGGCCACGCTCGCCCAAGCGGTGCTGCAGGCTGAGGGCTGGGAAGAGGCCCGCTGATGGCCGAGCCCACCTCGCTGCCGCCCGACGCCGCTTTTCCCCTGGACGCGGTGGTAGGCCACGAAGAGGCCAAGCTGGCGCTGCGGCTGGCCGCCCTCGACCCCCTCATCGGCGGCGTTCTGCTCCGGGGCGAGAAGGGGTCGGCCAAGACAACCCTGGCCCGCGGGCTTGCGGTCGAGCTAGGACAGGCCCCGTTCGTGGAACTGCCGCTCGGCGCCACCGAGGACCGGGTGGTCGGCACGCTCGACACCCGCGCCGCGCTCACCGGAGGCGAGATCCGGTTCCAACCCGGGCTGCTGGCCGCCGCGCACGGCGGGGTTCTCTACGTTGACGAGATCAACCTGCTCGCCGACCACCTCGTCGACATCCTCTTGGACGTCGCGGTGTCGGGTCGCAACGTCGTGGAGCGCGACGGGCTCTCGCACCGCCACCCCGCCCGGTTCGTGCTGGTCGGGTCGATGAACCCCGAAGAGGGCGAGCTTCGGCCCCAGCTTCTGGACCGTTTCGGGCTCTGCGTCGGGGTCGCCGCACCCACCTTGTTGCCCGAACGGGTCGAGGCGGTGCGGCGCCGGCTGCGTTTCGACCGGGGCCAGCCGGCTGTGGCTGCCCGGTCGGGCACCGGCTGGGACGGCTCTGCGGCGGTCGATTCGTCGGCCATAGACGACACCCTGGTCGAGGCAGCCAGCAGGCTCGCGCTGGCCGTTGCCGCCGAGGGGCTGCGCGCCGACCTGACCCTGTGCCGGGCCGCCGCCGCGTTGGCCGCAGGAACCAGGGGCAGCGCCCCAGAGGTCGAGGACCTGCGGCGAGTCGCCCCGCTGGTGCTGGCCCACCGCAGCCGCCGCAGCCCCTTCGACCCTCCGATGATCCCGCCAGAGGCGCTCGAACAGGCCATGGACGAGTCGCTCCACGCCGACGCCGACGCCGGCAGCTCCGGCAAAGCCGACATCGGTGAGCGGGGGAGCGGGCCGGGTGGCCGCGACGACGACGCGTCGCGGCCCGGGGCCGATCGGCCGATTGTGGTCGGATCGCTGCGGCGCCCGCCGGCGCCGAGCCCGCACGCACGGCGTTCCGCCTCCACCGATCGCGGTCGACAGGTGAGCGACCGGGTCGCAGAGCCCGGCGATGCCGTCGCTTTGGGGCCGACGTTGCGGGCGCTCGCTTGGCGCCAAAGCAGCATCAGCGACGCGATCGGCGAGGCCGACCTGCGCGCCGTCGTGCGGCATCAGCCCCGCAAGCAGGCAATCGTGATGTGCGTTGACCTGAGCGGGTCGATGGGCGCGTCCGAGCGCGCCGCCGCGGCGTCGGGAACCGTCCTCGGCTTGTTGACGTCCGCCTACGAGCAGCGCTGTGCCGTCGCCCTCGTGACCTTCCGGGGGGCTCACGCGGAGGTGGTCGTGGAGCCCACGACCAGCGTCGAGGTGGCCCGCAATCGGCTCGGCGAGTTTGCCACCGGCGGTACGACGCCGCTGGCCGACGGCCTGGTCAAGGGCTTCGAGGTTGCCAGACGGGCGACGGGCGACGACTGCCAGGGCGTGCTCGTGGTGCTCACCGACGGCCGAGCGACCGGCGAGCGCGGCACCGACGAGGCACTCGAGGTCGCACGGCGGATCGCGGCCTCCGGCATCGACGCGCTCGTCGTCGACTGCGAAACCGGCCCGACCCGCTTGGGCCTGGCCCGGTCGCTGGCCGAGGCGATGGGGGCGCAACACGTCCATGTGAGCGACCTCGACCCGAACTCGGTCACCACCGTTGTCCGTAACCACATCTGGCCTAGTGGTGTGTCTTGAGTTTATTGGCGCGTGTCCTGCTTGCCATCGACGCCGCTGCCATCGCGATCCCCGGAGCTAAACCCAAGACCCACCACTGGCAACAGCAGGAATTGCCCCGGAATTGGAAGGTTTCGTGTTGGTCCGGTTGTCCGCCCTGAGTAGCATCGTAATGAGAACGATTCTTGTTCCGTGCGATGTCGCGTGGGGCACGAGGCCCGTCGAGGGGTAGCTGTCCCCGAGACTGGTTGCCAGCGTCAGTGAGGAGTCTGTAGCGTGAGTGAGCGGTTGCCGGTGACGGTGTTATCAGGGTTTCTCGGTGCCGGGAAGACCACGTTGTTGAACCATGTGCTGGCCAATCGCGAGGGCCGTCGGGTCGCGGTGATCGTCAACGACATGAGCGAGGTGAACATCGACGCGTCGCTCGTGGCCGAGGGAGCCGCGCTCGACCGGACCGAGGAGCGGCTAGTTGAGATGTCCAACGGCTGTATCTGCTGCACTCTGCGAGAAGACCTCCTCGTCGAGGTCGCCCGACTCGCCTCGGAGGGTCGATTCGACTACCTCCTGATCGAGTCCACTGGCATCAGCGAGCCAATGCCGGTGGCGGCCACGTTCCTGTTCGAGGACATCGACGGTCGCAGCCTTTCGTCAATGGCCCGGCTCGACACCATGGCCAGCGTGGTCGACGCATCCACGTTCCTCGACCGCTTCGAGATCCTCGAAGAGCTATCCGATCTCGGCGTGGGCCGAGATGAAACAGACGACCGCTCGGTCACGGACCTGCTGATCGACCAGATAGAGTTTGCCAACGTCCTCGTGGTGTCCAAGCCCGATCTCGTGAGCGCTGAGCGGCTCGAGCAGGTCGTGGCCACGGTTCGGGGGCTCAATCCCGACGCCCGGATCGTCATGGCCGAGCGGGGCGAAGTCCCCCTTGACATGGTGCTCGACACCGGCCTGTTTGACGAGACAGAAGCAGAGACCGCCCCGGGGTGGGCGCAGATCCTCAACGGAGAGCCCACACCCGAGACCGAGGAGTACGGGATCACATCGTTCGTGTACCGGCACCGCTGGCCATTCCACCCCAAGCGGCTGGCCCGCGAGCTCGGCGCGGCTTGGCCCGGGGTGCTGAGGAGCAAGGGCTTCTTCTGGCTCGCGTCCCGGCCCGACGTGCAGGCGATGTGGAGTCAGGCCGGGCTGTCCGTCACGCTCGAGCCTCTCTCGCTGTGGCACGCCGCAACCCCAGAAGAGGAGTGGGATCTGGAATCCGACGAGGAGCGGGCAGAGCTTGAGTCGCTCTGGGATCCGCTGGTCGGCGACCGCCAGATCGAGATCGTGTTCATCGGCATCGACATGGACGAAGCCGACATCCGTCGCCGCCTCGATGCCTGTGTTCTCACCGGTCGGGAGTTCGAGAAGGGCCCCGAGAAATGGGTCCGCTACCGCGACCCCCTTCCCGCGTGGGAACTCGCCTACGACCTGCCGTTGTGAGCGCAAACCGTTCCGGGAACAGTTCCCATTCCTTGCCGGGTGCTTTTAGGATGATAGCGAGGTTTCCGCCCCTCCGCGCCGCCTCGTGGAATCAGCCGAGCTCGCTCACGCCAACGATGTTGACCTGGGCTCGCGCCCGGAGCTGGTCGGCCAAAAAGTCACGGTCGTGGGCGGCGGGTTGACAGCCGTACCCATTGAGGACGGCTGCTGCCTCAGGCTCGCTAACGGCGAGTCTCTAAGAGCCCATCGGGTGTGGCTGGCCACGGGGACGATCCCCGACCTCGGCGCCCTCCGGTGCCTCGAGCCGCTATTGATGCCTCAGCGGCGCTCTCGACGCAGCTCCCCCTTATAGAGCATGCCTCCACGAAAAGGGGGAACCTCAAGAGGAGCAATCGTCCGCATCAGGCCAATAGGCTGTCAGGGTGTTTGCCGAACGGTTGAGTCTCTTGCGGGCCCAAATGGCCGCGCAGCAGGTGGATGCGCTGCTGCTGTCGGTGGGCGCCGATCTCCCGTATTTCTGCGGGTATGAGGCCATGGCCCTGCCGCGCCTCACCATGCTGGTGGTGCCCCGCGACGGCGACGCCCGGCTCATCGTGCCCCGGTTGGAGGCCCCGCGGGTAGTAGAGCGGCCCGGTGTGTTCAAGATGGCGGTGTGGGACGAGACCGACGACCCCATCGCGTTGGCCCGGTCGCTCATCGGCTCGGCCTCGGTGGTCGCCGTCGGCGACCGCATGTGGGCGGGATTCCTGGTGGACTTGGCCCGACTGCTGCCCCGGGCCGAGTTCCGGCGGGCCTCAGAGGTCACCAGCCCGCTGCGCTCGGTGAAGGACGCAGCTGAAGTGGAGTCGCTGCGGGCCGCGGCGGCCGCCGCCGACCGGGTGGCCGTGGCCCTGCGATCAGGCGATATCGAGTTGGCGGGGCGGACCGAGGCCGATGTGTCGGCTGAGTTGGGCCGCCGGCTGTTGGCCGAGGGCCATCAGCGGGTTAATTTCGCCATCGTGGCCGCGGGCGAGAACGCGGCCAGTCCGCACCACGAACCGGGGGAGCGGGTCATCGGGCCCGGCGAGGTGGTGCTGTGCGATTTCGGGGGGACCATGGCCGACGCCAACGGGGTGGGCTACTGCTCGGACATCACCCGGTGCGTGCACTTGGGCGATCCTCCCCCCGATCTGGCCGACGCCTACGACGTGCTCTTCGAAGCCCAAGCCGCCCAGGTGGCCGCCGCGGTGGTCGGCCGGCCGTGCCAGGAGGTGGATCGGGTTGGGCGGGCCATGATCGCCGAGGCCGGTTTTGGCCACCGGTTCATCCACCGCACCGGCCACGGCATCGGCACTGAGGCCCACGAGGACCCTTACATCGTGGAGGGCAACCGCACCGAGCTGCGCGCCGGCCACGCCTTCTCCATCGAGCCCGGGATCTATCTGCCGGGGCGGTGGGGGTTGCGGCTCGAAGACATCGTGGTGGCCGCGGCTGACGGCCCCGACAACCTCTCCACCACCGATCACCGGCTAGCCGTGATCGACGCCTGAGGGGATGGGAAAGACGCTGTACCCCGTTTTCGACGTGTTGCCGGGCCTCGGGAAGCTGGCCCTTGACCGTCTGCTGATCTGCTAGATGCTCTGGGCACTGTTCTCGGCCCATCTGATCGCCGTTCCCGCCGCGGTGGCGGCCGGGCGCGCGTCGATGCGGGCCGGCCTGCTCGCGGCGGCCGCCGCCCCCGCCGTCGCCGCAGTATGGGCCGCGGCCGAGTTGGCCTCGGGCGGCGGGCCGGCCACCGCCGAGCTGGTCTGGGTGCGCGGGCTGGACGTCGCCATTCGGTTCAGGGCCGATGCTGTGGCCCTCATGATGACGCTGCTGGTGGCGGGAGTCGGCGCTCTGGTCATGGTTTATGCGGCGGGGTACTTTAGACGCTCTGCGGCTGGCGGCACTCGGTTTCCGGCCACGATGCTGGCGTTCTCCACTTCCATGCTGGGCCTGGTGTGGGCCGACTCGACATGGACGCTGTTCATCTTCTGGGAGCTGACCTCGATCACTTCGTTCCTCCTGGTCGGCCACAAGCACGTTGAGGCGTCGGTTCGGATGGCGGCTCGCCGGGCTTTGGTGATAACCGCCGGCGGTGGCCTGGTTCTGCTCGCGGGGCTGATCGTGTTGGCCCAAGAGGCGGGATCGTCGGCCCTGTCGGGGTTGGCGCCGGTCTCAGGCGGGGCCGCGGCGACGGCCGGAGTCCTGATCTTGATCGGCGCGGCGACCAAGTCGGCGCAGGTGCCGTTTCACGTTTGGCTGCCGGGGGCGATGGCCGCGCCGACGCCAGTGAGCGCGTATCTGCATTCCGCGGCGATGGTGAAGGCCGGGATTCTGCTGATCGCCGTGGTCGGACCGGCATTCGCCGAGGTGGCGTCGTGGAAGTGGCTGGGAATCGCCTTCGGAGTGGCCTCGATGCTCTGGGGGGCCGTCGGAGCGCTCCGCCATCGCGACGCCAAGCTGATCTTGGCCTGGGGAACGATCTCGCAGCTCGGCTTGATGGTCGCGCTGCTTTCTGCCGGCACCGCCAAGGCGGTCTTCGCCGCGCTGGCGCTTTTGTTCAGCCACGCCCTGTTCAAGGCGGCGCTGTTTCTGGTCGTAGGGGAAATCGACGTCCGAACCGGCACGCGCGACATCGGCGAACTGGGCGGCTTGTGGCGCTCGATGCCCGTTGCCTTCGCGGTCGCGCTGCTGGCCGGGGGCTCCATGGTGGGATTGCCGCCGCTGGTGGGGTTCGCAGCCAAAGAGGCCGCCATCGAGGCGGTGCTGGCCTTGGGCGGGGTCGAAAGGGCCGTGGTCGCGGCCGGTGTGATAGGGGGTTCGGTGCTCACCGTGGCGTACACCCTGAGGCTGCTGCACGGTGCATTCGGGCCGGGACCGTCCACCTCGGTCGCCTCCGGCGGCTTGCTGATGACGGCGCCAGCGGCGATTCTCGCCGCGGCCGGAGTCGCCGGCTACGCGGCTATCTCCAGCGTGAACCGGATCGTTGTGCCGGCTGCGGCAGAGCTCAGCGAAAAGGCCGATGCCTATGCGCTCATCCGGTGGCCCGGCCTGAAGACCGCCTTCGTGGTCTCTGTGCTCATTGTGGGCGTCGGCGGGGTTGCGGGCGCGCTCTGGGCGTCGAGAGGCGTCGGCCGTTTGCCCGCGCCGGTTGGGGCCAGTGCCGCAGACGGGATCGTGGACAAGACGCTCGGCTTCTCCCCTCGCTTGACCGCCTTGGTCCAGCACGGTTCGCTGCCGGTCTATCTGGCGGTGATGGGCTCGGTGGCCGTGGTGGCCGCCGTGGTGCTGGCCACCGAATTCTCCTTCGGACATCTGGTCTGGTGGGACAGCCCGGTGCAAGCGGCGCTGGCCGCCGCGGTTGTCGGCGCCGCGCTGGCCGGGGCTTTCGTCGGGTCGCGGCTCGGCGCCGCGCTGGCCCTCGGCGCAGTCGGCTTCGGCGTCACCGGTTTGTTCCTCGTCCACGGCGCTCCCGATCTCGCCCTCACCCAGCTTCTGGTGGAAACCGTGGTGGTGGTCGGCTTCGTGCTCGGGCTGGGCCACCTCGCCCGCCGCTTCCCGCCGATAAAGAACACCTGGCGATCGGTTCGCATCGCGATCGCCGTCGCCGGCGGCATTGCGGTGGCCGCGGCCCTCGCGGCCTCGGGGTCGGATCCAGCCGGTCGCCCCCCGGTGGACGACCTGGTTTCCGGGGCGGCGGTCGAGGGCGGCGGCAAGAACGTGGTCAACGTGATCCTCACCGACATCCGCGCTCTCGACACGCTCGGCGAGGTGGTCGTGCTGGCCACTGCCGCTGTGGGGATCCTGGCCCTGGCCAGAGCGCGAAGCCAAGGCGCCGACCCGTCATGAGCGAGCCCCGCGCGCCGGCCATCGAACGGGGCATACGGATCGTCAGCCCCCTGGCCATCGTCGCCGGGGTGTACCTGCTGTTCGCGGGCCACAACAACCCCGGGGGCGGTTTTGCCGCCGGACTCGTCTTCGGAGCGGTGGTCATCCTGCGCGCCGTGGCTGGCATCGGGCGCCCTGCCTACGCTTTCGGGCTCATCTCCTTGGGCGTGCTCACCATCGCCGCAGTCAGCATCGCCCCCGTGCTGTGGGGAGATCTGCTGCTGGACCAGCGGATCGGCTCGTGGGAGCTCCCGGTGGCGGGCGAGGTGAAGACCGGCTCGGCGCTGCCGTTCGACATCGGGGTGAGCCTGATCGTGGTGGGACTGGTGTCGGCCCTGGTCGATGGCCTCTCGGGCCCGCCCGACCGCGGGCCCTGGCCGCAGACTGGTCGGGGCGGCAAGTGAGCGCGGCGCTGCTGTTGGCGGTGGGAGGCCTCACCGGGGTGGGCATCTATCTCATCATGGCCCGCTCGCTCAGCCAGATCGTCCTCGGGTTCGCCCTGTTGGGCCATGCCACGGTGCTGGGCCTGCTGGTGGCCGGCGGCGGCTCCGGCGCGGCCCCCATCGCCGGTGAATCCGAGGCCGCCGACATGGCTAACCCGCTGCCGCAGGCGCTGGCGCTGACCGCAATCGTGATCTCCTTCGGCCTCACCCTCTTCTTGCTGGCGCTCGCGGGGCGCCAGCAGCAGCTCACCGGCGATGATCTCGTCGAGGACGATCTCGAGGACCAGCGCATCGTGGCGGGCGCGGTCTCAGCCCGCTGGCAGGCGCCCGATCTCATGGAGGACGATCTCGAGGACCAGCGCATCGCCCACCTGGCCGAGGAGGATGGCCGATCCGGCGCGGGAGATGCGGGCGTAGAAGGAGTTGGCACGGGGGATGCAGGCGCATGAGCGCGCTCGTGGTTACGACGATCGTCGCACCGATGATCGCCGCCGCCGCCGGTCTGGGCTGGCGGGCCCACCCCTGGGCCCGCGACACCATCACGCTCGCCGGTGTGGCGGTGGCAACGGCCGCTTCGTTCGCGGTGCTCTACGGCGTGAACGAAGACGGCGTGCACGTGGTGCAAGTGGGCGGTTGGAATCCCGATCTGGGAATCGTGCTGGTGGCCGACTTGCTGGCCGCGCTGGTTCTGCCGTTGGCGTTGGCCATCATCTTGGTGGTCGAGGTCTTCGCCATCGGGCAGCGGCGCACGGCCTGGGGCGCGAACCCCGAGCTGGCCGGCCCTCTTTTGTGCGTGCTCACCTCCGGGGTGTCGCTGGCGGTGCTCACCGGCGATCTGTTCACGCTCTTCGTGGCCTTCGAGCTGATCCTGGTCTCGAGCTATGTCCTGTTGACGCATCAGGGCCGTCGAAGCCAGATCCGTTCAGGCATGACCTATGTGGTGATGAACATCTTCGCCTCAACGCTGTTCCTGTTCGGCCTGGCGTTCGTCTACGCCGCCACCGGCACCGTCAACCTGGCGTTGCTGGCCGAGCGCATCCCCGAGCTCTCCGACAGCGTGCGAATCGGAATAGGCGCATGGTTCTTCGTCGTTTTCGGGACCAAAGCCGCGGTGTTCCCGCTGTTCTCGTGGCTGCCGGACTCCTATCCCACCGCTCCTACCACGATCACCGCGGTGTTCGCCGGGCTGTTGACCAAAATCGGCATTTACGCCATGATCCGCTTCCACACCCTCACCGGGATGGACGATCTGGGACCGGTGATGCTGCTCGTGGCCGGCGTCACGATGGTGGTGGGAGGTCTCGGCGCGCTGGCGCAGGCCGACGTCAAGCGCATCCTCTCCTTCCACATCGTCAGCCAGATCGGCTACATGCTCATGGGCCTCGGGCTGTTCTCGGCCGCCGGCACCACCGCCGCCATCTTGTTCTTGATCCACCAGATGCCGGTGAAGACGGTGCTGTTCCTCGTCGGCGGCCTGATTGAGAACGATCAGGGCACGAGCGCTCTCGACCGGTCGGGGGGGATGGCCGCCCGCCGCCCGATGATTG
>JAPOSH010000132.1:11351-11948 GCA_026709815.1 bacterium | reverse complement strand
GGGCGGGCCGACTACTGCGGCGTGGTGAAGAAGACCATGTTCACAGCGATGAATTTCGTGCTTCCCGACGCCAAGCAGCTCACCATGCACTGCTCGGCAAACGTGGACGACAACGGCGACAGCGCCATCCTGTTCGGCCTGTCCGGCACCGGGAAGACCACTTTGTCCGCCGACCCCGACCGCGGCCTGATCGGCGACGACGAGCACGTGTGGACTGAATCGGGGATCGCCAATTTCGAGGACGGCTGCTACGCCAAGCTCATCGATTTGAACAAGGAGGCCGAGCCCGTCATCGCCGCCGCCCTGTCGATGAAGGGGACCCTGATTGAGAACGTCCCCGCGCTGCCCGGCCGCGATTTGGCCGATACCGATCCCCAGGATCTCGACCTGGCCGACCGCTCCATCACCGAGAACACCCGCTTCGCCTATCCGCTCTCCTGCAACCCCCATGTGGCGCCCGGCGCCAAAGGGCCTCACCCCCGCACCATCGTGCTGTTGACCGCAGATGCCTTCGGCGTGCTCCCCCCGGTGTCGATTCTCGACCCCGAAGAGGTGATTTACCCCCTCGTGTGGGGTTCCACTCCCAGCCTGCCCGCC
>JAPOSH010000132.1:0-11341 GCA_026709815.1 bacterium | reverse complement strand
GAGGTACCACTTCGTAGTGGGCTTCACCTCCAAGCTGGCCGGCACCGAGGTGGGGGTGGTGTCGCCGCAGGCCACGTTCAGCGCATGCTTCGGAGCGCCGTTCATGTCGCACAAGCCCTCGGTGTACGCCGAACTCCTCGCTCACCGCATGAACGCCCACTCGGCCCGCTGCATCCTCTTGAACACCGGTTGGTCGGGAGGGCCCTACGGGGTGGGAGACCGCATGTCCATCGCCCATACCCGAGCCCTGCTCAACGCGGCCCTGAACGGCGAATTCGACGCCGCCCGCACCGTCAGACTTCCCATTCTGGGGCTGCGAATCCCCGAAACGTGCCCCGGAGTTCCCGACGAGATCTTGAACCCCCGCAATACCTGGAGCGATCCCCAAGCCTACGACGAGGCCGCGATTGGATTGCGCGACCTGTTCCGCCAGAACTACGCCGAGAAGAACTACGCCGATCTGAGCATCAAGGCGGTGCTCTAGTCGGCGATCCCTCAGTCTCGATACCCCTGCGGGTTCGACGACTGCCAGGTCCAGGCGTCTCGGCACATGTCGGCCAGCGTCCGCTTCGCCGACCAGCCCAATTCCACGAGGGCCTTGCCGGGATCGGCCCACAGCTCGGCCACGTCGCCGGCGCGGCGTTTGAGCTCACGGCACGGCAGGGGGTGGCCGGTGGCCTCCCGCATGGCGGCCACCGCTTCTCGCACCGACGTGGCCCGGCCAGTGCCCAGGTTGTAGACGCTCACCCCCCCGGCTGACGACGCCAGCGCCTCGAGGGCGGACAGATGGCCTTCAGCCAAATCCATCACATGGATGTAGTCGCGCAATGCGGTGCCGTCGGGAGTGGAGTAGTCGGTCCCATGCAACGGCAGCTCGGCGCGGCGGCCAACCGCCACCTGAAGCAGGCAGGGCATCAGGTTGGCCGCCCCCCCTTTGGGATCCTCTCCGATCATTCCGCTGGGATGCGCTCCCCCGGGATTGAAATAGCGCAGCAGCGACGCTGACCAGCGGGGGTCGGCCCGAACCACGTCGGCGATCATCTGCTCGCTGATCAGCTTGGTCCAGCCATAGGGGCTCACCGGACGGGTCATCGCCGTCTCCGGCACCGGCAACTCCTCGGAACGCCCGTAGACCGCGGCCGAGGAGGAGAACACAATCCGGCGCACGCCATGGCGCGCCATCGCTTCTAGAAGCACTGATGTGGATTCCAGATTGTGGCGGTAGTAGCGAACCGGATCGGCCACCGAGTCGGCCACCGACTTGAGCCCGGCGAAGTGCAGCACCGCGTCGGGGCTCACTTCGGCTATCGCCCGTTCTACCGCTGACCGGTCCCGGCAATCGCCGACATCGAGGCGGAGGCCGCGGCCGGCGATTGCGGCGACGCCATCGATGGCGGCGCTCGAGGAGTTCTCCAAGCTGTCTAACACGGCGACTTCCCAGCCGGCTTCCATGAGCGCAACGCAGGTGTGGCTGCCGATATAGCCCGATCCCCCGGTTACCAACGCCGTCGCCATAACGGGGAAGCTACACAGACTGGCGCTCGTTGGGAATCGAGCCCGGACCTCGCAGGATGCGGGTCTTGCCGTACATGGAGCCGAACAGCAGTCGGCCGTCGTCGTCTACGGTCACCCCCGCTCCGATGGTGTTGAACTTGGAACCCCCCAACACGTAGTGGAACCGGGACTGCCCGGTGGCCCAATCGGCGGCCTCTATCGTCCAACGCCCGTTGCGGACCCCGCAGGTGTAGACCAACCCGCTCTCCTCGGCCACGAAGGGCACCGAGTTGGGCGAGGAGATGTCGAGGTTGACCCAGGCCTGCTTGAGGTTCCGGGCCACCGGATCCCACTCATACTTGTGCAGGCCGCGGGGCTGGTATTCCGGCTTGTGGCCGAGCATGAAGCACAGCATCCGGGCCGCCTGAGCGGGAAAGCCGTCGGGGATGGAGGCCGGCTCGTTGTTCACCGTCATAGCGCCGTAGCCCGACACGGTGATGGACTGCTCGGTCTTGATCTCGCTCAGGTCGGGATTGCCCATGTCGGCCGGCCCGATCCCGGCGATGCGGCGGTGCGGCGCGTCGGGCAGCTGCTCCCAGTCTTCGGGAATCTCGTCTCGCCACAACAGCGTGATGTTGACCACCTCGTCGCCGTCGCCGATCACCACGAACTTGTCCTCGTCGGGGCCGAACCCCATCAGGCAGGGCGTGGTGCCCGACCCGCAGCCGCCACCGTTGCGGTAGGGCACAGTCCAGCACCCGTGCGCCGGATCGTCGGTGAGCTCGGTGCCCGTCCAGCGCAGCTTGTGGTGGTGATCGTTGGACGACACGTAGATCCCGTTGTCGGGGTCCACGCACATGCTGGTTCGAACCCAGCCGTAGCCGGTATTGCCCCGTTCGACCGCCCGCCGGGCGCAGCACTCGGCGGCGAATTCGGCCCCGCCCTGGATCTGCAGAGCGCGGTAGTCGCTGAAGTCGCGCTCCAGCACGACCACCCAGCCATGGTCGGTGGACATCACCAGCTTGCCGTCGAAGGTCATGTTCATCCCCACGAAGAAACCTTCGATGTGGCTGGGCTTGTCCCACCGGTCACGCTCCACGATGGGCGAAGCCGGATCAGAGGGATCGGTCTCCACGTAGGCCGCCGCGTGGTCCTTGCGGCCCAGGAACAGGGTGTGGTCGCAGTCCAGCAGGGCGTAGACCCCATCGAGGCCGGTCATGAACTTCATCGACAACCCGATGGCATGCTCTACGGCTTCCCAACCCTCCTTGTCGTCGAGGCCTCGCAAGTTGGCCTCCAGTTCGCCTGTGGGCGTGCGCCCCTCCCCGCCGACGATCTCATGGTCGGCCAGCACTTCAAGGGTCTGATAGTCGAGCTTGGCGATGTTCTGGCGCCCGTTGCTCCACACCACCCGCCGTCCGTCGGGATACGGACCCGACGTCAGATGGCCGAAGTGGCACGGGCCGAGCCACGCGTATTGGATGTCGCCCGCCTCGTCGAGCACCTCGGTGGGGCCTTCCGGCCCCCGCCAGGGAACGTTGTCCTGCTGATCGCACCGCCCGTGGGCGATGGCATAGGAGGATCGGGCGAGATACGGATTGGCGGGGGCGCAGTTCATCGCGAGACATCTTGACCCACGATTCAAAGAAAATCTTCTTCAAC
This sequence comes from bacterium, assembly GCA_026709815.1. Taxonomy (GTDB): domain Bacteria; phylum Actinomycetota; class Acidimicrobiia; order Acidimicrobiales; family Bin134; genus Poriferisocius. The sequence continues at coordinate 8,185 of JAPOSH010000132.1, read as the reverse complement.
CGGGAATAGCCCTCGCGCCCCGGAGGTTATAGCCGCTGACCCTGATGGGATACAACTCAACTTTTATGAAAGGACTTCAACAATGCCCCGTGCGATTCCTGTAAACAGCCTGGCCAACAGCCTGTTCTCCGATTTCGACCGGTTTTTCAGCCGGACTGACAACGGCTCCCAATGGGCGGTGCCCACCGATGTGGTCCGCTTCGAGGACCGGGTGGAAATCCACTTCGACATTCCCGGCGTCTCGGTGGACAACATCGACCTCACCGTTGAGAACCGGCAGCTCAACTTGCTCGTCGAGCGTCAGGCGCCGGCCTACGAGGGCGGCACCGTCATCAGCCGGGAACGCCGCACCGGCTCCCTGCACCGCCAGCTCTACCTGAGCGAGAACCTCGACCCTGACGGCTTGAGGGCCTCTTACACCGACGGCGTCTTGACTGTCACCCTTCCGGTGGCCGAAGCAGTCAAACCCCGCAAGGTGGCCATCTCCGCCGCTCAATCCCCCATCGAGGCCACTGTCTGACCGAACCGGTCCCCCTCCAGCCCGGCCCCCTGATCATCAGGGGGCCGGGACGCGCCCGCCCACAGGAGCGCAGCTTTGAGTACCATGCGGGGAAGCCAACCGGAGGTGCAGTTGCATGGGTGTCAGCTCATACGTTTTGATCCAAACCGAAATGGACAAGGCCCGTCAGGTGGCCGAGGCCATCCGAGATATCGACGGCGTGGTGGTCTCTGAGATCATGACCGGCCCCTACGACGTGATCGCCAAAGCCGAGGCCGAGTCCATGGACCAGCTGGGCCGTCTGGTCGTGAGCCAGATCCAGATGGTGGACGGGATCACCAGAACCCTGACCTGCCCCGTCGTCAACCTCTGAGGCCGCCCCGACCAACTTGCAGACAGACCGCTAGCTCAAGATCATGGCCCGTATGGACAAGCCGGCGAGAAAGAAGCTGCCGCCGGCATAGAGGAGTTCGCGTCGGTGGGCCAACTGCGCCCGGTAGGCGTAGACGATGGCCACCGCGGCAATGGCCGCAAAACCGTAGAGGCGGTGCAGATCACCGGGATCGGCCCCCGATCGGTTCTGGTGGACGACTCCGACGATCACCTGGGCGAAAATGGTGCTTTGCGCCGCGGCGATGAACGCCCACAACGGCCAGCCGCGCCACCGCGGCCGAAGGTCGGCGCCCAGCGCCCACGCCCCGGCGGCCGTATTGGCGAGCATCACCACCCAGGAGAACCAGTCGTGGAATCCGGCCAGCGACGCGGCCAACAGCCCCGAACCCGCGCTCACCTCAACAAGTCGGTGGCGAAGTCGCCAGCCCGCAGCTCTCCGGGCGCCACGAACCACTCGGTGGCGAACGCGTCGGCGAACTGCTCATCGGTCATGCTCCCGAAAAAGGAGTCGACGGTGATCTGGCTGGCATGGGCCAGCATGGCGGCCCGCTTGCGCGCTAAATAGAGGCGCACGTCCACCGCGTGGGTGATAGCCGCCTCCTCAGTCCCGAACCCCTCATCTTTGATCCGCTCAGCCCGTTCGACGTCGATGTCTTCCATCGCCTCGGCGAAGGACTCCACCTCGGCCATCTGCCGCAGGATCTGGGTGCGGTTCATGGTGGCTTGGAACACTTTCTCAACGCCGGCTTTGCGAGCCGCCTCCATCCCCACCCGGTGAACTTGGATGTGGTCGGGATGGCCGTAGCCGCCGTGATCGTCGTACACGGTGAGCACATCGGCGGATTCCTCGGCCAGGATGCGGACCAGCCGCTCCACCGCTTCGTCAAAGTCGGCCTGCCAGAAGCTCGCAGGATTGTTGTTGGCCTCTTCGCCCGCCATGCCGGAGTCCTCATAGCCCAAGAACTCCACCCGGTGCGCGCCGATGATGTCGGCTGCATCCAGGGTCTCAGCGGCCCGCCGCTCGCCCAGCGTCTCGCCGGGCTGCAACGCGCCGGGCGCTGGTTCGCCCTGCTCCCCTCTGGTGGCCACCACCAGCACCACTCGGTGGCCTTCGTCGACCGCCTTCATCATGGTGCCGGAGGTGGCGATGGCCTCGTCGTCGGGATGGGCGTGGAAGTTCACCATGGTGGCCATTACCAGACCGTCCCCGAGCTCTCGCCCGCCGGCATCTACTTGACGGCCCCTGATGAGCGCAGCGCGGCGACCGCATCGGCGCTGAACCCCCAGTCGGCCAGCACCTCGGCGGTGTGCTGACCGGGGTGAGGGGCGGGGCGGGCAATCTGAGCCGGGGTGCGGCTGAAGCGAGGCGCCGGTCCGGGCTGGACCGCGCCACCCACTTCCACGAACGTGCCCCGGGCTTTGTTGTGGGGATGCTCTGGGGCCTCGGCCAAACTGAGAACCGGGGCGAAGCACACATCGGAGCCTTCGAGTATCTCGCACCACTCGGCTCGGGTCTTGGCCTTGACCGCCGCGGCCAGGCGGGTTCGCATCTCGGGCCCGCCGGCGCGATCGTTCTGGTCGATGCCGCCGGCGTCGATGCCCATCATGTCCACCATCTCGGCGAAGAACTGGGGCTCCAGCGAGCCCAAGGAGATGTACTCGCCGTCGGCGCACTCGTAGACGTCGTAATACCAGGCGCCGGTGTCAAGCAGGTTGGTGCCCCGCGGCCCCCAGGCCCCCATGGCGTGCATGCCGTACAACATGGTTATCAACAAGGCCGAGCCCTCCACCATGGAGGCGTCCACCACTTGGCCTTGCCCCGAGGTCCGGGCCTCCAGCATCCCAGCCAGCATGCCGAGGGCCAGCAGCATCCCGCCCCCGCCGAAGTCGCCGGCCAGATTCACCGGGGGCACCGGGGCCTGCCCCGCCCGCCCGATCGCCCCCAGCACGCCTGACAGGGAGATGTAGTTGATGTCGTGGCCGGCCATGGACGCATAGGGACCGTCTTGGCCCCACCCGGTCATGCGCCCGTACACCAGCTTCGGGTTGCGGCTCAGGCATTCCTCCGGGCCGATGCCCAGGCGCTCGGCCACACCGGGGCGGAAGCCCTCGATCAACCCGTCGGCACCCTTGGCCAGATCGAGCACGGTCTGCGCGCCGCCGGGGTTCTTGAGATCCACGCCCACGCTCCGGCGCCCCCGGTTCAGCACGTCGAAATGAGGAGTGTCGGGGATCTCGTCGCGCACCCGGTCGGCCCGGTCCACCCGCACCACGTCGGCGCCCAAGTCGGCCAGCATCATGGCCGCGAACGGCCCCGGCCCGATGCCGGCGATCTCCACCACGCGAATGCCCTTGAGCGGCCCCATGGAACCTCCTGTGCTCTTTACCGCGGGGACAGTACCCGCGATTTCGCCCCATCGGGCAGCCCGAGGCGGCGACCGCTGCTCAGCCCCAGCCCAGCTCGTCGAGACGCTCGTCCTCGATGCCGAAGTGATGGGCCACCTCGTGGATAACGGTCACCCGCACCTCCTCCACCACCTCGGCCTCAGAGCTGCATCCCTCACAGATCGGCAGGCGGTAGATGTAGATTCGATCGGGCAGCACCATCTCGCCCGCGCCGTAGGCGACCCGATCGGTGAGCGGCACTCCGTCGTAGAGCCCCCAGACATCCGGGTCGTCGCCCTCGTCGGCCACCAGCACGGCCACGTTCTCCATCAACTCGGCCAGATCATCGGGGATCTCATCCAACGCCTGCGCCACCAAGGCCTCGAAACGATCCTGCGGCACCGCCACCATCGGGGCCATCTTCCCACAAGAGCCAAACCGGTTGAGCGGGCCGGATGCCGCGGGCCGAATGCAGTTGTCGCATCCGTCGGTAGTTTGGTGGGGTGACCGTGTTGGAGGGGCTCTTGGACGGGCTGAACGAGCGACAGCGGGCGGCGGTGGAAGCGCCGGCCACTCCGCTGTGCATCCGCGCCGGGGCGGGCACGGGAAAGACCAGGGTGCTCACCCGCCGGATCGCCTATCAGGCAGAGATCGGCGCCATCGACCCCAAACGCACGCTGGCCCTCACGTTCACCCGCAAAGCGGCCGGCGAGCTGCGCGACCGGCTGGCCGGGCTGGGCGTGCGGGGCCCGGTGAACGCGGGCACCTTCCACCGCGCCGCCTATTCGCAGCTCCGCACCCGCTGGGCCGAACGAAGGATGCAGCCCCCGGGGCTGCTTCAGGACAAGCGGCGCCTGGCGGCGCGGGTGGCCAAACAGGCCGGGATGAGCCTGTCCAAAGCCGAAGTGCAAAATGCCGTCGCCGAGATCGAGTGGGCCAAGGCCCGGCGCGTCTGCGCCGATCGCTACCCCGCCGCCGCGGCGGCGCAGCGGCAGGGCTTAGAGCTCGATCCCGCTCTGGTCGGCGACCTCTACCGGCGATTCGAAGCCGAGAAAGCCAAGCAGCGACTGGTGGACTTCGACGACCTGCTGATGCTGGCCCTGCAAGACATCGACGATGACCCCTCCTACGCAGAGGCTCGCCGCTGGATGTTCCAGCATCTGTTCGTAGACGAGTTCCAAGACGTGAACCGCCTCCAGTTCGACCTGCTTCGGGCCTGGCTGGGAGACCGCAACGACCTGTGCGCGGTGGGCGATCCCAACCAGGCCATCTACAGCTGGAACGGCGCTGACGCGGCCTACATCGACCGATTCGGCGAATGGCTGCCGGGAGCGACCGTGCTGGAGTTGACCGACAACTATCGGTCCACCCCCCAGATCCTGGCCGCGGGCCACTGCGTGCTGCCCGCGGGCGCTGACATGCTGACCGCCCACCGCCTCGACGGGCCCACCCCCACGGTCACCACCCACGCCGATGACCACGACGAGGCCGCGGCCATCGCCCGAGCGCTGCGCGACGCCAAGGGCCCGGAAACGGCTTGGTCGTCGATGGCCGTGCTGGCCCGCACCAACGCCCAGGCGGCCAAGCTCGCCGCGGCCCTGGGCCGGGCGGGGATCCCCCATCGGGTGCGCGCCGACGCCCGATGGGGCGACCCCGATGCCGACCCCAGTGCCGACGGCCAACGCAGCCCCTCCGAGCACGCCGACGCCGTCGACGTCGCCACCTTTCACGCCGCCAAGGGCTTGGAATGGCCCATCGTCCACATCGCGGGGCTGGAGCAGGGCCTGGTGCCGATCAGCCGGGCCCAGACGTCGGCTGAAGTGGCCGAGGAACGGCGGCTGCTGTACGTGGCCATCACCCGGGCCTCACGCAGGCTGCACTGCCACTGGGCCTCCGAGCGGTCCTTCGGCAACCGGACCGCCCACCGCTCCCCCTCCCCCTACCTGCGCAACATCCTCAACGCCACCGAAACCAACCCCGCCACCAGTCGGCGCCCAGCTGCTAGAGGTCGAATGGGATGAGTACTACCACCACGGTGGCGTCGCAGTCTCGGAGCACTTGCTCCACGCGGTGGCCGAGGAACGGGCGGTCGCCGACCCGGCGGAGGTTGGCCCCCATGACCACCAGATCAGCCTCTATTTCCTGGGCCAGCCTCAGCAGCTCATCAGCCGGCGAGCTGCCGTCCACCACTACCGTCCGGGCTGTTGCCCCCAGTTCCATGGCCAGCGTCTCGGCTTGGGCGGTCACCTGAATGCCGATAATGGAGCCGCTGCGGGCCGCCATTCGGCGGCTGAGCAGCGGCGGCAATACTGCGTGCTCGCTTCTCACGGTGTTGACGTGGGCGAGATGCAGTTCGGTGCCGAGTTGGGCGCTCAGATTGAAAGCCACCTCCTGGGCGGCCCGCGACACCGGGCTGCCGGTCACCGGCACCAGCGCCCGGCTGTATGCCCCCGGCAGGGGCCGATCCAGGTTTCTGGCCCGGCGCACCAAAACCACCGGGATGGGGCTCTCCGACAGCACCCCGTCCACCAGGGGTGAGATCACCTGCATGGTGTCGGCGTAGTCCTGCGCGCCCAACCCGATGACGCCGAACCCCAGCCGACTCTCCTCGATGATGGCTCGCACCGGGTCTTCTCCCCGCACCCGACGGTGCTCCAAAGCCCGGTCGTGCAGCACGTTGCGCAGTGGCGTGATATCCACTTCAGCCCCTCGGTCTCCCATCGTGAGCACGGTGGCCCCGGCCTCAAGCGGCCAGGCGAAGTGCAGCACCTGGGCCGCGGCAATGGACTCCGGTCCCCCCCGGCTGGGCAACAGGAGCCGGGAAGTCCGCACCACCAGATTGCGGCTCAGCACCTGCTCCCGCCCCAGCCGCTCCTGCTCGTCGGGAGTTCCCTGCCAGTTGTTCACCACTCCCCGAAGGGTGACCGAGGCGAACAGCGAGGTGATCACGGGCAAAAGCACGATCACCGAAAAAGCGGTGGGGCTGAACACTCCGACGGTGAGCCCCACGGTGGCGATGACGATCTCCAACGTCCCCCGGGCGTTCAGCCCGGCGCCCAGGGCCAGCCCCGCCCGGTGGGTGCGGCCGGCGAGGCGGGCGCCGCCGTAGGCGCCGGCGAACTTGAAGACCACGGCCACCGCAAGCACGATCAGCCCCCACCACAGGGCCTCGGCGTCGTTCAGCAAACGGAGATCCACCTGCAAGCCGGCGGTGGCAAAGAACACCGGCGCGAACAGGGCGTTGGTCAGACCTTCCAAATGACCGATCACCCCCTCGTGCTGGAACCGGGACCGGTGCAGCACCACTCCGGCCACAAATGCCCCCAGCACCGCTTCCACCTTCAGCCATTCGGTGACCACCCCGAAACCCAGCATCGTCACCACGGCCACCGCCAAGGCCGCGCTCAGGCTGCCCCCAGTGCGCCGCACTTGCCGCAGCGAAAGGTCCACCAGCCGCTGGCCCGCGGTCAAAGCCAGCACCCCGAAAGCCGCGACGCCGCCCAGCGTGGTCAGAATCTGCTGAACCGACACCTCGCCCGAGGTGGCCAAACCGGTGAACACGCCCAGCAGGATCCAGCCGATCACATCGTTGGCCATGCCCGCGGCCACAGTGATCTGGCCGAAGTCCCGGCGCATCAGCCCCAGCTCGCTCAAGATCTTGGCCACCACCGCCAGTGAGGACACCGCCAGCGCCAGGGCTACGAACAGCGTGAACGTGAGCCGCTCAGCACCCTCGCCCAGGAACAAAGAGGGCAGCAGCAGGCCGACCACAACCCCGCCGACCAGCGGCACCACCAGGCTGCCTCCGGTGACCAACAGAGCAGATCGCCCCTGCTTGGTGATGAGCCCCAGGTCGGTCTCGAAACCGGTCACCACCAGCAAAAGAGCCACCCCCACCCAGCTGACCGCGGCCAATAGCGTCCACTGTCCCCCCCTGCCGATCTCCGGCAGGAACCACTCGAAGCCCGACTCCCACACCGCCCCGAATACCGACGGCCCCAACACCAAGCCGGCCAGAAGCGCACCAACCACCGAGGGCATGCCCACCCTTCTCATCACTAGGCCGAAGAGGTGGGAGACCGCCACCAGTACCAGGATGTTCACCCAGAAGACCAGGAGGTCGAACTCCCCTGTCTCGGCCGCAAGCACCATCGGGGTTTTCAACCGCCTCGGGCCGCTTCATCAGCAGCCCGCCGTACCGGTCGCCCTGCCACCTTCAACCGCCTCGGGCCGCTTCGTCCCAGTCGAAATCCACCACCACCGGGGCGTGGTCCGACGGCTTGTGCCCCTTGCGGGCGTTGCGATCCATGAGCGCAGCGCTCACCCGCTGAGCCAGAGGCGCCGAGGCCATCACCATGTCGATGCGCATGCCCTGGCGCTTGTGGAACCGCCCGGCTTGGTAGTCCCAGAAGGTATACAGGCCGTCATCGGGCCACCGTTGGCGGAACACGTCCACCAATCCCCAATCCCGCACTGCGGCGAACGCCTCGCGTTCAGGCCCGCTCACATGGGTGAGGCCCTCGAATGCGGCAGCATCCCAGACGTCGATATCAGCCGGGGCCACGTTGAAATCGCCCGCCACCACCACCGGCGTCCCGGCATCGGTGTTGGCCTCCAGGTGAGCGCGGAGCCGGCCCAGCCAATGCAGCTTGTAGCGATAGTGGTCGTGGCCGAGCTCGCGCCCGTTGGGGATATAGGCGCTGGCCACCCGCACCCCCGCACAGGTGGCCCACACGATGCGGGCGTCGGGATCGGCCCCCTGGCCGTCGGCGAATCCGCTGGCGGGGCCGGACAGCCCCACCCGGCTCACCACGGCCACGCCGTTCCACCGCCCCTGGCCGTGGTGAACCCACTCGTAGCCCATGGCCTCGAAGGCCGGCCCGGGAAAGGCGTCGTCGGCCATCTTGG
>JAPOSH010000063.1 GCA_026709815.1 bacterium | reverse complement strand
CGCTGCCGTCGCCAATCCAACCCTCGGCACCAGGAGTGGAGCGGCGAGCGGCGGCAGGCACCTTGAACAGCTGGCTCAGCTGAACCTTCTTGCCGTTGCGCAGCCGGTCTACCGCCTTGGGATCAGCAGCGGTCAGATCCAACGTCCCCAACTTCAGGTTGCGGTAGTAGAGCAGCCGATTTCTCCCCGACTCGTCGGTAAGATCTTTCACCCACTGCGCCGCGGCCTGCTCTACTCGTTCCCGGCGATTCACCCGAGCGAGAATACCCCTTCGGCTTCAGCCCCGTCTTGGCTCGGTGAGGCGGTCTAGGGCTTCTGCGGCTTCGGCGATGATGGAATCGATGATCTCGGCGCAGCTGGGGAGGGCATTGATGCTGCCCGCGGCCTGGCCGGTGGGCAGGATGCCAACCTCGGGGTGGCCGTCCACCATGGCGGCCTTGGTCATCATGGGGGCGTTGGCGGCCATGGCCATCTGGGCCCAGGTGAGGCCGAGGCTGCGGCGCATGGCCAGACCCTCCGACAGGAGCTGGCGGTAGCCCACTCCGGTGAGGGCTCGGAACTTGAGCGCGTTGCGGGCCGCTCGGACGAACGACAGCGGTCCCGATCGCTCCAGTCGAGAAACCACGTCGGTGTTGATCACCCGCTGGGGAACGCCGTCCACCGCGGTGGTGACCACCGTGCCGGTGAGCTTGGTGTCGAGGTAGACGGCCTTGACGTGGTCGGGGACGTCGCTGTCGGACGACAGCAGGAACCGGGTGCCCATGGCGATGCCGTCGGCTCCGAAAGCCAGGGCCGCAGCCAGCGAGCGACCGCCCATCATGCCGCCGGCGGCGATGACCGGGATGTCCACCGTGTCGATCACCGCGGGCAAAAGCAGCGTGGTGGCGATGGGACCGGTGTGTCCCCCGCCCTCGGCCCCTTGGGCAATCACCGCGTCCACCCCCCAAGCAGCCACCTTCTCGGCATGGCGGGGGGCGCCGATGGTGGGCACCACCGCCACCCCGGCGTCCTTCAGCTTCTTGACGATGGCCTCGCCCGGGGCCTGCGCGAAGCTAGCCACCGGTATATCTGCGGCGATGACGTGATCCACCCGCCGGTCGATGTCGGCCGCATCGGTGCGGAGGTTGACCCCGAACGGGCGGTCGGTCGCGGCCGCGGTGGCGTCAATGGCCTCGACCATCTGCTCGAAGGTCAAAGGCGCCGCGGCGATGATGCCCAAGCCACCGGCATCGGAGGTGGCCGCCGTCAGCCGGGCCCCCGACACCCATCCCATGCCGGTCTGCACGATGGGATGCTCCACCCCGAACAGCTGGCAAATCCGAGTTTGAAGGCGGGGATCGGGGCTCACCAGAGCCGCCCCGTTGACCATAGGCGAGGATCGGCAGTCACCAGAGCCACCCCGTCAAACGGAGGCCGAGGTCTGCAGCCATCGAGAACTCAGCGGAACTCGGCCTTGCGGGCCCCGGCGGGATCCAGCACCTCGCGGATCAAGTGCAACTCCTCATCGGTGGGCAGCCGGGTTCGGGCCGCTTCGTCGGTGCCGGCGAGGTCGAAACCGGTGGCCTCCACCACCTGCTCCACGGTCACACCGGGATGAACCGAGACGATCCGCATGCGGTTGTCGCCGGTCTGGAAGTCGAACACCCCCAGGTTCGACACCACCCGGCGCACCTCGTGATAGCGGTTGCCCGGCGCGCCCAGCTCCCGCATCCGGTCGTAGCCCGGCCCCGACACCACGTCCACCGCCGCCACGAACGAGCGGGTGGAGTGGTTGGGCACCCAATAGCTGGTGGTGTGGTTGAGCAGGTTGCCGGGGGCGCCCCGCAGCCCGAGAAGCTGGGCCTTGGGCTGGCGGAAGTCGCCGATGGCGGCGATGTTCTGGTTGCCCCACTGGTCGATCTGGCTGGCCCCCATCATCACATGGCGCCGGCCCGACCACACGATGTCGAACACGGTGCGGTACGGCACCCACGATTCCACCACCTTGGGAGCGTCGGGATCGCCCACTGGGAAATCGTTGGCCGGCAGCACCGACACGGTGTCGGTGTAGGCCAGATCGGGCTCGAAGGTGGCCCGGGCCAACCGTCCCCCCACGATGGGAACGGTGCCGATGGGGTTGCACAAGATCTCGCCGTCGCCCCGGAAGGCCTCGGCGCAGGCCACCACGCAGATCTCGTCGATGGCTGCTTCGGCCGGCGTGCTCATGGGCGGGCCTCCAGCGCCTTCAGGTACTCGCCATGAGAAGGGGCGTCGAGGTAGGCGGAGCGGAACGAGCCCCACGCCTCGGGATCGCGGGCGGTAGCGGCATACTCGCGCTGGAAGGCCTCATCGCGCCCGTAGTCAGGGGGGCACTCGGTGAAGTGGGCCCCTCGGGGCGCCTCCACCACGCCGTCGGTGAACAGGCGCGAGATGCGCAGCGTGTGCACCGGCCCCTCGTCTAGCAGGCTCTCGGTGGCCACGATCTTCTCTGCGCTGAGGTAGGTCTTGTCGGCGGCCATGGCGAACAGGTCGTCGAAGTACAGATCGGGCCCCAGGAACTGACCGTTGCCGGCGGCGTCGGCCCGGTTCATGTGGACCAGCGCGGCGTCCAGCTTGAAGGCGGGGATGGCCACCAGCTCCTCGCCGTCGTCATAGGGCGACCTCACGGTGCGCAGCTCGGGGTTCATCGCCAGCATGTCGGAACCCAGTCCGGCCCGGGTGGGATAGAACGGCACCCGGTGAGCAGCGGCCAAGAGCCCCAGGTAGAAGGCGCCCTCGTCCAGCTCGGTGAACTCGATGGCCCCGCTCTGGCGGGCCTGGCGGAAGTGGGGCTCAAGCGGAATGGAGTCCAGAGACACGAACCCGTACACCGCCCGGCGCAGCTTGCCCGCGGCGCACAGAAGCCCGATGTCGGGCCCCCCGTAGGCCACCACGGTCAGATCCTTGAGGCCGGAGCGCAGAATGGCCCGCACCAGCGACATGGGCTTGCGGCGCGATCCCCAGCCGCCGATGCCGATGGTCATGCCGTCCTTCAGCTCGGCGACCACCTCGTCTTCGGTCATCCGCTTGTCGGCCATGGCGGCGACGATAGCGGGTGCCCGCAAACGGCCCCACACTGCCAGCCGCGCCCGCTCCAGCACGCCGGGATGTGCGGCCGGGCCGCGATGGGGCACACTGGCGGCAATGAACAACCTCGATTTCACCGGCAAGACCGCCATCATCACCGGCGGCACCAAGGGGCTGGGCCGGGGCATCGCCCTGCGCTTCTTGGCCGCCGGCGCCGACGTGGTGATCTGCGCCCGCCGACCGCCCGAAAAGCCAGTGGCCGCCGATGGCCGCCAGGCCCGATTCGCGGCCGCTGACGTGCGTGATCCCGAGCAGATCGCCGGGGTGGTGGCGAACGCGGTGGCCCACACCGGGCGGGTCGACACCCTGATCAACAATGCGGGCGGCGCCCCGCCAGCCGAATCGGCCACGGCGTCGCCCCGGTTCAACGAGAAGATCGTGGCGCTGAACCTGCTGGCCCCCATGGCCTTCAGCCAAGCGGTGTACCCGGTGATGCAACGCCAGGACAGCGGCGGGGTGATCCTCAATATCTCGTCGGTGTCGGGCCTCCGGCCCAACCCGATGGGCATCGCCTACGGGGCGGCCAAAGCCGGGCTGGTGAACCTGAGCGAGACCCTGGCGGTGGAGTGGGGGCCGAAGATCCGGGCGCTGACCGTGACCGTCGGGCTGATCGTGACCGACGACGCCCATCTTTACTACGGCGACGACGCGGGCATCGCCGCGGTGGGCGAGACCATTGCCATGGGCCGCATGGGTCGGCCCGACGACGTCGCCGACGTATGCCTGTTTCTGGCCTCCCCTCTGGCCCGGTGGATGTCGGGGGCCAACATCAAGGTCCACGGCGGCGGCGAGAAGCCGGCCTATCTGAGCGCCTCCACCGGCGAGGTGGCCGCCGAGGACGGCTGAGCAGCCGAAGGCGTCCCTCGATGGCGGTGAGCATTCCTTTTGCGACCGAGCCCGAGGTGGACTACGGCACAGCAGTCGAGATGGCTCCCGGCCTGCGCCGGGTGATGGCCGCCAACCCGGGCAAGTTCACCTACCGGGGCACCGGCACCTACATCGTGGGCCGGGGCCGGGTGGCCATCATCGATCCCGGCCCCGGCGACGCCGACCACATCAACGCCGTTCTGGCTGCGGTGGACGGCGAGGAGGTGGAAGCCCTGCTGATCACCCACACCCACCGAGACCACTCGCCGGCGTCTCGAGCAGTGGGCGAGGCCACCGGTGCGGTGGCCTACGGGTTCGGCCCCCATCCGGCTGCGGACACCGACGACGGCCAAGGCGAGGAGAGGGGCGACCTGGAGTTCACCCCTGATGCGGCGGTGGTCCACGGCGACGTCGTGGAGGGGCCGGGGTGGAGCTTTGAGTGCCTGCATACCCCCGGCCACATCTCCAACCACATCTCCTACCGCTGGCGGGAAGCGGCCGGGGTGTTCACCGGCGACCACATCATGGGCTGGTCCACCACCGTCATCCCCCCGCCCGACGGCAACATGACCGACTACTTGGCCAGCCTGAGGCTTTTGGCCGACAGCCCCGACGACCGCGTGTACTGGCCCACTCACGGCCCGCCGGTCACCGAGCCCCACGCTCTGGTGGAGGCTCTGTATGCCCACCGCCTGGATCGGGAGCGCCAGATCATCAGATGCCTGGCGTCGGGGCCGCAGACCATCGCCGAGATGGTGGCGGTGATGTACGCAGCGGTGGCTGAAGAACTCCACGAGCCCGCCGCCCGCTCCGTGCTGGCCCACCTCATCGCCATGGTTTCCGACGGCCGGGTGGGAACCGACGGCGAGGCCACCGCTGAGGCGGTGTACTGGCTCGATCAGTAAACGGCGGCAACTTGCGCCGCGCCGCCTTGCGCCTCGGGGCTAGCCGTCGGCGGGCATGAAGCCCATCATCTCCATCTCCTCTGGGGTGAGGCAGCCCGACTGAATCTCGAACATCTCAGCGAATACCGGTTGAGCGGCCTCAAAGTCCTCTGGTTGCGGGTCTTCAAGGGTCAGAACGTCGAGAGTTATGTACCTCTCGAGCAAGTCATCGGACATGTTGTCGACCACGCATTGGGCGCTGGGTTCGGAAATCCCGCTTTCTTGCATCAGGCCGTTGAACACAAGCTCTCGGACTTGATCGGGCGATGCCTGTATGCCTTGAGATGCCGGGGGAGGCTCGGGGGCTTGCGTGGCCGCAGGCGCCGGGGCGGTCGGGGCGGAGTCTGAGGTGGCCGCAGGCGCCGGGGCGATAGACCCGCCGTCGTCGCTGCTGTCGTTGCAGGCCGCACCGACCAGCGCCAAGCACGCCGCCAGCCCGATCACAACTGCATACGCATATTTCATTTCGCACTTCCTGTTTGGTGGACTGTTCGGCGGATCACGCCGACTACAGCGACGCCCCGAGCCTATCTCTGGTTCCCAGCGGGGTCGTGATGAGTCTCAGAAATAGCGCCGGGTATCACGATGGCAGCGGCGTCGCCGGCTTCAGCCGGTTTCTTGGATGGTGATGGAGTTGACGATCACCTGGGGGTCGGGGCCTCCGCCCAGCGGGTTGTCGGGCTGGTCCACATGGCTGGCCAAAATAGCCTCGGCCACCGCCAGGCTGGCCTCGTCCATCCGGCCGAACACCACATACGTGCCCTGGCTGTTCAACAACGCGGTGTTCTCGTCCACCGCGAAAAAGAACTGGGCCCCCGCGCTGTTGGGCGCCCCGGTCCGGGCCATCACGATCTGACCCGGCTCATAGGCAAACCCCGAACCCTCATCGACAATCGTGTACCCCGGCCCCGGATCCGACGGCGAATTGGTGCGAGGCGCCCCGCCCTGAATGATCCCGATACTGGGATCAGTGCGGAACAACAACGTATCGTCGTAATACCGATACCGGGCCAACACCGCGAAATTATTAGCCGTGACCGGCGTGCTCACCGTGTCGAGCGCGACTCGCATCACCCCCGCCGTGGTATCGAACACCGCGGTGTACTCCTTAGAAGAGTCCAAACACATCGGCGGCGGACCGTCGAAATCAAGCACCCGAGGCCCCGAACCATCAGCAGGCGGACAGGGGCCCGACCCGAATTCGTCCGGAGGGGCAAATCCAGGACCGCTGGAGTCGGCTAGCCCTATCGACTCCAGTTCCTCTGGGGTCAAGCATTGGCGGTGGATGTCCACCAGCTCTAAAGCCGCTCCCTGGGCCTCGCCGGTTTCATCCTGATCCGAGAACACCAGCAGATACCTCTCGACCAGTTCGTCTGAAATGCCGTCCACCACGCACTGAGCGCTTTGCTCTGAGGTGAGGCCGCCTTCCACGAGGCCGTCGTAGATGATCGACCTCAGGTCGTAGCAGCTTTGCAATAGCTGGTTTAACTCCTGACCATTTAACTCCTGACCAACGGGCTCGCTAGCAGCTCCCAAGGGCCTCTCGGGGGAGATCAAGAGGCTGCCCAACACAAAATAGATTGCAGCATCTGAGATCTCGGCCACGACGCACTCGGCCATCTCAGAAGGCACACCACCGGTGATTCCCTCCAAAATCAGCTCCCGCCAATCGGCACAAGCAGCGACCTCTTCCAAGATGGCATCAATCTCGGCCTGACTTACGCCGAAGCGCTCTCCCAAAAGAAACGACTCGCTGTCACGATAGGCCGCTTCCAGCGAAGACCCGTTTATGCCCAATTCGGCGAGCCTCTCCTCGCCCAGCGCGAAGGGTGCGGCCTCGCCGACGCATCGCATCTGCTCATCGGTGATCGGCCCGAGCTGCCCGGGGTCGGCGAGAAAGGCGAGATTGATGATGGCCTCGGCCACCTCGCCGGTGAGCGCGGGCGAGACCTGCCCTGATTCCTCGGCCTCTTCTTGCTCCGCGGCCGCATCTTGCGTCGGCGCGGGCTCAAGGCTTTCAGAATCGCCGGTCTCTGTTGGAGCGGCTGCGGGTTGCGGAGCGTCGGCGTTGTCGTCATTGCCTGAGGAGCAGGCCGCGCCCAGCAGCGACACCGCGAGCAACAGGCCGGCTGCGACTTTCTTTATCACTGGATGCTCCTCCCTGGGACCATCATGCCGCCGTGCCGGCGGCGCGCAGGTCTGCGATTTCCTCGGATGAGTACCCCAGTTCGCCCAGCAGCCACCCGGTGTCAGCCCCCGGAGGCCGGGAGTCTTGCGCCGGTTTGCTCGGCGTGCCACCGAAGCGGGGGGCAGGTCGGGGCTGGGTCACCCCGCTGAACCGGAAGAAAGAATCGCGGGCCATGGCATGAGGGTGGCCCGGGGCCTGCCCCATGGTCAACACCGGGGTGACGCAGGCGTCGGTGCCTTCGAACACCTCGACCCACTCGTCTTGGGTGCGGGCGGCGATGATCTCCCCCACCCTCCGCTTCATCTCGGGCCAGCAATCCCGATCCATCTGCTCGGGCAGGCCGTCCGCATCGGCCAGACCGATCCCGGCCATGAACTCGGCATGGAACTCAGGTTCGATGGCCCCCACCGCCAGCCACTTGCCGTCGGCCGTGCCGTACACCTCGTAGAAGTAGGCCCCTGAATCCAAGAAGTTCGACCCGTAGTCGTCGGTCCAGAACCCGCTGGCATGGGCCGCGTACAGCGGTGACAGCAGGTAGGCGGCGCCGTCCACCATGGCAGCGTCCACCACCTGGCCGTCACCGCCTCTGGCCACCTCCAGCAGGGCGGCCACCATGCCCAGCGCCAAAAACACCGAGCCGCCCCCGAAATCCCCGATGAGATTGAGCGGCACCGACGGCGGTTGGCCGACCCGTCCGATATGAGCCAAAGGGCCGGCCAGGGAGATGTAGTTGATGTCATGGCCGGCCCGGTCGGCCAACGGACCGGACTGGCCCCAGCCGGTCATGCGCCCGTAGACCAGCTTGGGGTTGCGGGCCAAACACGCATCGGGGCCGACCCCTAGGCGCTCGGCCACCCCGGCTCGGAAGCCCTCGAACAACCCGTCGGACGCCTCCACCAGTCGAAGCAAAGCCTCCAGGCCCTCGGGGTGCTTGAGGTTGAAAGCGACTGTGCTCTTGCCCCGCTCCATGGTGACCGACTGCGAGGCCGCCGGGTTGCCCGACCCGCCCACCCGGTCGACCCGGATGACCTCGGCACCCAAATCCGACAGCATCATTCCGGCGAACGGGGTCGGGCCGATGCCGGCCAACTCGATGATGCGCATTCCCCTCAGCGGGCCCATGGCCCTACGGTATGCGCGTCAGGCCAGAAGACCTCAAGGCGGCCGCGGGCATGGCTGCGAGCGCCGACAACCGAAAGGCGAAGATCCCGATGAGCGCGAACGATCGAAGGACCGCCCTGGTCACCGGGGCCAGCCGTGGAATCGGGCGGGCCAGCGCCATCGCCCTGGCCCGGGCCGGATTCGACGTGGCCGTGTCGGCCCGCACATTGTCGGACGGCTCAGGCCGGGATATGTACGACCCCAGCCTCACTATTCCCGGGGGACTCGACACCACCGTGGCCGCCATCGAGGCCGAAGGCCAAAAGGGAACGGCGTTCGTGATGGATCTGCTGGACCGGGCCAGCGTGGAGGCTTGCGTCGACGGCGCACTGGAGCGCTTCGGCCACCTAGACGTGCTGGTGAACAACGCCATCTACCAGGGCAAGGTCAGCATGACCCCGTTCCTGGAGCTGGAGGAGCCCGAGGTTCACCGGCTGTTCGAGGGCAACGTGTTCGCCCAGATGGCGATCACCGAGCGGGTGCTGGCCGCCATGGCGGCGCGGGGCTCGGGCACCATCGTGAACATGGTCTCGGCCTCGGCCTACACCGACCCGCCCGGACCCATCGGCAAAGGGGGCTGGGGCATGGCCTATGCCATGAGCAAGGGGGCGTTCACCCGCATGACCCCCCACCTCCACGTAGAGCACGGGCCCGACGGCATCCGGTGCTTCAGCATCGACCCCGGCTATGTGATCACCGAGGCCGCCCGGGCCCGCAACACCGCCGGAGCATTTCCTTATCCCGGCGGAGAGCCCGCCACCATCGGGGCAGTGGTGGCCTGGCTGGCCACATCTCCCGACGCCGACGAGCACTTAGGCGGCATCGTGTACGCCCAGAGCGAATTCGAAAAGCGGGGCCTGTCGGCATGAGGGCGGTACGCCACACGTCTCAGGGACAAGGATTGACGACGGGGACGAGACGGCCACTCCGCCATCAGCCAGCGCGGATTCCACCTCCGCCTTGAACGACTGGCTGATTTGTGGACTGTCGGCGACCAGCCTCAGCAAGACATTGGTGTCCAACAGAATGGTCACGGTCCGCCATCAGAATCGAGGATCCGCTCGGGGTGGGCGACAACATCCCAGTCGTCCACCGGGATGGCAGGCTCGGCGTCGATTTCGGACAAAATCCGAAGCTGGCCGACGCACGACCCCACCAACTTGGGCCGCTCCTCGCGAAACGGGCTGACCCGCACCAAAGGACAGATCCGGGTTAGGGGTGCTGGGAGCTGACTGAGACGATCTCGCCGGTCATGTAGGAGGAGTAGTCGCTGGCCAGAAACACCATCACGTTGGCCACCTCCCACGGCTCGGCGGCCCTATTGAAAGCCTCCAGCGAAATCAGGCTGTCGAGGAACTCCTGGCTGGAGGTCTTGGCCAGAAACGGGTGCATGGCCAGGCTGGGGGCCACGCAGTTGACCCGGACTCCGGCCTCAGCTGCTTCCATGGCCGCGCACCTGGTGAGGGCCATCACCCCTGCCTTGGCTGCGGCGTAGTGGCTCTGGCCGGCCTGGGCCCGCCACCCGATGACCGAGGCATTGTTGACGATGACCCCCGACCTCCGGGGCATCATGTGCCGCAGCGCGGCCCGAGTGGTGCGCATGGTGCCGTTGAGGGTGACGTCGATCACCGCATGCCACTGCTCGTCGGTCATGTCCACCAGATCGGCCGTGCCTCCCAATCCGGCGTTGTTGATCATCACGTCAACATGACCCAACTCCCCTGTCGCCGCGCCGATCAGGGCTCCGACATCCTCCTCCACCGTGACGTTGCACAGCTGCGCGGCGGGACGAGTTCCGAACTCCTCAGCCAAACGGTCGGCGGCCTCGCCCAGACGGCGCTCGTGGATGTCGCTGATGAGCACCCGGGCGCCCTCGGCCATGCATCGTCGAGCGGCGGCAAAGCCGAGACCGGTGCCCGCCGCCGCCGTCACCACCACGGTCTTGTCTTCCAACAGCCCCCGGCCCGACGGCTCGGAAGGCACTCGACGGGTCACGGCGCGCCGCCGGACATCAGCTGCTGCCTTGGGCCACTTGGCGCTGGGCGGCCTGCTGGGCCAGCAAAGCCATGGTGGGATGCTCCTCGAAGCCGACGGTGCGGGGCAGCGCCTCCTCGATGCCCTCGGGCGTCCAGCTGCTGTCGGGCGCGTACATGGAGCGAAGCTCACCGAACTGGGCCCACACCGAGATGCGAGGGCCGACCACGGTGTACACCTGAGCGGTTATGTCCCGAGCGGCGTCGCTGAGCAGGTACACCGCCAGCGGCGCCACGTCTTCGGGGGCGCCGGCCTCGATCTCGAACGGCACGTTCTCCGACATGCGGGTCTTGGCGCTGGGGGCGATGCAGTTGGCGTTGACGCCGTAGCGCTTCAGCGCCAAAGCCGCGCTCTTGGTGAGGGAGATGATGCCCCCCTTGGCCGCGGAGTAGTTGCACTGGGAGGTGGAACCGGTGAACGCCCCTGAGGTGATCCCCACCAGCGATCCGCCCGTCTCCTGTTTGCGCATGACGGCCGAGGCGTGCTTGTACACCGTGAAGTGGCCCTTGAGGTGGACCCGGATCACGTCGTCGAACTCTTCTTCGGTCATGTTGAAGATCATCCGCTCCCGCAGGATGCCGGCCACGCACACCGCCCCGTCGATCGACCCCCAGGCGTCCACCGCGGCCTGCACCGCGGCCGCGCCTCCCTCCATGGTGCTGATGTCGGAGGCCAGGGCCACAGCGGTGCCGCCCGCGGCGGTGATCTCGGCCGCCACTGCGTCAGCCACCTCCGAGGTGGGGTCGGAGCCGTCCAGCGCCACGCCGTAGTCGGCCACCACCACGTTGGCCCCCGCCGCCGCGCAGCCCTTGGCGATGGCCCGTCCGATGCCGTTGCCCGCTCCGGTGACGACGATGTTCTTGCCTTCGAGGTATCCGGTCACGGAACCGAACCCTACCCCTGGCCTGCGGCCAACAGTTGATCGAAGAACTCGGTGAGGACTTCTGGCGGAAGCCGGCTGCTGCCCCGAGTGGCCAGTGTTCCGTCACCGTTCACAAAAACCCAAAACGGGGTGCCCGCCTGCCCCATCGCCGCGGCGATCTCGTTGCTCTCGCTGTCCACCAGGGCCGGGATGGGCCAGCCCTCGTCTGCGAGCCATCGGCTGGGCGGGTAGTTGCCCCGCTCGGAGTCCACCAAGGTGACCACGCTGAGGAAGTCCACCCCTTCGGGCAGCTCGTTGCCCGCTTCCAGCCAGTCAACCAGCTCAGCCACCTCGGCCTGACAGGCAGGGCACCAGTGGGCCAGGAACACAATGGCCGCGGGCCGCTCGCCCGGGGTCCAGGCCAGCGGCGTGCCGTCTGTGGCGGTTCCGGCCAAGCCGGGCACGGGTTGGCCGAGGGCGGGGTCGCCCGAGTCTCCCAGCGGCCCGAGCGGCGGCCCGTCGATCTGCACGGGGGCGACTTCTACCGCCTCTTGAGCCGGAGCCGCATCGTCATCGTCTCCCCCGCAGGCAGAGGCCAGCAGCAGGGCCACGCCGGCGATGGCCGCGACGCGGCGGACACTGCGCTTCAAGTTCATGGCCAAAGCCTAGTGGTGTGCCGCGTTACAGCGGCATCACCACGCCGCCATTGGGGCGCACGGTCTGGCCGGTCAGGAAGCGCCCCGCGTCTGAGCAGAGATACAAAACGGCGTAGGCGATGTCGGTGGGATCGCCCACGAACCCCAGGGGATTCATCTGGGCGACGGCGTCGAAGTGGGCTCGCCGGCGTTCGGGGTCCGCCTTGCCATCATCGCCTAGGAAGTGCCGGTCGTAGATCGGCGTTTCGATGGAGCCCGGGGCCACCGCGTTGACCCGGATGGGCGCCATCTCCACCGCCGCGCTGCGGGTGATCATCTTCACCGCGGCCTTGGTCAGGGCGTAGACCGAGATCATCGGGGCAGCCATGTCGGCCCCGGCCGACGACAAGTTGACGATAGATCCGGACTTCTGGTCGGCCATGGCCCG
>JAPOSH010000160.1 GCA_026709815.1 bacterium | reverse complement strand
GCTCGGTCAAAGAGATCGAGTGGGCCGCCGAGCAAGGGCTGACCGGCGGCGTGCTCATCCCCGGCGCTCCTCCCGACTCGCCGTTCGAGCCGCTGTACTCCCAGCGCTACGAGCCCATCTGGGCCGCCGTCGCCGCCGCCGATCTGCCGCTGAATCACCATGCCGGCGGGGGATCGCCCAACTACGGCAACCATTTCCCTTCGTCGCTGGCCATGTTCATCCTCGAGGCCACCTGGTGGACCCAGCGGGCGCTTTGGCACCTCATGTTCTCCGGGGTGTTCGAGCGCTATCCCACGCTCAAGTATGTGACCACCGAGACCGGCACCGCCTGGGTGCCCGAGACCCTCGAGAAGCTCGAGAGCTTCTTCCACCGCATGCGGTACTCCAAGTACGGCTCCGAAACCGTGTTCGGGAGCCAGGCGGTGGCCGATATGTCGCTCACCCCCCGCGAGTACTTCGCCCGCCAGTGCTACATCGGGGCCTCGTTCTTGCGCCCGTCGGAGGCGCAGCTCACCCGCACCGTGGGCACCGACCGGATCATGTGGGGTTCCGACTACCCCCACATTGAGGGCTCGCACCCCCATACCCGCCAGCACTTGCGGCTCACCTTCGCCAATCTCACCGAGCAGGAGACCACTCAGATCCTCACCGCCAACGCTGCTGAGGTGTACGGGTTCGACCTGGAGGCGCTGGCGCCTTTGGCCGAGCAGTTCTGTCCCACCAAAGCCGAGGTGGCCGCCCCCATCGACTTCGCCGACATCCCCGAACGGGCCAAAGGCTGTCCGGCTATGAACCCCCTCAACCAGATCCAGACCGCCGCCTGAGCCCGAAGTCGGCGTACAGGAACGGCCAGACACGGGAGGCACCATGAGCAGCGACACACCCCCCACTGAGCGCCTCGACGTCAGCTCCATGGTGGCGGTGGTCACCGGCGGGGCCGGGGGCATCGGCAAGGGCGTTGTCACCGCCCTGTTGTCGCGGGGCGCCACGGTGGTCATCGCCGACATCGAGGCCGACACCGCCGCCACCGCCGTGGCCGAGCTGTCCGAGCTGGGGCCGGTGTCGGGCTGGCCCACCGACGTGGCCGACGAGAAATCGGTGGCCGCCCTCGCCGATCACGTCTACGAGGTCCACGGCCGGTGCAACCTGCTCTTCAACAACGCCGGGGTCACCTCCGGGGGCGGCGGCAAGCCCTGGGAGCAGGAGCCCAACGACTGGCGGTGGTGCTTCAGCGTGAACGTGTTCGGCGTGGCCATCTGCACCGCCGAGTTCGTGCCCCGGATGCTGGCCGGAGGCGAGCCCGGCCAGATCATCAATACCTCTTCAGGCGACGGCGGGTTCGCCCCGGTGCCCACCGCCTCGGTATACGCCGCCTCCAAGGCCGCGGTGAGCTGCTTCACCGAGACCGTGCACGTCAACCTGATCCGGGAGGACAGCGACTTGCGGGCGTCGGTGCTCTACCCGTCGGGGGGAATGCTCGACACCGGGCTCTTCACCGCCCAGCGCAACCGCCCCGCCCACTTCGCCCGAGTGGGCGACGCCACCGGGCGGCGCAGCATGACCTTCCAAGAACTCAAGGACATCTTGACCGAGATACGGGGCACCGAGCCCGAAGTGGCCGATCTGGTTGAGCACGGCAACTTCGTGGTCGACTGCGTACAGGAGCGCCGGTTCATTATCGGACGCAACATCGAGGACACCGTCGCCCTCCTCCACCGCCGAGCCGAGGCCATCGGCCGCTACGACGTGCCCGACCACCACGACATGGGGCTGTAGCCCCTCGGCGAAAGCAGCGCGCGCCGCCTTGCGCCGTCCGGCCCGCTATCGCAGTGTGGACCGGCCTTTGTCAAAAACCGTGGTGCCCCGGTCGGACACCACCCGGAAGAGCACCTCGTTCTCATTTTGGCGGCTGCGCCAGATCTGGGTGGTGAGCGCATCGCCGTTGTAGCCGGGGGAGGCGAAACGCCCGCCCATCGAACCCAGGGCCAGCGGGTCGCCCCCGCACACCGTCTCCACCAGCGCCCGACAGGCAAAACCATAGGAGTTGAGCCCCATGAGAATGGGACCGTCGAACCCGGCGGCGGTGGCCACCGAGGGGTCGTAGTGGATCAGGTTGGGGTCGTTGCCCCCGTGGCGGTAGAGCAGCGACTGCACCGGCAGGGTCTGCCAATCCACCGAGGCGTCGGGGGGCGCGTCGCCGATGTCCCACGCCGGCGTCTTGGGCCCGGGATCGCCGCCAAAGCCGCCCTCGCCCATCACGAACAGCTTGGAGCCGGTGGTGAACACCGGCTCGCCGGTTTCGGCGTCCACCGACTCCCCCTCCATGTGGACCACCGCCCCGGAGCCCTTGTCGTAGATGCCCACGACCGTGGATGTGCTGACCACCGACCCCCTCGGCCCGATCTCACCGTGGATGGTGAGCTCCTGTTCGCCGTGCACCAACTGGTGGATTTGGTAGTCGCCGAACCGGACCATGTTCGCATCGCCCTCTGGAGCCTTGTCCGACCGTCCGCCGGAACAGGCGAAGCTGGGGTACACCTGCTGGGGATGCCCTTCGGCCCGCTCCCCCACGAACGCCAGATCCTCGAAGCCCGCTCCCACGCTGAGCGCATACAGCGTGCAGTCCCGGGGCAGCCACCCACGCTGTCGGGGCTCGTCTCGCTGTCCGACCATTTCCAAGAACATCGCCATGGAGACATTGTGCCTGAAACCGGCCCCATTCTTCCTGCCGGGCCGATCGGGGATACGGTGAGCCAATGGCCGACGACCGAGTACAGCTCACGGTGGACGGGCATATCGCCGTCATCACCAACAACAATCCTGCCAAGCACAACGCCTTCGACGACGCCATGGACGTCGCCCTGTTCGACATCTTGGGCCAGATAAAAGCCGACAAGTCCATCCGGGCGGTGGTGTGGCGGGGCGAGGGCAAATCCTGGTCGTCGGGGCGGGATGTGGCCGCCATCGGGGGCGGTCAGCTGGGCATGGCCCACCACGCCGGCATGGAGCGGGGTCACCGGGGGATCCAGCAGGTCTGGGACATCGACGCCCCCATCATCGTGGCCATGCAGGGCTGGGCCATCGGCGGCTCCTTCCAGCGGGGGCTGCTGTGCGACATCCGGGTGGCCGCCGAGGGTGCCCGGTTCATGCTCCCCGAGGTGACCCATGGGGTGATCCCCGACACCGGTGGAGTGGGCCGGCTGTTCGAGATCTGCGGGTCGGGGCTGGTCAGCGACATGGTGCTCACCGGACGGATACTCAGCGCCGAGGAGGCTCTGACCCACGGCGTCGTGTCGCGCGTCGTGCCCCCCGAAGAACTGGACGACACCGTGATGGAGATGGCGGCCAAGATCGCCGCCGCCTCCCCCTACACAGTGCAACTCGCACGCCGGGTGATCCGAAACCTGGCCGATGAGGGGCTGCGCAGCTCCATGAACGACGAGTACGCCTACCAGACGCTCATCAACCGGTCGGACGACTTCGCCGAGTTCCGAGCCGCCCGGGCCGAAGGGCGCGACCCCGAGTACCAGCGGTCTTGACCGGTCGCTTCAAAAAGGAGTCCGAACATGGCTGAGATCATCGGATTGCCCGAACCCGCCCCCGAGGGTGCCACCGCCCTGGCGCCCGGCGCCTACGACGGCCAGACCGTGTTCGTGACGGGCGGCGGCACCGGCCTGGGTAAGGCCATCGCCATCGAGTTCGCCCGGCTGGGAGCCAACCTGGTCATCGCCAGCCGCAAGCCCGAGCACTTGGACGCCGGTCGGGCGGCCATCGAATCCCTCGGCGCCGAGGTGCTGGTGGTGGGCTGCGACATCCGCCAGCCCGACCAGATAACCGAGGCGTTCGACGCAGCCGCTGAGCGGTTCAGTCTGCCCAACGCGCTCATCAACAACGCGGCGGCCAACTTCCCGGTACCGGCCGAGGACATGTCGCCCAACGCCTGGAGAACCGTGGTGGACATCACTCTCAACGGCACCTTCTTCTGCGCTCGGGAGTTCGCCCGCCGCCATCTGTCCGCTGGCACCACCGGATCGATCGTCAACATCGGGGCGTCCTACGCCTGGACCGGCGGCCCCGGTTTCGCCCACTCGGCTGCGGCCAAGGCCGGGGTCAAGTCGATGACCGAGAGCCTGGCCGTGGAGTGGGGGCCCTACGGCATCCAGGTGAACGGCTTGGTGCCAGGGCTGTTCCCCCACGAGGACATGACCGCCGACATCCGCTCCAGCCTCGACCGCACCCACGCCAAGGATCCGTGCCAGCCGGCCATGCGAGTGGGGCGGCTGCGGGAGCTGGGCTGGGCGGCCACCTTCTTGGCCTCCCCCTTCGCCCGGTTCATCAGCGGCCACACCCTGGTGGTGGACGGGGCCAACTGGCAGCGCCGCTCCATGACCAACCCGGCAGTCGTCACCGTCCGCGATCAGATGGGCAAAGGACCGTTCCAGCCCTGACCGCTGATGTTCCTGAACTCTTCTGCAGTCCGGTCTTTCTGCGCCGGCCTCGCCGCGCTTTGCCTGGCGATCTCGGGCTGCGGAGCAGAAAGCGCGCCCCACTCTGAGCCTGCCCCGCCCGCAGAGCCAAAAGCACCACCTCCGGGGACAGAAACCCCAGCGCCGACTGCTCCCACAACACCGTTGCCGCCGTCCGCTTCGCTTCCGACCCCCTCAGCCGCCGCTGTGGCGCCAAACCCCGCACCGCCGACCCCAATGCCGACTGCTTCCACAACACCGTTGCCAAACCCCGCACCGCCGACCCCAGCGCCGACTGCTGGCGGATCGGCGCCGCCAACTCCCATCACAACCCCTGCGCCCGCCACCACGCCGACCCCGGTGCCGACCCCCGCACCAGCCGCGACCTCTGCCCCCATACCTGCCTTGCCAGCCGCCGCGGCGGCGACCCCCACGGCAACTCCCGAGCCGCCCGAGGTTGGCCCCCAAGAGCAGCCGCCGCCATCGGCCACCCCGGCATCGCCGACCGGCGCCGGATTGGTCTCATTGGCCGCGCTGCTCGACCAAGCGGCCACCGCGGAGGAAGTGACGGCCGGATACAGCCGCGACGACTGGAAGCACTGGATAGACCAGGACGGCGACGGCCTCGACACCCGCCAGGAAGTGCTGGCCGACGAGTCCCTGGGAGATCCGGCCATAGCGGGGAACCGGGTGCGAACCGGGCTCTGGACGAGCCTCTACGACGGCGTGCGAACCAGCAATCCCAGCGACTTCGATGTGGACCACGTCGTCGCCTTGAATGAGGCGCACCAGTCGGGCGGCTGGGCCTGGGACACCCTCACCCGCCAGCTCTACGCCAACGACCTCACCTTCCCCGACCATCTTATCGCGGTGTCGGCCAGCTCCAACCGCAGCAAAGGGGCCCGTGATCCCGCGGAATGGCTGCCCTCCAACCCCGCCGCTATATGCACCTACCTGGGGTGGTGGACCGCCATCAAGGTCCGGTGGGGGTTGGCCATGGACAGCGCCGAGCGCCAGACAATCGCCCGCTACGCCCAAGGCCTGTGCGCCGACACCCGTATCGACGCCGCGGCCGCCGACTCGGGAGCCGTCAAAGTCACGGTGGCTACGCAAACACCGCCCGCCGCCTCGGCGACGGCCGGGCCAGCCCGGACCTCACCTGGCGACTCCGGCTGCCACCCGGCCTACGATCCCTGCCTGCCCATCGTGGGCGACCTCAATTGCTCCGACGTAAGGGAACTGGACCTGGCCCCGGTAACCATCAAGGTCATCGGAGAAGACCCCTACCGCCTCGACGGGAACAAAGACGGCACCGGCTGCACCTGAGCGCCGAGCTAGCCAGGAAACTCCGGCCAGACGATCTCCTCGGCCAGGTTCTGCGGCCGCGACGGCGCGACCGCCCCGAGCTAGCCAGGAAACTCCGGCCAGACGACCGGTGGCTCAGGGCGGCTGGTGGCCTCGATGGCCTGCCACACCCGCTCCGGGGTCAAGGGCAGGTCGATGTGGCGAACGCCGAGGTCGCTCAGAGCGTCCACTACCGCGTTCTGCACGGCCGGGGTGGCCCCGATGGTGGACGCCTCGCCGATGCCCTTCACCCCCAGAGGGTTGAGGGGGGTGGGGGTGATGGTACTGGCCACGGTGAAGTCGCAGAACTCGGCCGCCGACGGCATGGCGTAGTCGGCCAGGCCGGTGGTGAGCGGGTTGCCCTCATCGTCGTACACCACATGCTCAAACAGGGCCTGGCCGATTCCCGAGGCCACCCCGCCGTGCTGCTGGCCGGCCACGATCAGCGGGTTCAGCAGATTGCCGGCGTCGTCCACCGCCACATGGCGCAAAAGCTCAACCCGGCCGGTCTCGACATCCACCTCCACCGTGCAAATGTGGGTGCCGAAGGGGAAGGTGGCGCCGTCGGTGGTGTGGTCGAGCTCAATCCGCAACGGCTCGTCGGCTGCCGCAACCACCTGCTCCCAGCTCACCGTGGCACGGGGAACGCCGGCCACGCCGAGGCGGCCTTCGTCGGTGATCACGATGTCATCCGCGCTGGCCTCCAGCAGCCCTGCGGCCCGCTGTCGGGCAATGTCCAGCACCTCCATGGCGGCAGCATGAATGGCGCTGCCCCCGAGCTGGGCGCTGCGCGACCCGCCGGTGCCTCCGCCCCGGGCCACCAGCGCGGTGTCGGACTGCACGAATCGGATGCGATCCATCTCGATCCCCAGCCGATCGGCCACGATCATGGTGAACGCTGTTTCGTGACCCTGCCCGTGGGAGGAGGTGCCCACTGCGACCGTGGCCGACCCGTCGGGGTGGACCTCAACCGCGGCGTGCTCCTCTAGGCCGATACCCGCGGTGATCTCCACATAGCTCGACAGCCCGATGCCCAGCCTCCGGGGGTCGCCGGCGGATCGGCGGCGAGCCTGTTCAGCCCGCAAGTCCTCGTAGCCCGCCAGCTCGCAGGCCCGATCCAGCGCCTTGGCGTAGTCGCCGGTGTCGTAGGCCCCGCCGGTGGGAGTCACCAGCGGAAACGCCTCCGGCGGCAGAAAGTTCCGGCGGCGGAACTCCGCCGGGTCGATATTCAGCTCGGCCGCCGCCAAATCGGCCATGCGCTCGATGGTGAGGGTGGCCTGAGGCCGGCCTGCACCCCGAAACGCCCCCAGCGGTGCCCGGTTGGTAGCCGCCACGCCGTAGTCGAACTGCACCTTCTCGATGGCGTATACCCCCGGCGCCATCACCCGGGTGATAAAGGGAAGGACGCCGCCCAAACCGGGATAGGCCCCGGCATCCACCACCGCCGCCACCTCCAGCGACACCATCCGGCCCTCCTCGGTCACCCCCAGGCGGGCATAGTGGACCTGGTCGCGGGCCTGCATGGAGATCAGGTTCTCGGCCCGGGACTCGGTCCACGCCACCGGACGGCCCAGTTGCCGGGCCGCCGCGGCCACCGCCACATGCTCTGCTCGCCACCCGCCTTTGGCCCCGAATCCGCCCCCCACCCACGGGGCGATCACCCGCACCTCGCCGGGTTCAAGTCCCAGCGACTCGGCGATGCCCGACCGGGTGGCGTGGGCCCCCTGCGTGGACACCCACAAGGTGAGCTGCTCTGCGGTGGGATCGGCGAGCACCGCATCGGTTTCCATCGGCACCACCGCCATGCGGTTGTGGACGATGCGGGCGCTGACGATCCGGTCGGCCCCGTCGTGCAGGCCCTCCACCGGCTCGAACATCCGTAGCAGCGAGTCTGACCCTCGTTCGGGGAACAGCGCCGCCGCACCGCTGGCCACTGCGGCCTCGGCGTCCAGCGACGGCGGCAACGGCTCGTAGTCCACCATGACCGCATCAGCGGCGTCTGCGGCCGCGGCGGGGCTCTCGGCCACCACCATGGCCACCGGCTCACCCGCGAAGCGAACCCGCTGCTGGGCCAGCAGCGGGCGCACGAACTGGGGGTCGACCAGGAACCGGGCTTTCAAGTGCTCCACCCCGATGGTGGCCGCGGTGTACACAGCCACCACCCCCGGTTGTGCCGCCGCGGACTCGACGTCGATCCCGGCGATGTTCCCGTGGGCCACCGGGGAGCGCACGAAGGCAGCCGTGAGCAGCCCGTCGGGCCGCAAATCTCCGGTGAAGCGGCCCTTGCCCGTCAGAAGCGTCCCGTCTTCTCGCCGCACGACTTCGGTTCCCAAGATTGATCCGGCCATATGGTGGTTCATTATGGATGGCGCATGGCCCGAACCCGGTATGGGAAGGTGAATTGGATGGAGCTGCGCGAAGTCGTCGAGGTGGCCACCACCGCATTAGTGCTTCAGGAGTGCCAGAACGGGGTTATCGGAAAGCTCTCGGCCTTGCCCGCGCTGGCCGAAGCGGCCGAGGATGGGCTGATTCCCAATGCGGCGGCGCTGGCGGCCGCGGCCCGCGCCGCGGGGGTGCGGGTGATCCACTGCACGGCCCAGCACCGCCCCGACGGGTGGGGCGGCAACCGCAACGCCCGCCTGTTCCGGGCCATGCCCAAGATGCCGGTGCCGCTGCACGCGGGCACCTCGGCGGTGGAGGTGGTGCCCGAGATCGGGGTGGAAGACGCCGATGTGGTGCTGCCCCGCCACCACGGCCTGTCGCCCTTCGAGGGCACCGAGCTGGACTCGCTGCTGCGCAACGAGGGAATCCGCACCATCGTGGCGGTGGGGGTGTCGGTGAACGTGGCCATTACCAACCTCACCTTCGACGCGGTCAACGCCGGCTATGTGGTGGTGATCCCCCGAGACGCGGTGGCCGGCACTCCGCCCGACTATGTCGACGCCGTGTTCGAGCACACCCTCGGCATCGTCGCCACCCTCACCACCACGGCCGACGTGGTCGACGCCTGGGCCGACTAGCGCGGTTGTTCCTGCGGCGCATACCACGAGGACAGCCCCCGAGATCAGCCCAGGCTGGTCCCCACGTAAGCCACGACGTCAGCGATTTCGGAGTCGGTGAGCTGCGAGCCGAACTCGGGCATATCGCCCAGCCCTTCCCGCACGATCGCCTCCATCGCCTCTGCCGAGGCGTATTTTCCCTCCAGCGCGGCGGGGCGGATGTCGGGGCCGACAATGCCGGCGCCGTCGGCGCCGTGGCACCCCACGCAGCGCATCAAATACACGCTCTGGCCCGCTGAGACATCTTCTGAAGCGACATCTTCTGAAGCCTCGGGTGGGCGGTCGAGGGGATCGCTGGGGGCAGCTGGCTTCTCAGAACCCGAACCGCCGCCGCAAGCCGCTAGTGCGAACAGGCCGCCCAGAAGCAGCAGGCCGAGTGTCCTCCCCTGCCGGGGACGAGGCCGGATCAAGCCCCCACCGGGGCGCTGGGGGTGAAGGTCACCGGCATCGCCTCGGGGCCGACGATGAAGTTGGACGCCCGCCACGGCAGCGGCTCTTCGCCGGCCAGCTGCAAGTCGGGCATCCGCTCGGCTAGGCGCTGAAACATGATCTTGAGCTCCAAGCGGGCCAGGGAGGCCCCCAGGCAGAAGTGCGTTCCCCAGCCGAACGCCAGGTGGTTGTTGGTATCTCGCTCCAGGTCGAACACGAACGGGTCGTCGAAGACCGCCTCGTCCCGGTTGGCCGAGGGGTAGAACAAGATGATCTGGTCGCCCTCGCCGATGGTCTCACCCCGCAGCTCCACCTGCTTGGTGGCGCTGCGGGACATGTTCTTGATGGGGGTGACCCACCGCAGCATCTCCTCCACCGCCCGCTGCATCCACTCGTCGTCGCCGGCCCGCTGGTTGAGCAGCGCCCTCTGGTCGGGGTGCTCCAGCAGGGCCAGCATCCCCCCGGTGATCACATGGCGGGTGGTCTCATCGCCGCCGATGAGTATGAGCAGCGTCTCTTGCACCAGCGACTCGTCGTCGAGCTTCTCGCCGTCCACCTCGGCATGGCACAACACGCTCACCAAATCGGATTGGGGCGGCCGGGCGCGCCGGTCGGCGATCACCTCGAGCTGGAACTCCCGGTAGGCGATGCCAGCCAACATGCCCTTCTCCGCGGCAGCGGCATCGGTCTCGGTGGTGGCCCGGATCATGTCGTCGGACCACTCCAGCAGGCTGTCGTAGCGCTCGCGGGGAAACCCCAGCATGTCACCGATCAAGATCAGCGGCAGGGGGGCGGCGATGTCCCACACGAAGTCGCACTCTCCCCGCTCGCATACTTTGTCCAAGATCTCATCACAGATGGCGGTGACTTCGGCGGCCCGGTCCCGCACCCGCTTGGGGGTGAAGCCGCGGTTCACCAGCTTGCGCCGCTGCTTGTGCAGGGGGTCGTCCATGGAGATCATCATCGGCAGTGGGTCGCCGTGAGGTCGGGGGCTGCGCCACGACGAGAATGTCTTGGGGTCCTTCTCGACTTCTAGGATGTCGTGGTAGCGGGTGACGCCCCAGACGTCGCTGGCTGCGTCGTAGTACACCGGGGCGTTCTCCCGCATCCAGGTCCACGCTTCGTGGGGCTCGGACTGATACCAGAAGCCGTCGAGGAAGTTGATGTCGTCGCGTGTGGGGTGGTTGGGCATGGTCGGCCCCCTTGTCTCTAAGCCTCACCCGTGAACCGGGCGATCATGGTCCGGCCCCTCTCAGCATCCCACTCCGCCGCCATGTCGTCTATCCCTCCGCTCCACGACACCCGTGGCCGGAAACCTTGGCGCTCCCCGATCCCGGCCGATGCGACAACCCCTCTAAGGTGGCACGGTGCCCGATACGGTGCTTTATGAGCTTTCCAGCCATGTGGCCACCATCACCCTCAACCGCCCCGACGCTCTCAACGCCATCAACGGCGAGTTGCGCCAAGAGCTGAATGCGGCCTGGCGCCGGTTCCGGGGCGACGACGAGGCCTGGGTGGCCATCATCACCGGGGCCGGGCGGGCCTTTTGCGCCGGGGCCGACCTGCGCGACGGCGAGGGCTCGGTGGGCGTGTTTGAGGGCACGTTCTGGGAGAAACCCACCATCAACTCCTTTGAGTCGGGTCTAGAGCTGTTCAAACCCACCATCGCCGCGGTCAACGGCCACTGCCTGGGCTACGGGTTCACCGGGGCGCTGGCCTGCGACTTCCTCATCGCTGGCGACCGGGCTACTTTTGGCTTCCCCGAGGTGCGCTTGGGCGTGCCCACCATCGTGGGCGCCATCCGACTGCCCCGCCGGGTGGGGTGGGCAGACGCCATGGAGCTGCTGTTGACCGGCGAGCAAGTGAGCGCCGAAAGGGCCAGGGAGATGGGTCTGGTGTGGCGGGTGGCCCCCCACGAGCAGCTTATGGACGAGGCTCGGGCCTTGGCCGAGCGGCTCGCAGCCGCCGCCCCGCTGGCCGTGCGGGCCACCAAGGAAGTAGCTGCCCGCACCCGCACCATGCCATGGATCGAGGCGGTGCGCTTCGGCGAGACCATGCGAAAAGTGGCGGGGATCACCGAGGACGCCGCCGAGGGGGCCGCCGCCTGGGCCGAAGGCCGTCCCCCTAACTGGCAGGCCCGCTAGCCCGATGGGCGTACGGACAATTGTCTTTTGCGCGGCAGCAGCGGGGCTGGCTTTCGCCGCTCTTTCCCTGGGCGGCATCCTGTCCGCTTGGGGGCTCGACTGGGTGACCATCGAATCAGAGGAAACCGAGGCCGAACCCGGGGCTGAGCCCACCGCCACCGAGGCGCCCCTGCCCGCACCGGTCGAGGCGGTGGCCGAATTGGAGATCGACCCCCGCTATCCCCCCGAAACCAGCTGGAGGGTGTTCGAAGTTCCCTCGGCCCTCAACGTGCGAGCCGGCCCCAGCACCGACCACCAAGTGCTGGGCACCGCTACCTTGGATTCCACCGTCACCCTCACCGGCCAAGTGGTGGAATCCCCCACCAGCGGCACCTGGGTGCAGGTCCGAGCCAACACCATCACCGGCTGGGTCTTCGCCGCCTACCTCACGCCTGCAGTCAACGCGGGCGCTCCTGCCGTAGGATCACCCCGGTGAGCGTGAGCCGCGACCGGGCGCCGGTTTTGGTGGGTGTGGCCCAGTATGTGGGGCGGGATACCGACCCGGCGGCCGCGCCTGACCCGGTGACCATGCTGGCCGACGTAGCCGCCAGGGCCGCCGCCGACTCCGGTGTCGGCCCGCCCCTGTTCGCCCATGTGGACACATACCTGCAGATCCCCTCGGCCTTTTGGACTCCGGTGAATGGGGCCGGGCTAGTGGCCGAGCGGCTGGGCATCGGCGACCGGGCCCGAGTGCAGCACACCGGGGGCGGCGGGGAGGTGGGCGTGCTGGCCGCCAACCACCTGGCCAACGAGATCCTGGCCGGTCGCAC
>JAPOSH010000196.1 GCA_026709815.1 bacterium | reverse complement strand
GCCGTGAGCCGCACGGCGTCCCCCCAGGGCGCGATCTCGTCCGGGTCCAAGTTGAGCTGCACATTGCCGAACCGGTCGATCCACAAAACCTCGGCGTGAATCGACTCCCCGTCGGCCCGGCTCACCGGCACCACGCCGGGAGTCAGCGAATGGGTGGGGATGAGCCTCCCCAATGCCGCGAAGTCGGCGCCTAGACACAGATGGGCCGCCACGGGAGCGAACACGTCGCGGCCTGCGAAAGTCGGACCGGCCGACGGGAGGTGAAAGCGCTCAGCGGTGAGCTCAACCGCTCGAGAGGCACCCCCCACCATGGCCGCGGCCGGGGCCAGCAAACCGTTGTCGGGGCCGACCAACACCGAGCTGCCGTCGCCCACCTCAACCGCCACGGCCCGGCGATTGCCGCCCACACCGGGATCGACCACCGCCAGCACCACACCGGCCGCTAGGTACTGGGCGCTGCGGGCCAGGGCCAAACCCCCGGCCCGCACATCATGGGGGGCGATGTCATGGGTGATGTCCACCACCGCCACATCAGGGGCGATCGAGCGGATAACCGACTTCACCACCCCGGCGAACTCGTCGCTCAGGCCGTAATCGGACAAGAACGAGACGGTGCTGTACCGCAGCGTCACGGCGTGGCCGACGCGGTGTTGAGGCCAAAGGGCAGCGGCAGTGTCAGCCGGCCTGGGTATAGCGGCTGGCTAGGTAGCGGTCGACGTCGGCTTCGTGCAATCGGTACGACTTGCCGATCCTCACCGCGGGCAAGTCCCGGGCTTTGATGAGCCGATAGACCGTCATCGTTGAGACTCTCATGAGTGCGGCAACCTCTGCCACGGTCATGAGCTTTTCCCGCCGTTCTGGCTTTGCCATGCCAACACACCCCTCACTCCGCTGTGCGCCGCTCACCTTACGCGGACTCGCCCGCGGTGCGCTACCCCCGCTCGTCCAGAAGCAGGAAATGCCCGCTTTGTCTGAGGTTGGCCTTGTCAGCCACCGCCCAGTTCCCGGCTGCGCTGGGTGGCCGCGGCAACGGCGGCCGCAAACGCCGCGGCCGCGTGGCGGGCTTCTAGTTCAGCTATGCCCCGAGCAGTGGTGCCCCCCGGAGAGGTGACCGCGGCCCGCAAGTCGCTCGGATGCTCTCCCGACTCCACCAGCAGCCGGGCCGCCCCCAAAAGGGTCTGACGGGTGAGGGCATCGGCCATGTCAGCGGAGAGGCCGACCTCTTCGCCGGCGGCCATGAGCGCCTCCGCCAACCAGAACACATACGCCGGTCCCGAACCGGACAACCCCGTGACCGCGTCGAGCATCGGCTCTTGGCACACCACGACCGTGCCCACCGCCTCGAGCACGCCGGTGGCCCAATCCAGATCGCCCTCGTCGGCGAACCGGCCCGGGGCGATTGCCGCCGCACCGGCGCCCACCAGCGCAGGGGTGTTGGGCATGGCCCGGACGACCCGGGTGCCGGGCTGGAGCACCGTTTCGAGGAACGCGGTGGTCACACCGGCCGCAATGCTGAGGACTCGGCCCACCCCCGCGGCTTTGAGGCTGCCGGCGGCGAGGACGGCATCATCGGGCTTGACCGCCAGAACGGCGTCAGCCGGCTCGAGGATCTCGTCGGCCACCGTCACGCCCGCGAAGCGCCCGGCCAGGGCTTTCCGCCGGTCGGGGATCTTCTCCACGACAGCCAGTTCGCCCGGCGCCGCCCAGCCACCGGCCAGAAGGCCGCCGAGCAGGGCCTCTCCCATGCGGCCCCCGCCGATGAGTTGCAGTTTTCGTGCCATCTCACTGCTATAGCAGGCCGGCGCCCCTTTTGGCGGGCAAATGCTCCGGCCGGTGAGGGGACTTCCCCGATCCTCTCTCCCGGCCCGGAGCACTGCATCAGCAGCATATATTGCTATTTATTCAAAAACAATGAAAATAATTTTTATATAATAAAAATTTCTAGGCCTTGAACCGAGTCTGGTAGCCGATTCGCATGCAGGGGCGGAACCACCGCTCCGAGTAGGCATAGAACGAGCCCAGGAGCCGGTCTATCCCCGCTTCGGTCACGGCGCGGGCTGGCAGCTCGGCCACAAGGTACACGGCGTCCTCCGCGCCGATGGCGAACCGCAGCCCGGTGAGCTCGCGGTTGCGACGCAGCAGGTATTCGTACAGCCGGCCTTCGTTCTCCTCGGGCGCGGGCATGAAATGGCACTCGCAATGCAACTGGCGCTGGCCGAGCGTGAGCCACACAGTCGAAACCGTCTTCTCCTCTCCGACCATTCGCACATGCCAGCGACGTTGGCCGGGCTCGCCTCGGTCCACGGTGAGCACGGTGGGATTGGTCTGGAGCTGATCCTCCAGCCAAACATCGACATCTGCCTCCACCGCAGCTAGTTCCTCAACCGACAGCGGCGAGCCCTCGCCGTTTTGCGCCGAGTTCGACCCTGGCGACATCATGACCGCGACGACATCGACGGCATCATGGCCCTGGCAACATCACGAGCAGCTGATGGGGACGAGGGACTGGACCTTGCGGTAGGCGGCTCGCAGGGAACGGGCCATGGCGGCCCAGGAGAAGGACCGGGACCGATCGGCCGCATTCATGGCTATCTCGGCGGCGAGAAGCGGATTATCGATCAAAGCGGCGGTCTCGGCCGCGAAAGCCGCCGGGGTGGCGTCTTCTACCAGAATTCCAGTGCGGCCGTGGTCCACCACCGAGCGCAAGCCCCCCACCGGCGCGGCCACCACCGGGGTTCCGCAGGCCGCGGCCTCCAGGGCCACCAGCCCGAATGACTCGCTGCGGCTGGGAACGAGAACGACATCGGCGGCCCGATAGTACGTGGACAGCAAGTGGTGAGGACGGGGCGGGACCAGCGTCACCTGGTCTGTGAGCCCCAGCGACTGGATGCGGTCTCGCAGGCGCCGATACTCCGCTTCGCCGTCGGGGCCGCTGGGCCCGCCCACGATCAGCAGGCGCACCTCTGGGCGCGCCAGACAGGCCAGCGTCTCCACCGCCGCCAGTGGCCGCTTCAGCGGCTGGATCCGGCCCACAAAGAGCAAAACCGGGCCGCGGCCCAAGCCGAGGGCAGCCCGAGCGCCTTCCCGGTCGCCGGGAGAGAACAGCGCATGCTCAACCCCCGGCGGCGCCAGCTCGATCCGCTCCGGCGGTGCATCGTAGAAGCGCTGAAGCTGGTGGGCTTCCGGCTCGCAGGAGGCGATGACCACATCCGCGCAGCCGATCACCTCAGATTCGGCCTGGGCCCGCTGCTCCGACTCAGGATCGCCCGCGGCCTCCTTCACCCGGGCCAGCGTGTGAAAGGTCACGGCCAAAGGCACATCCACCGCGTGCTTGACCCGGTGGCCGGCCACCCCCGACAGCCAGTAGTTGGCGTGGATGACGTCGGGATGGCCGCGGCGGCGGAAATGAGCCAGAACTCCTGCGGCGAACTCGTCCACCACCTCAGGGAGGCCTTCCTTTTTCAACCCGAAGGGACCGGCGTCCACGTGGACCACAGTGACGCCCGGTTCGATGGCAACCTCATCGGCCAGCCCATCACGGTCCCGACGCACATACACCCGGCACGCGCTGCCCGCGTGGGCCAGCGCGGCGGCCATCTCCCGCACATAGACGTTCATGCCGCCGCTGTCACCCACGCCCGGCTGCTTCAGCGGCGAGGTGTGCAGCGACAAGACGGCCACATCTCGAGTCACAGGGTCTTGGGTCACCGCTATGCGACCCTAGCCCCCGGAGACGGGGGGCAGCACCGCCACCTCGTCGCCGTCGGCCACCGGCTCGGCGCCGGTTGCCGGCTCACCGTTGAGCCACACCCGGCAGATCTGAAGCTGATCGGCGAAAGCCGCCCCATAGCGATCCGCCGCAGCAGCGAGCACTTGCTCCACGGTGGCACCGGGCACTTCGTCGCTTCCAGTGCCCGCCGCTTCTCTGACATGAGCGAACAGGCGCAGCGTGGCCATCTACCAGAGTGTACGGGAATCACCGAGCGCAACCACCGTCCGGTACTTTTAAGCGCCATGGCCCGCCTCCTTTTGCTCAGACACGGGCAGTCGGAGTGGAATGCTCTCGGGCGCTGGCAGGGCCAAGCCGACCCGCCGCTGTCACCGCTCGGCCGCCGGCAGGCCGCAGCGGCCGCAGCTCGGCTCGAGCCGGTGGATGTGATCGCCGCCTCTACCCTACAGCGATCCCGGGTGAGCGCGGAGATCATCGCCGAGATCACGGGCTGCGACCCGCCGATCCCGATGCCCGAGCTGATCGAGCGGGACGTGAGGGAGTTCTCCGGATTGACCCGCGCCGAGATCGAAGAGCGCTACCCCGGGTTCCTAGAAGAAGGGCGCCGGCCGCCGGGCTGGGAACAAGACGACGCGCTGTTGGCCCGGGTATTGGCCGGTCTCCAAAGATTGGCGGCGCTGGTCAGCGAGCAAACCGCGGCGGTGGTCACCCACGGGGGGGTGATCCGTTCGCTGGAAGGCCATCTGGGCTGCCGTCCGGACCGGGTGGCCAACATGAGCGGTCGGTGGGTAACGGTGGCCAACGGCCAGATGGCAGCAGGCGAGCGCTTCCGCCCCCTCGACGGCGCGGACCTCCAAGAGGCGGATGCACCGGTCCCCCCGGCCAAATTCGGCTAGTCGGTTCGGCTGCGAGTCAACTCGGCGCAGCGCTGGATGACGGGGCGCCGGGCGATGCTGCCGTCGGCGGTGGCCGCTTGGACCCGCACACGCAGGGCGTCAAGATCGAGGTCGTCGAGCTCGGCCAGCACCGACTCCACATCGATCACCTCGGCCTCCACTTCGTCGAGCAGGGTTTCCCAGGAGTCCACCGGGGCATTTTACTGACCTTGCCCCGGGCTCTGGGCGATACAGTGTGGGCGGGCCGCTAGCTCATCAGGTAGAGCAGGAGACTTTTAATCTCAAGGTGCTGGGTTCGAGTCCCAGGCGGCCTACACGACGCACACGCTGTTGTTGTTCCTAGTACGCTCGCTGCCATGCGACGCTTGATTGCCCTGTTGGCCGTGCTGACCGTGTTCTTCGCCGCCTGCGGGAACGACGATGGCGACTCCACCGAGGAGACCGCGCCGGAGTCCACTGCGGCTGGCGAAGAACCGACGCCGGCCGCCACTCCGGCGGCCGTGGAAGAGCCCGTCGCCATTGAGGACATTGATCTCGACGTGCCCGAGCCGGCGCCGCAGACCGAGCCCACCCCAGGGCCCCAAGCAGAGCCCACGCCCATTCTCGTCTCCACCGCCGAGCCACTGGATCGGCCCCAGCCGGTTGATCTGAGCAATCCGGCCTTCAGCAGCTCCGACAAGCTCAGCACTGTGGGACTCGGGTCCCTCTACTTCGGCATGAGCCCCGAAGAGGCCGCCGAGGCGATCCCCACCGTATGGACGGGCGGCGCTGAGGACAGCACCCCCCGCTGCTATCTGCTGGCGCCGGCCAATGGCCCCGAGGGTCTGGTGTTCACGGTGTACAACAGCAGCATTGAGCGGGTGGACATCACCAACCCAGCCATCTCCACCCGGTCGGGGGCTAGCGTGGGCAGCACCGAGGCCCAGCTCCAAGAACTGTTCGGGGAGCGGCTGGTGGTCTCCCCCAGGGCCGACGGCAGCGGCAACTCCATCCAGTTCGTACCGGTTGACGAGGGCGATGCCGACTACCGGGTTATCTGGGAAACCGACAGCACGTCGGTGACCTCGATGAGGGCGGGCCGGCTCCCCGCCGTGGCCCCCACCGAGCCCTGCAACTGATCTCGCCCCGCCCGGTCCGGCGACAACAGACCGGAGGCGAAGGGCGATCAGTCCAAATCGCTGGGTTCGGGCATCAGCACGAATTCGGGATACGCCTCAATGCCCAGCTCGCCGACGTCTTGACCCATGCGCTCGACCTCCTCAGACACCCGCAGGCCCATCAGCGCGTCCAGCGCCTTCCACGCCACTAGCGATACAGCGAATACGAACGCCCCCACGGAGACGACGCCCAGAAGCTGGATGTGGAACCGCCCGCCCGCGGCAATGGTCACCGCCAGGGTGCCCCAGATGCCGGCCACGAGGTGGGCGGGAATGGCCCCGACCACATCGTCGATCTTGGCCAGCTCCAGCGCCTTGATGGCCAGGGTGCACAACAGCCCGCCGATGGCGCCGATGACCATCGCCCACCAATGGTCCACCATGGTGGGGCCCGCAGTGATGGCCACAAGCCCGGCGATGGCGCCGTTCAGGCCGGCGAAGAGATCGATCCGGCCCAAAATCGACCGGGAGACAGCCAAGGCGGCAAGCACCCCGGCTGCCGCGGCCAGATTGGTGTTCACCAGCACGATGGTCATCGCTACCGCATCCTTCGGAGTGCCCAAGGCCAGCTGGGAGCCGCCGTTGAATCCAAACCAGCCCAGCCACAGTATGAACACCCCCAGCGTTACCACCAGCACGTTGGAGGGGGGGGTCGACCTCACACTGCCGTCTGCTTTGAACTTGCCCAGTCGGGGGCCTACCACCAGCACCCCGGCCAGCGCCGCCCAGCCACCGGTGCCGTGCACAATGGTGGATCCGGCGAAGTCTTGGAAGCCCCTTTCGGCCAGCCAACCGCCTCCCCAGGTCCAAGCACCGACGATGGGGTAGATGAACGCGGTCAAGATCAAGGTGAAGGCGAAGAACGACCAAAGCTTGATGCGCTCGGCAATGGCCCCCGACACGATGGATGCGGCGGTGGCCACGAAAACCATCTGGAAGAACCAGTCGGACATCACGGCGTATCCGTTGTCCACCACGCTGGCGACCGCATCCAGATTATCGTTGAGCAGCGCCTTCTCGGCGCCCGAGGGACCGTAGAGGAATTCGAAGGAGCCGATCAGGTCGCCCACATCGACGTACATGATGTTGTAGCCGATGATGAAATAGGCCAGCCCGGCGATCGAGTAGACGCCGATGTTCTTCAGGCAGATCATGGAGGCGTTCTTGGTGCGAACTGCGCCGGACTCCAGCATCGTGAATCCCGCGCACATCCACATCACCAACGCGCCCCAGACCAAAAAGGCAAAGGTGTTGAAGATAAACTGTTCCGGCAGCTCTACCACGAGACCCCCCTATCGCCCGTATGCCCGCTCGAAGGCACGCGGCTGTTGGGGGGCCAAATTACCGGTGCCCGCCGGTCTATACAAGGACCGTGCCCTCACAGGAATAAGACCGGAGGACGGCGAATGTCGCCGAGGGCCCGCAGAACGGAGTAGGCGGTGACCGCGCTGGTGCGAGGGTTGTCCGGGGAGGCGGCGTTCTGAAAAGACAGCTCGTAGGCCCCCGCCCGCCCGGAGGCGGCCACCACATGGCGCACCCCCGCCGCCGCCGGGTCGCCTGTCATCTGCACTCGCACTCGGTCGAACCCGATGGTGGCCAGCGACAAGGTGGCGGTCACGTTGGCCGATTCCGGGAACAGGGCGCAGGCCTGCCGGGCCGGGCCGTCGAACACCGTGACCGGCTCTGAGCCGCGGACCAAGGCCTCCTGCACCGCCTCGTCCATCCACGGCCGGCACAGCGCCGCAGCCGGCTTGGTGCTGGTGATGGACACTTCGTCCAGCGGGCCGAGGAGCATGGCCGCCCGCAGGATGTCGAACCCGCCGATGGCGCCGGTGCACAGGAACAGCCGCCCCCCCTCGGCACTTTTGAGCTCGGCTTCGAGATCCTGATCGGCCAGAGCCCCGATGCTCACCACCAGCAAATCGGTGTCCGCTTCCCGCACCGCCGTACCGTGCTCGCGCAGCGCCCCATGACCAGCCGCCTCCACCACCACATCAGATCGCGCCAGCAGCGAATCCCTGTTCTCCACTCGCAGCGGATGGTCGACGACGAGATCGAACACCGCGGTCAGCTCGGCGCCGCCCACTGCCCCTCGCGACAGCTCGCGGGCCACCACCGATCCGATGGCCCCGCACCCGATCAGGCCGACTCGAAGCACCGAGCCAGGATATCTTCGGTGCCCGGGCAGCGTTGCCCCGGCCGAGCCGACCCCGAGTTGGTACCCTCGGGGCGTGGGCCCGGCTCGCGTGGCAGGCTGAATGCCGTGAACGGCGACGTGCGGATCAAGCTGCCCGCGACCCTGGAGTTCGGCCGCATGGCAGAGATCGCCGCCGAACACGCCGCCGCCCATCAGGGATTCCCCCCCGAGCACATCGCCAACCTCAGCCGAGCCGTCAAGGAAACCGTGCTGTTGTTGCTAGACCCGGAACTGTCCGAGGGGTCAATGGCGTTCGACTATCAGAGCAAGGCCGGAATCGTGGCCATTGAAGCCCGAGTCGAACAGGCGGGGAGCAAGCCCCTCTCCCATGACCGGGTAGACAGGTTCGAGACCGCCGCGGGGTCGCTGGTGGACTCCTGGAAGCTCGACCCCGACGATCATCGGCTGTGGCTCCAGAAGTCGGCCAACCCCCTCTAAACGCCGGTTGAGCCGAACCCTCCCGAGCCCCGAGTGGTGGAGGGCAGCTCCTCCACCTCGAAGAAGTTCGCCTGCTCCACCTTTTGCAGCACGAGTTGGGCGATCCGGTCACCCCGGCGCACGGTGAAAGGCTCAGCCGGATCGGTGTTCACCAACAGCACTTTCAACTCCCCCCGATAGCCGGAGTCGATAAGCCCCGGCGTGTTCAAACAGGTGACCCCATGGCGCAGCGCCAGTCCGCTTCGAGGCTGCACGAACCCGGCATACCCCTCGGGAATGGCGATGCTCGTGCCGGTGGGCACGAGGCCGCGGCCGCCGCCCGGGGCCAAGACGACCTCTTCGCTGGCGACGAGGTCCGCTCCGGCATCGCCCTCGGTGGCGTAGCGGGGAAACGGCAGGTCGGGACGGCTGCGCACAATGGGTATCTCCAGCACCGCGGTGACACTACCCGCTGGTGAGAGACGTTTCCTGCGGTCTGAGCCGGATACCCGCCGGTGCGGGTTCGCCCCCGAGAAGGCTCTATGGTCAATCCAGCATGCTGGCGTGGATGGATTTGGAGATGACGGGATTGGACCCCGCCACCGATGTGATCGTGGAGATCGCCACCCTCATCACCGATGACCACTTGGAACTGGTGGCAGAAGGCCCGGACCTCGTGGTTCACACCCCGCCCGAAGCCTTGGCCTCCATGGAAGACGTCGTGGTGGAGATGCACACCAAAAGCGGGCTGCTGGAGCAGATCGCCGCATCCACGCTCAGCCTTCAAGCCGCGGGCGAGATGACCTTGGAGTTCCTCCAAGAGCACATCCAAAAGCCCCAGACCGTGCCTCTGTGCGGCAACTCCATTGGAGTCGACCGCCGCTTCTTGGCCGCCCAGCTCCCTGAAGTGGAGAACTACCTGCATTATCGCTCCATCGACGTCTCCACCGTCAAGGAACTGGCCCGGAGGTGGAAACCGGCGGCTTTTCAGCAGGCGCCCAAGAAGGCCAAGGGCCATCGGGCCCTCGACGACATCCGGGAGAGCCTGAGCGAGTTGCGCCACTACCGGGACACGTTTTTCTCGATTCCCGCCCCCGCAGGTCTTGTGGCGCCCACACAGCCGGACCGATGAGCGAGCGTCCCCGCAAACAGGAGCAAGAGCAAGCCACGGCTGAAATAACCGAGGTGGCGCCCGGGGTGCTTCGCACCATGCTGCCAGTGAACCTGCCCGGGCTGGGCCATGTGAACTGTTATGTGATGGAAGACGAGCGGGGGATCGCCGTGGTGGACCCCGGCCTGCCCGGCCCCGACTCCTGGGACGCCCTGGTGGACCGGCTGGGCCGAGCGGGCTACAAGGTGGGCCACGTACACACCGCCATCATCACCCACTCCCACTTCGACCACTTCGGCGGCGCCGAGCGGCTTCGAGAAGAGACCGGCGCCGACATTTTGACCCATGAGAGCTTCCGCCCGGTTTGGGAGCGCCGCGAGGCCGCGGAAAGCCACGACGCCGAGGCCAACGCCTCCGAGGACGAGATCTTGGAGCGGATCGAGAACAGCTTCCGCCGACTCACTCCGTGGGGCACGGAGCGGACCCCGCCGAGCCGAGAGCACATCGAGCGGTTCCGGACCAGGGATAGATTCCAGGCCCGCTGGTTTCAGACCCCCGAGCCGACGGTCAAGGTGGTCGACAGCCAGATCGTCCGATTCGCCCGCCGGGAATGGGTGGCGCTCCACACCCCCGGCCACACCGGCGATCACCTGTGCCTCTACGACCCCGAGCACGGGGCAGTGCTGTCCGGCGATCATGTGCTGCCCACCATCACCCCCCACATCGCGGGCCACAACGACACCGATGACTCGCTGGCCGAGTTCTTCGATTCCCTTGAGCGGATGTGGGCTCTGGAAGGGACGACCATCGCCCTGCCCGCCCATGGACACCCTTTCTCCGACCTCGGGGGCCGCGCCGTCGATATCTGCAACCACCACCACGAGCGTTTGAACGTCCTGCGCCAGGCCGGCCACGAGCTGGGCTGCGCCACGGTGGAGGAGTACATGCGGGTGCTGTTCAGCGAGCGAGCCTGGGGCAACATGGCCGCCAGCGAGACCTTTGCCCACCTTGTGCATCTCAAGCTGATCGGCGAAGCCCGCCAAGACGTCACCCCCGACGGGCTGGCAACCTTTGAGCTGAAACCCGGATTCTAGGCAATTGGCCGGCCAAACAAGTTGACATCGCCTTCGATAGGCTGTTGAGTAGTGGACATGTTCGCCAGAGGTTCTCTCGCCATCGGCTTGTCAGGCCGTGGCGCGCGCGTAGCTATGGCCGGCATGGCCGACGGCTCTTGGCCAGCCGACCACACATCGTGCGTGTTCGGCCAGAAGACCGCCGGCACCAGGCCTCGGGGAGGGTCCACGTAGATCGACTACAAGGATCAATACCTACCGAGGCCGCCGGAAAAATCCGGCGGCCTTTTCAGTTTGCAACCACCATCTGACAGACCATGGCCGACAAACCATGGGAAGCATCCAACCGAAGACCCCTGAAAGGAGAGAAACATGGAGGCGCTGCTCTTTGAGAACGCACCGTGGCGCTTCGATGCGGCGTGCCGCACCATCGACGCCTCGCTAGGGGAGATCTTCTTCTCCGACGAGCTCCAGCACATCTCTCAGGCCAAGGCCATCTGCGCTGAGTGCCCGGTCATGGCCGAGTGCCTCGAAGGCGCCATTGCCCGCCGCGAGCCGTGGGGAGTGTGGGGCGGCCAGCTGTTTCGCAACGGCAAAGTGCTGACCAGCAAGCGGCGCCGGGGTCGTCCGGCCAAAGTGCCCCGCCCTGAGGACGAGTTCCTTCAGGTACCGGTGCCCGTACACCTGCGTGAGCGTCTCCGCTCGGCCTGACGGCCCGCGGGCCGGGCGGCGGCGCCGGGCGGCGGCGCTGGTGGCCGCGGCGGCGCTGATCGTCGCCGGCGCCTGCGGATCGGGCGCCGGCGACGACGTCTCAGCCATCGACATCGAATTTGCATTGCTGGACGGCGGCACAACCACGGTGGGCGCTTTCCTCGACCGGCCCGTCGTGCTCAACTTCTTCGCCTCGTGGTGTACACCGTGCCGGGCCGAGATGCCCGCACTGGAGTCAATCCACCAACAGCGCCCCGACGTCGCCGTCGTCGGCCTCGCCGTCAACGACACCCCCGCCAGAGCCCAGCAGATCGTGGCCGAGACCGAGGTGACCTATGCCACCGGAGTGGATCCCGGCTCTGGCATCGGGAATGCCTACAAGATTGTGGGCATGCCCACCACGCTGTTCCTCGCCCCCGACGGGGAAATCGTCTACCGCCATACCGGCGGCCTGACCGCCCGTCAGATCACTGAGCACATAGACG
Source organism: bacterium (assembly GCA_026709815.1). GTDB lineage: Bacteria > Actinomycetota > Acidimicrobiia > Acidimicrobiales > Bin134 > Poriferisocius. The sequence goes on along the minus strand of JAPOSH010000196.1, from coordinate 40,339 downwards.
CGTATCTGATCTCGTAACCTTCGAGTCGTGTTCGACCTTGATCTCGCCGTTCCATTCGGCGCCGGCCTGGTCGCGGCTGTAAACCCGTGCGGCTTTGCCATGCTCCCGGCCTACCTGGCTTATTTCCTGGGTATCGGCGGCACGGATCAGACCGGCGATGCCGGGCGAAACATCCTCCGCGGGTTGCTGGTCGGACTCACCCTCACTGCTGGATTCGTGGCCTTTTTCGGCATCATCGGCGCGCTCACCTCGTCGCTCATCTCCACCTCCACCATCGCCGAACGAGGCCCATGGATCACGCTGGCGATCAGCGGGCTCATGGTGGTGCTAGGAATCGCCATGCTGGCCGGCTTCGAGCCCAAGATCTCCGTGCCCCGGCTATCCAAGGGAGGCGACAGCCAGGGCCTCGTCTCCATGTTCCTGTTCGGAGTGTCTTACGCAGTGGTGTCGCTGGGATGCGCCAGCCCGGTGTTCTTCGGCAGCGTGAGCGGCTCGTTCAGCACCGACGGGGTGTGGGAGGGAACGGTGCGGTTTTTGGCCTACGCCCTGGGGATGGGGCTGGTTATCACCTTCTTGACTCTCGCCGTGGCCATGGGACGCTCAGGGGTCACCACCCACATGCGCCGCCTGCTGCCCCACATCAACAAGATCTCGGGCGGTTTCCTGGTGGTGGCCGGTGTGGTGCTGGGGTTCTACGGCTGGTGGGAGGTCCAAGTCCTTTTGCGCAACGACTTCGAAGCCACCAACCCGTTCGTGGAGGCCTCCACCCGAGTGTCGGCCCGATTGGAGAACTGGATCATCGACGTGGGCGGCAACCGCTTCGGCCTGGCTGTGGCCATCGTGGTGCTGGCCGCGCTGGTGTGGTCGTTCCGCCGCAGCATCCCCCGGCCCTGGCTGATGGCGGCCGCGCTGGTGGTTGCGGTGGGATACGCCTTGTCAGAGGCAGTCCAATACCGGGGCGACTTGCTGATGCTGCCTGTTCTTCGGACCATCGCCGATATCCCCGAGCGGATGGGCAACTGGTTCACCGAGCCCGGTCGGTGGCCGGTGCTCTGGGAGGCGCTGGCTGCGGTGATCGCAGGCATCGTGCTGTGGATTCGCTTTCGGCCCCGCAGCGGCAGCGCACTCGGGTTATAAGAGCACTCAGGCTATAAGGCCAGAGAAAACAAAGCATTGCTTTTGATTATCATGATATTTTAAAGTAGATGTTTCAAAGATTGCTGTCGCTGCCCAAGCCAGGAGTTGAGACCTTTTTCCTGTGGGGGCCGCGGCAAACAGGCAAGAGCACCCTGCTCCAGCAGCTCTATCCCGACGGCGTGTGGGTCGATCTCCTGAAAGCAGATGAGTTTCGCCGCTATATGGCCCGTCCTGAGTTGCTGCGGGAGGAGCTGGAGGCATCGGGACCCGATCCCTCTCAGCAGGTGGTCATCGACGAGATCCAGAAGGTTCCCGCACTGCTCGACGAAGTGCACTGGTTGATGGAGAACCGAAGATTGAGCTTTGCGCTTTGCGGGTCGAGCGCGAGAAAAGTGCGCCGGGGGGCGGCAAACCTGCTCGGCGGGCGTGCTGTCCGTTACGAGATGAGGGGCTTGACTGCAGGGGAGATAGGGGACGCCTTCGACCTCGACCGGGCGCTCAACCACGGCTACCTGCCCAGAGTCTACGAGTCGGCAAGGCCCCGGCCGCTGCTCGACGCCTACATCTCCGACTATTTGCGCGAGGAGGTAGCCGCCGAGGGCCTCGTGCGAAACCTGCCTGCTTTCTCGGGCTTCCTCGACGCGGCCGCCCTGAGCGACGGCGACCCCGTCAACTACTCGAACATCGCCCGCGAGTGCGGCGTGTCGGGCCCCACCGCCAAGGCGTATTTCGGCATCCTCACCGACACGCTGCTGGCCCGATGGCTCCCGCGCTGGCAACGGCGAGCCAAGCGCCGCCTCGCCGGGGCGCCGAAGCTCTATTTCGAGGACGTGGGCGTGGTGAACCGTCTGGCCCGCCGAGGCGAGGTCGAACGCGGCTCGGACCGGTACGGCAAGGCGTTCGAGAACTGGGTGTTCCATGAGCTCTCCGCATTCGTCTCCTACCGCGACCTCGACGAGCAGCTCACCTACTGGCGGCTCCCCAGCGGCATCGAGGTCGACTTCGTGATCGGCGACATGCGCCTGGCCTTCGAGGCGAAGGCAACCTCCAGCATCACCCGCAGGCACCTCAAAGGCCTCCGCACTCTGGCCGAAGAGCATCCCGGCGTCCGCCGAATGGCGGTATGCCTCGAACCCCGCCCCCGCCGCACCGATGACGGCATCGACATCCTGCCCGCCGCCGACTTCGCCCAGCGGCTCTGGCAAGGCGAGCTGACCTGACTGGGCACTAGTGGTGTTAGAGGACGTCGCGGCCGAGGTAGGGGCGCAGGGCTTCGGGGACGGCCACGGCGCCGTCGGGCCGGCGGTGGGTCTCCACCAGGGCGGCCCACACCCGGGGAACGGCCAACGCCGAGCCGTTGAGGGTGTGGAGGACGCGGGTGCCCTTCTCCCCGGTGGGCCGGTAGCGCAAGCCGGCCCGCCGGGCCTGGTAGTCGGAGTACCAAGAGCACGACGAAACCTCCAGCCACTGGCCGGCGCCAGGGGCGTACACCTCCACATCCCACGACCGGTGATGGGCCTGGCCCAGATCGCCGGCGCAGATGTCCACGATCCGATGGGCCAGGCCCAGATCGGCCACGGCAGCGGTGGCCCGCTCCAGAATCTCGGCGTGAACCGCCGGCGCCTGTTCAGGAGCGGCGTAGGCCAAGATCTCCACCTTGTCGAACTCGTGAACCCGCAGCAGGCCCCGGGTGTCGCGCCCTGCCGCGCCCGCCTCCCGGCGATAGCAGGGGGTGTGGGCCATCATCCTGATCGGCAGATCGGCCTCGTCGAGGATCTCCCCGGAGGCCAGCGAGGTGAGCGGCACTTCGGCGGTGGGGATGGCCCACAGGTCGTCTCGCTCCAACCAGTAGGCGTCGTCGGCGAACTTGGGGAGCTGGCCGGTGCTCACCATGACCTCGCTGTGGACCAGGGTGGGCGGGCGGATCTCCTCGTAGCGGTCGGCGTTGCGGTCGAGACCGTACTGGACCAGCGCCCGGGCCAATGATGCCCCCGGGCCCCGGAGCATGGCGAACATCGACCCCGACAGCTTGGCCGCCCGCTCCATGTCCAACCAGCCGGCCTCCACCGCGAACTCCCAGTGAGGCACCCGCTGGTGCTCGCCGTAGCCGTCGGGGTCGAAGTTCTCCACCCACAGCACCGGGTTGTCGCTCTCATCGACACCGTCGGGGGTGTCGGCGGCGGGCAGGTTGGGAATGCGCAGCAGCAGGTCGCGGACCTCAGCGGCCACCGCATCAGCCTCAGCAGCCAAAGCCTTTTCCCGCTCACCCCGCATCCGGCTCTCAGCGGCCACCGCATCGGCCTCGTCGTGGCGGCCGTCGCGTTTCAGCCGGCCGACCTGCTGAGACAGCTCCTTGATCTCATGGCGCATGGAGTCCCGCTCAGTGATGAGGCTGCGGTGGCGCTCGTCGAGAGCGGCCACCTGCTCCAGCTCGGACAGGTCGATCCCCCGGCGGGCCAACGAAGCCCGCACCGCGCCGTAGTCGTTGCGCACCAGGCGCAGATCGATCATTGCGATCCGTTGGACGAGCCAGCGCCGTTGGACTGAGACGGGGCCAGCACTCGGGCATCGGAGGCCGCTGGCCCCTGCGCCGCGGCGGTCACGACCCGCATCCGGGTGTTGGCCTGCTGTTGGGCGCCAGACCAGCGGAAGAACAGCACTCCGATCCACGCCCAGAGATACATGCCGCCCACCAGCTTCATGATGAGCCCGGCGGCCTGCTGATCGGCCTGCACGCCGATGCCCCACAGCCGCACCTGGTGGTCATAGGCGCTGTACACCGCGCCCTGAGCGAAGGTCAAGAACCCGCCGGGCACGGTGGGCACCACCGACATCAAGAACAGGTAGACCATCTTGCCGGGAGCGCCCATGCGCAGCTCGGGAACCGGGCCGCACACCGGCAGCCACATCGCCATGGCCGAGGCCACCAGCAGCAGATGCACGAAGTAGTGCAGGGCGCCGTTTTCCACCGAGGTGTTGACCACCCAGGGGATGTGGCTCACCGCCACCATGAAGTTGAACGCCAACCCGGCCGCCACCGGCCGAGCCAGCCGGCGCACCCACACGCCCACACTGCCGTCGTCGCTGAACATCAGCCGAGCCAGCCACTCGGGAATCGCCGCCCACAGCAGCGGGGGCACCACAAAGGTGATGAGCAGGTGCTGGATCATGTGAACCGAGTACAGGTACTCCTCGGAGATGTCGTGCATCGGCCAGTCGCTGGCCACCCATAACGCCGCCATCGCCCCGATGAAGGCCAGCTTGTGGCGGCGGGCGAACGGAGCCCGTCCGCCGGGCGCAGCTTTGGGAGCGATGACCCGGGCGGTGTACCAAGCCATGGCGACAGCGGCTGCCAATATGACCCACACCTCTGCGTGGGGCTGGTACCGCCAGATGTCGGTGTCGGCGGCAAAAGCCATCAGAGCTCTACCAGAAGCGGAACGCGGTCAACATGAGCATGTACACCGCCATGGCCAAGACCACCCCGAACATGAACAATCGCCAGAAGATCGGAGCGTCGAACTTCAGGTGCATGAAGAAGGCCACCACTAAGAAGAACTTCACCAGCATCATCAGCACCAGCATGATGATGAGGGCGGTGTCGCCCCACCCGTGGAGCGACTCGAAGTAGGTGAAGACCTCGAAGGCGGTGAGCACGGCGAGAGCAATGGCCACCTTCACATAGAGCCAGTCGGTGGGATGGGCGTGACCGCCGCCCGACGCGTGCTCGTCGGAGGCGTGGGCCGTGTCTTGGGGATCGGGGGTGACGGTGGCCATTGCGAGTCCTACTGCGGGAAGAGGTACACGATCGTGAAGATCACAATCCAGACGATGTCGACGAAGTGCCAGTACAAGCCGATGATCTCCACCTTCTCGGCTCGCTCGGGCCCGAGGTTGCCCCGCAGCGACATCACGAACAGCGACATGAGCATGATGATGCCGATGGTGACGTGGGCGCCGTGGAAACCGGTGAGCGCGTAGAAGGAGGAGCCGAACAGGTTGGTGGTGAAGCCGAGCCCCTCGCTGTAGAAGGCGGTGAACTCGTACACCTGCCCGGCCACGAAGGTGGCCCCCAGCGCAGCGGTGGTGGCCAGCCAGATCCGGTTGCCCCGCAGATCGCCCCGGACGATGGACGACACCGCGAACACCATGGTCAGCGAGCTCATCAAAAGCACGAACGAGCTGACCGAGGTGAAGGGGATGTCGAATACGTCGGCGGGGCCGATATCGCCGGGGCCGATGCGGCCCTTGTTGAACATGTAGGTGGAGATGAGCCCGCCGAACAGCAGGCACTCCGAGCCCAGGAACACCCACATGGCCAGCTTCTCGTTGGAGATGCCGGTGCTGGTGCGGTGCTCCTCGCGGGGCGCGGAATGAGTGGCGGCCTCGGCGGCCATGGTGTCAGCCAACGGTCACAGCCTCCTCGTCATCGCGGCCGCCGTCATCGCGGCCGTCTTCGTGCTCCCCGTGGTGGCCGGCGGCCTCAGGGTCGTCGGCCGGCTCCAGGATCCAGCCGTACATGGCGCCCACCAACAGCACCATTCCCGCCGCTACCAGCCACAGGTTGTAGATCAAGCCGTAGCCCACCAACAGGATGCCCCCGCTCAAGACGATGGGCCAGTACGACGGCGACGGCAGGTGAACTTTGGTGTTGCTGCCGTCGTGGGCGATCTCAGAGGCAGTAGCGGCTCGCACCACCCGCCCGCTCTCGTCTCGGCCGTACTTGCGATGCCAGAACTCATCTTGGCCCTCGACTTCGATCTCCCGGTCGAAGTTGTGCTCGGGCGCAGGCGATGCGGTCATCCACTCCAGGCTCCGGGCGTCCCACGGGTCGGGCCCCACGTCGGGCCGCCCCGCCCGCTTCCAATCGCGGGTGCTCTTGTAGATGTTCCACAACAGCATGGCCACACCGGCGGCGATCACGAAAGCCCCGACGGTGGCGACCATGTTCCAGAAGGCGAAGCCCTCATCGGCCCGATAGGTGGCAATGCGCCGGGACATCCCCTGCAAGCCGAGAATGTGCATGGGGCCGAACGTCAAATTGAAGCCGATGAGGATGACCCAAAAGGCCGCCTTGCCCCAGCCCTCGTCCAGCATGTAGCCGAATATCTTGGGCCACCAGAAGTGGAGGCCCCCGAACAAGCCGAGGATGATCCCGCCGAAGATCACATAGTGGAAGTGGGCCACAACGTAATAGGTGTCGGTCTGCTGGGTGTCGGAAGGGGCGATGGAATGCGTCACCCCCGAAAGCCCTCCGATGGTGAACATCGACACCACGCCCACGGCATACAGCATCGGGGTGGTGAAGCGCAGCCGGCCCCCGTACATGGTGGCCAGCCAGTTGAGAACCTTCACCCCGGTGGGAACGGCGATGAACATGGTGGACACCGAGAACGCCGCCACCGCCAGCGGTCCCACGCCGGAGGTGAACATGTGATGGGCCCACACTCCCCAGCCCATGAAGCCGATGGCGATGCCGGAGGCGACCATGAAGTTGTAGCCGAAGATCGGCTTGCGGGAGAACGTGGGAATGATCTCTGAGACGATTCCGAATGCGGGCAGCACCAGGATGTAAACCTCGGGGTGGCCGAAAATCCAGAACAGGTGCTGCCACAGGAGGGGATCGGCCCCGGCGGCCACGTTGAAGAAGTTGGCATCCCAAAGCCGGTCGAACATCAACAAGAACAGGGCCACGGTGATGACCGGGATGGCGAACAGCAAAAGGAACTGAGTGATGAGCAGCATCCAGGTGAGCACCGGCATGCGGAACAGGCTCATCCCCCGTGTCCGCATGTTCAGCACGGTCACGATCAGATTGATGGAGCTGACCAGCGAGGCGATGCCGGTTATCTGCAATCCCACCGCGTAGAAGTCGATGCCCTTATGGGGGGAGAAGAGCAGACCGCTGTTGGGGGCGTAGTTGAACCAACCCCCATCGGGGACGTTCTGGAACCAGCCCCCGATGAGCATTGAGGAGGTGAGCAGCAGACCGCCGGCCAAAAAGCACCAGAAGCTGAAGGCGTTGAGACGGGGAAAGGCCACGTCTCGGGCCCCGATCTGAAGGGGAAGCAGGTAGTTGGCGAATGCGGCCGCCATGGGCATGGCCACGAGGAAGATCATGGTCACGCCGTGCATGGTGAACACGCCGTTGTAGGTGCCGGCGCCGATGACCGAGCCGTTGGGAACGGCGAGCTGGAGGCGGATGAACAGGGCTTCGGCGCCGCCGACGAGGAAGAAGAACAGCGCGGCGGCGCCGTACATGATGCCGATGCGCTTGTGATCGACGGTGAACAGCCAGCTCTGCCAGCCCTCGCTGCCCTGGGGGCGGCTGAAGACGCCGAGGGGCCGGCGGGCGATGGCCGGACCCGCGGGCAGCGCCAGAGTCTCCTCGGGGGCGGTGATCGTGCGATCGGCGACGGTCATCTCAATCACAATCAGTCAAGGGTGGACAGGAAGGCAACGATGTTGTCGATGTCGACGGGGCTCAGACCGGTACGGGCGGGCATGCCCCGAAGTTCGTCGGCGGCGGCCGGCTTGCGCTCGGGGGCGTTGTAGATCCAGGACTCCAACTCGCCTCGATTGAGCGTTGCCCGCTCGGACAGATCCAAGTAGGGAACGTGTGCTCCGGCATTGAGGTAGAGGTCGAATATCGACCCGGCGAACGTGCTCCGAGTCATGAGGTGGGTCAGGTTGGGAGCGGCGCCGGCCACCAAATCCTCGGTGAGGACCGGACCGGCATTGTCGCCGTTGAACGCTCCGTAAATGCTCCAGTCGTCGGGCGGCGAGGAGGGGTCGCCGCCTCGAGTGGCAGCCGAGGTGAGCCCGTTGACCACATGGCAGTTGGCACACTGCTGGTTGAAGCTCTCCCAACCGGCAGCAGCGGCTGTGCCTTCCTCGGGAGCGTCGGCCGGCTTCATCTGATTGTCCCGCCATTCGGCGAACTCGTCGGCGGTGAGCACCACGGCCACCATTTTCATATAGCCGTGGGACAAACCGCAGAACTCGGTGCACTGGCCCCGGAAGGTGCCGGTCTTGTTCGATTGGATGACCCAATCGTGGGAACGGCCCGGCACCGCGTCCCTCTTCCCGTTGAGCTTGGGTATCCAGAACGCGTGTATTACGTCGCGCGATTTGATGTCGAGCGGCACATCCACTCCGACGGGGATCACCAGCTCGTTGGCGGTCACGAAATCAGGCGGGGTGGACGTGTCGCCGTCCAAGTGGTACTGATACTCCCACCACCACTGCTGGCCGATCACCGTGACAGCCAGCTCCTCGTCAGAGGCCTCCACGTCGTCGAGGGCGAACAGCGCCACCAGGGTGAACACCGAGATGACGGCCAGCAGCACGGTCGGCACAATGGTCCAGGCGATCTCAAGGCGGTTGTTGCCGTGGACCTGCTCGGGGAACTCCTCGTCTTCGTAGTACCCGAACTCGCCATCGCCGTCATCGGATCCAGAGACCCGGTACCGCCACCACAACGCCAGCACCGCTCCCTGGACCAGGAAGAACACCACGCCGGCCACGATGAAGATGGGGTTGATGAGCGCGGCGATGTCGCGGCCCTGGCGCCCGACCGGAGACAGGGTGGACAGCGGATGATTGTCGTCGACCACGATGGCCACCACGATCAATGCCACCGTGCCGGCAATCACCAACAGGCTCGACAGCCATACCAGCGCTCTCGGCCGACTGCTCATCGGACGCCGCATCTCGATGTCTCGACCATCACTCGGACCCTCCATGGTCGTCGGCATGTTCACCGTGCTCTGAGACCGGTCCTTTGTGGTGGAAATCACGCGAGCCCACGGCCGCGGTCACCACCCCCGCGATCAAGACGCCGGCACACATCAGGGCCACCGTTGCGGCTATAGCCGACCGGCTGATCTTGGGCGCCACCGCGAATACCACCGCGACGAGGAAAATCACCGTGGCCACCACACCGGCCACGATCACGGCGCTGAACTTGGACACGGTCAAAAACACCCGCGACAGGGCCAAAACCAGCACCGCCACCCCGAGGGCGGCGGTGACCGGGTACTCCACCGGTCTCATGATGCGATTGCGCAGGTTGCGATTGACCACCGGATCGGCAGTGGCCCGGTCGGCCCAAGCGGCCAGCATCCACTCGAAAATCGCCGCGCCCACGATCACCAGGCCGATCACGAAGATGGTGGCGTGGGTGGCAAGGCCCACGATCATCGCCCCCAGTCCGAAGGCGGCCACCGCCGGCCAGTAGTTGGCCTCGAGGTCGGCTTGGGGCTCGGGGATCCGGCCGTCTCCGGTCAGTTCGCCCACCGACTCGGCGTCCGCGTCCCGGAAGGCCACCAAGAACAGCGCCACCAACGCCGACAGCACCGCGAACGCCATCAGCGCCACGTACCCGACATGATCGCCGATGCCCCCCTTGTAGCCCAGGCTGAGCACGCCCACCCAGGTCTCCACGTTGAGCACCGCGAAATACTCGGTCTCGCCTGCGCTGCCGCTGGCTACCCCGTAGACGGCAGCCGAGGCCACCGCGGCGAGGGCAAAGCCGAAGAACAAGCGGAATCCCGGGGTGAGCACTAAAAGCCTGCCTGGCTTGGATCGCGGGGGATCAGCTCAACGGTGAACACGCAGCGCCTACTTCAGCACGAAAATCGCCGTCCAGATGACGACATAGACGAATACAACGGCATACCAATAGATGGACGCGGCCACGAACCCGTCGGTCTGACGGCTGCTGTACTGGCTGGCCAGAGCCCGGAACGCCATGAGCAAGAGGAACACCAGGCCGACGGCGATCATGGCCAAGTGCGACCCCGAGATGGCGTAGATCAACACGGCCGCCACCGACTCGTCGGCCGCCAAGCCCATCTCGGTGTACTGGAACGAGGTCATGACCACCACCGACAGGCCGAACAGCGCGGTCAGCGCGGTGGCCATGAGGGCGTGGGCCCGGTCGTCGCGGGCGATGGCGTATACCGCCCACTGCATGGTGACTGCCGACATGAGCATGGTCCACGCCGCCACGGTGGGCTGGGCCAGCTGAATGTCGGCGCTCGACGGGATCCAATCCCCGCCCCCGGACAGCGCATCGGCCCGCTCCCGCAGGTACACGCCGAGCAACGCGGCGAAGTACATGAGCGACGCCGCGGTCCCGAACACCGTGCCCACCAACAGAGTGCGTGGGCGAGAAGGGGGTGCGGCCAGGGGCGCTCCCACTACGATGTCGGCCATTACCGCCGCCCTCCCCGACTCCTGCGGGCCTGACCGGCCCCGAGTCTGCGCCGCCCGCCCATCAGGAGTCCTCCCCCGGGTCAGACTCGGCCGTCGGCATGCCGACAAGGCCGCGGGCGGCGTTCGCAGCCACCAGGGCCAAACCGCCCAAAACGGCGATAGCGCCGATGAGTCCGATCACATTCATGGCCTCCACGAAGCCCAAGGCGTCGATCTCATCGAAGTGGCCGGGCCCATACGGCGGGTTCCCGGCTTCATAAGGCCGGGCCGGCTGGTCGAAGAAACCGCTCAGCGCATCGGTCGCCCCGATGAGGATCGCCCCGCCGGCCAGCGGCAGCACCGACAGGAACCCCAGAGGGGCGCTGAGGGGGCGGCCCAGCAGCCGCGGCGCCCAGTGGAAGAGGCCGGCCACCGCGGCCAGCAGCCCGCCCAGCACCGCAAAGCTCATCATCCCGGTGACCAGGCTGGAGCCCTCCAGATCGTCCATGGCGTCGAAAAACCCCCGCCAGATATCGCCGTCGGCCTCCCGCAGCACCCCCAGCGCCGGCTCGGCCACCCGCAGCACGCCGGCCACCGCGGCCAAGGTCAGCAAAGCCCCGGAGACGACTGCCAAGGCGAACTGCGGGGTGATCTCGGGGCGCCGCCCGGCGGCGTAGGCGTTGAACGCCAGCCATCCGCCGTAGGCCAGCACTGCCAGGGCGATCGCCAGGGCGAACACGGTGAACAGCACCTCGTCGGTCACGACGTGGGCATCGGCAGCCCGCGGATCGGCGCTGTCGAAGAAGCTCTGCGCCCAGGCCCCGAACGACAAGAACCCGAAGGCCCCCACGATGAAGGCCATGGGCTCGAACAGTTTGGGGACACTGCGATGGGCGGCGGCGAAGACCTCAGCGATGATGCCCAAAAGCGGGATGGTCCATGCGTACACCTGGGGGGCGTCGAATGCCCAGGCCACCATCTCGAACGGCACCTCGGCGGCGCCGAAGCCCACGGCGTCGGACCCCCGCATATCCACCCAGGAGATGGTCAGGTTGGCCAGCAGCACCGGCAAAGAGAACAGCCACACCCCGGCAGCCACCAGCATCGACCACGAGAAGGCCGGCATTTGGAGCAGATCCATGCCCGGGGGGCGCTGGGTCACCAGGGTGGTGAAGACGACACCCGATCCCACCAGCAAGCCCAGTCCGATCATGCCCAGCGACAAAACGGTGAGCTCCACCGACTGGCCTCGGGCGGCGCCGGCCTCGATCGAGCCTAGACCGCCGTAGGAGAAGGTGGCCGCGATGTGGGCGATGGATCCCACCAGCCAAGTCCAGAACGCGGCGGCGGCGGCTCGGGGGAAGGCCAGCGAACCAGCGCCGAGCTGCCGGGGGATCACAACGGTGGCCAGGCCTAAGAACAGCGGAACCAGCCCGCACAGGATCAGCGTGATCCGGTACAGGCCGAACATCTGGAAGAGCTCGTTGGAGTTGGCGAAAACTCCGAAGCCCCCGTCGATATCGGCCTTCTCAATGCCGATCAACACCCCCAGGGCCAGGGCCAGCCCCGATAGGAGCAGGGAGAACGCCACATACATCCGGCCGACGGTCAAATAGTCGCCGGAACTCAGAATTCGGGCCAAACCGGTCGGCGGCGTCCACTGGGGGACCGATGCCCGGGTGGCCGGGCTCAAGTCGTCACCGGCCGCGACTGCGCCTGTTGGTGGCCCCAAGTCGTCGCCGGCCGCGACCGCTTCTGCGGGTGGATTAGTCTCGGTGAGGGTCATCGTGTTCCACGAAGGCGGGTGTTGATCGGAACTCTACACATCGCCTGAGCCGTTCTTCGCATCAGACGATTCAGCCCGTCGCGCTCCTCAGGGCGGGGCCAATCTGCTTCAAACACCGGTGCGCACCACCTGGTCGACTGCCATCGCGGCAAACAGGAGGGTGATGTAGGTGATGGAGTAGGAGAACAGCCGCATAGCCGATGCCGCGGCCTGGGTGCGCAGCACTTGGACGGCGTAGAACAAGAACACCGCGCCCAGCACTGCGGCGCTCACCAAGTACACCAGCCCCATCCCGCCGACCGCGCCGAACAACACCGACAGCCCCCACAGCACAACGGTGTAGCCCACCATCCGCACCGCGGTGGTGCGGGTGCTGGCCACGGCGGGCAGCATCGGCACGCTCGCCGCCCGGTAGTCGTCCCGATAGCGGATGGCCAGGGCCCAAAAATGGGGCGGGGTCCAGTAGAAGATGACGCCGAACAGCACCAAGGGGGCCCAGTCCAAGCTGTTGGTCACCGCCGACCAGCCCACCAAGACCGGGACGGCGCCCGCGGCCCCGCCGATGACGATGTTGCGGGTGGAGGTGCGCTTGAGCCACAACGTGTAGACGAACACGTAGAACGCGGTGGCCGATACCGCCAGCACCGCGCTGAGCAGGTTCACGAACCCCCAGAGCCAGGCGAAGGCCACCGCCTCCAAGACGATGGCGAATACCAACGCTCGGCGAGGGGCGATCTCCCCGGTGACCAGGGGGCGGTGCTTGGTGCGATCCATCAGCCGGTCGATGTCGCGATCGACGTACATGTTGATGGCGTTGGCCCCGCCCGCGGCCAAGGTGCCGCCGATCACGGTGGCCGCCATCAGCCACACCGAGGGGATGCCCCTGTCGGCCACCACCATGGTGGGCACCGTGGTCACCAGCAACAGCTCGATGATGCGAGGCTTGGTGAGAGCGATGTAGGTCCGAGCAGTGTGAGAGCGGCTGCGAGCAGACAATTGGGCGAGACCCATGACCAGCACAGAGTACGGTTTCGGCGCTGGGCAGGCCAAGGTATCCAGAAGGCGCCGACGCCCTGGCAGTCGACTTTCAAAATCGCCGGGCCCAGATAACGGTCTTGCGGGGGCGACCCGTACAATTCCAGGCGTGATCCAGCCCCGGGTCTCCCCCGCCTCCTATCGCAAGATCACGGTCTGGGCACTGGCCCTTCTGGCCTTGATCATCGTGAGCGGGGGCGCAGTCCGGCTCACCGGGTCGGGGCTGGGCTGCCCTGACTGGCCGGCGTGCGACAACGATCAGCTGGTGGCGCCGCTGGAGACCCACGCCATGATCGAGTTCATCAACCGGCTCATCACCGGACTGGTATCGGCCATCGTCATCGCCGCCGTGCTGGGGTCTCACTGGCGGGTGCCCCGCCGGGCCGACCTGGTGTGGCTGTCGTGGGGTTTGGTGGCCGGGGTCCTGGCCCAGATTGTGCTGGGCGGCCTGGTAGTGCTCTACGAACTGCCCCCGGCGCTGGTGATCGGCCACTTCTTGCTGTCGATGGTGCTGCTGTGGAACGCGGTGGTGCTGCTATGGCGGGCATCAGAGCAAGACGGGCGCCCTGCGGGCCGCCCCCATTGGCTGGGCAACGCGGTGGCGGCGCTCACCTCGGTGGTGGTCGTCACCGGCACCGTTGTCACCGGCGCGGGGCCCCACAGTGGCGACGAGGATGCCGAGCGCATCGATGTGGCGGTGAGGGATGTAGCCCGAATCCACGGCGCCACAGTGGTGGCGCTGCTTTTGGCGTTGTCCGGTGCGGTGTGGTGGCTGCGTCAGCAGGGCGCCGCCGAGCAGGTCCAGTGGTGGGGCCGGACCATGCTGGTGGTGGCCCTGGCCCAAGGGCTGATCGGCTATGTGCAGTACTTCACCGGGGTGCCGGTCTTGCTGGTGGGCGCGCACATCGCGGGCGCCGCCGGGCTGTGGGTTACCACCGTGTTCTTCTGGCTCAACGCCAGAGGCCCGCTGATGCGGGCCGAGACCGAGTTCGCCCCGGCGGTACCGGCATGACCCCCGCCGCTCCGGTGGAGATCGCCCCCGGCGAAGTACTGGAGTCCGACGACGCCGTCGACGTTCGGGCCGACCGGCCGTGGAAGGTGATCGTGTGGAACGACCCGATCAACCTGATGTCGTATGTGACCTTCGTGCTCCAGAAGCTGTTCGGCTACAGCAAGGAGAAGGCCACCCGGCTCATGCTGGACGTCCACCACAAGGGGCGGGCGGTGGTGTCGGACGGCCCCAAGGAGAAGGCGGAAATGGATGTCTTCCGGCTGCACGAGCACGGTCTGTGGGCCACCATGGAGCACGACGACTGATGCCCGCGCCGTCCGACCGGCCCGCTGCGGCCTCTGGGCGCCCGTCGAGGGCGAGAGCCTGATGGCCCCCCGCCAGCCGATCAGACCCAATGGGGACGGCACCTTTCGCCTGGAGCTGGCGGCGCAGGAGCGGGCGGTGCTCGCGGCCATCGTCGCCGATTTGGAGGGACTGCTGGCCGACGATCCCGGCGATGAGATCTTGATCCGGCTGTTCCCCACCGCTCGGCCCGACGATCCCGAAGCCGAGGCCGAGTTCCGGGAGATGGTGCGAGACGAGCTGGTGGCCAAACGGAGGTCTCGTTTGGCCGCGGTGACCGAGCTGGTCGAGGCCACGGTATTGGACCGGGAGCAGCTCGCGGCGTGGATGGGCGCGGTCAACGACATCCGGCTGGTGCTGGGAACCCGGCTGGACGTCTCCGAGGACGACGAGTTCGACGATGCGGAGGGCGCCGATCCCGAATCGGCGGCCCGGGCGGCCTACTGGTACCTGGGCTGGCTATTGGAGCATCTGGTGGAGGCATCGGCCACGGAGCTGTAGCGCGCTACTCCTCAGCCTCCCGGACGGCCGGGGAGCCCTGGCCTGCTCGGGCGATCTCGGACAGGGAGGCCACGGCGTTGGTGAGGCCGCTGGTGTCGAGGGGCAAGAAGATCTTGGTGGCGTTGCCGTCAGCCACGTTCTTCAACGCCTCCAGGTAGCGGATCGCAATCAGGTCGGGAGTGGGATCGCCGGCGTGTATGGCGTTGAACAGCAGCTCGATGGCTCTGGACTCGCCCTGGGCCACCGTCTCGAACTGGTAGCGCTCCGCGTCGGCCACCCGCTTGATGGCCTCGGCCTCGCCCTCGGCCTCGAGGATCTGGCTTTCCTTTTGGCCCTCCGAGCGCAAGATGGCCGACCGCTTCTCGCCCTCGGCCTCGGTCACGATGGCCCGCCGGTCCCGCTCGGCCTTCATCTGGCGGTGCATGGCCTCGGTCACATCGGGGGGCGGCTCGATGCGCTGGATCTCAACCCGAACCACTCTGGTGCCCCATTTGTCGGTGGCGTCGTCGAGGATCTGGCGCAGCTTGCCGTTGATCAGCTCTCGGGAGGTGAGGGCGGCATCGAGGTCGAGGTCGCCGACCACGTTGCGGAGGTTGGTCTGGGCCAGCTTGGTGACCGCGAGCTGGAAATTGCCCACGTTGTACTTGAGCTTCACCGGGTCGGTGGCCTCGAAGAAGATCACCGCGTCCACCGTGACCACCACGTTGTCCTTGGTGATGACCTCCTGGGGAGGCACGTCGATGACCCGCTCTCGCATGTCCACCT
Organism: bacterium; assembly: GCA_026709815.1. Lineage (GTDB taxonomy): Bacteria > Actinomycetota > Acidimicrobiia > Acidimicrobiales > Bin134 > Poriferisocius. The sequence goes on along the minus strand of JAPOSH010000196.1, from coordinate 24,563 downwards.
TGCTCAGGCGCTGGACGAACGGGAGGATCCACCGCAGACCGGAGTCCACCGTGCGCTGGTAGCGGCCCAGCATCTCGATGAGGCCTCGCTCATAGGGCCGGATGATGCGGATTCCCAGCGCGGCGATGAGGATGAGCGCAAGGGCGATGATGGCGAACAGGGCGATAACGGGTTCCATGGGTTCTACCTAGCTTTCTGTGTTCTCGGAGTTCTCTGAGACTTGCTCTCGAGGAATGGGGGCCACCACCAGGCGGGTGCCGTCGATCTCGGTGACCACCACCCGGGTGCCCTCCTCGATGACCTCGCTGGAGGCGGCCCGCCACTGCTCACCGCCGATTCGCACCATCCCGGTCATCTCGTCCTCGTCCACCCGCTCGATGATCCTGCCCTGGGCGTCGATGAGGCGGAACGCGCCCACCCGGGGCTGCTCTACATCGTTCTGGCGGCGGACGAAGCGGCGCAAAACGACGAAGCTCACCGCGGAGACCGCGAAGAAGGCCAGCCACTGCAGCAGGACGTGGGCGTCCACCCAGGCCAAAACCGCGGCGGCCGCTGCTCCAATGGCGAAGGGGAGCAGGAAAAACCCGGCGGTGAACACCTCGGCCAGCGAGAAGACCACTGCGGCGCCGGTCCAAAGCCAGCGCCAGACTTCGTTCTCCACCTTGCGCCCCTTTCGCGCTCGGGAGCATCATATCCGTTTTTCGATGCGGTTCCGCCGGGGAGGGCTGCTACCGTAGCCTCGCCTCCGCAGACCGAGAGCCCCCATCGTCCAGCGGCCTAGGACGCCGCCCTTTCAAGGCGGTAACACGGGTTCGAATCCCGTTGGGGGTGCTTCCAGGCGTTCTCAGATGAACGCCTGATCGGGCTATGCACGATGCCAGCTGTAACGCTGCTGGCTGCGAGGCAGATCGAGCGTCGTGTAAGCCGCAGGCGACATTCTGCCAATCCGCTATGCTTGTAGCGTGAAGGCTACAGAAAAACGGCTGGGGGGCGACGCTGAAATAGGTCGGCGTCCCAGCCGAGCCATCACCTCCGGGCCCCGATTGGGGCAGGCTATCCGACAAGCCCGCAAAGAGCTCGGCTGGACCCAAGCCGAGCTGTCCAAGAAGTCCGGTGTCGCCCGACCCCAGATATCCGCCATTGAGTCAGCCAGGGCTGACCCGAAAGCGTCGACGCTCATCGCTTTGCTGAGAAGTCTCGACTGCGAGATGGAAGTGCATCCCGTGGACCACACCAGGTTCAGGCTCGAAGACCACCTGAAAACGATCATGGGCGATGGCTGATCTCGAAGTCTCCATCCACGGCGAGCGGGCTGGAACCGTCTCAGACGGCAAGGGCGGACAAGCGCTCTTCACCTACAGCAGCGAACAAGCGGGTAGCCCGGGAGGTGCTGCGGTCGTCTCCGTCGCGGGCGTATAACGATGTGAAGGCGGCCGAGCGGCTGGCTGGGCTGGTGGCGACTTCTGAGGCTCTGGCATCGGGGGAGGTGCCCGCTGAGCATGCCCGGCTGATCGCCCGGGCGTCGTCTGAGGGGCCGATCGGCGAGGCCGAACTGGTGGAGGCGGCCAAGACCCAGACCTACGACGAGCTGGCGAAAACGGTGAAGCGCCATGCGGGGCCGACGCCAACCGCAGCTTCGCCCACCACATCGACCATTGGCAAAACGGCGGCAACACCGACTACCCCAACCTCGTCACCGTCTGCAACGACTGCCACCACGACATCCACGAACACCACCACCAAATCAAAACCGACCCCCAAACCGGCAAACACCGCGTCGCACCACCGCCCGACCCATTCCCCGACACCGGAACCACCAACTGGCAGCCCGACCAGGCCATCCCCGTGCTGCTCAGCTGAACCGCCGGGCTGAACCGCCGAGCTAAAACCGGCCAAAAACGACGCCGCCTATCCGCGCACCCTCTTAGAAAGGGATGAACTCCGCCGGTTGCGGGTTGTGATTGGGCTAGCGAATGGGCTCAGGCGGGTTTGCCGCCGACTTCGGACTTCTGAGCGGGTTGCACGGGAGGTGCGGTGCGCCAGTCTTGGACTCCCTCGTCGAACTCGGCCACGCCCACTTGCCGCTGGCCGTTGGAGATCGACGCCCAGTGGGCGTGGTTGAGTTGGTGAATCGTGAAGCACGACTGGAGGGCATTGGTGAAGCCCATCGCGTCCATCGTCTGGTTGACCGACTCCTTGATCAGCAGCGCGGCGGACGTGGGCACAACCGCGATCCGCTCGGCGAACTCCACCGTGCGCTCTGCGAGCTCCTGGCGCGGGAACACTTTGCTCACCATCCCCAGCCGGTGGGCCTCATCGGCATCCAGGGAATCGCCGGTGAGCATCAGCTCCTTGGCCTTGCGGGGACCGAACTCCCAGGGATGGGCGTAGTACTCCACCCCGGCCATGCCCAGCCGGGTGCCGACCACATCGGCGAAGGTCGTGTCGTCGGCCGCGACGATCAGGTCGCAGCACCACGCCAGCATCAGCCCCGCGGAGTAGACCGGACCGTGCACTTGGGCCACCGTGATCTTGCGGAGGTTCCGCCATCGAAGCGTGTTCTGGAAGTAGTAGTGCCACTCCTGCAGCACCATGCTCTCGGTGCCGACCCGGCTCCCGCCGTTGATGAACCGCGTCGGGTGCGTGGCGTACTCCTCGAGGGCCACCTTTGAGCCCATGTCGTGGCCCGAGGAGAACATCTTGCCGTTCCCGCCCAGGATCACCACGCGCACGTCGTCGTCGCGCTCGGCTCGCATGAAGGCGTCGTCCAACTCCACGAGGAGGCCGCGGTTCTGCGCGTTGCGGGCATCGGGCCGGTTCATCATGATGCGGACCACCCGTCCTGCGCTGAGGCTCTCGTAGGTGATGAAATCGTAATCTGCCATCGGGTCTCCCCCTTTGCTATCGGTGTTGGGACGCCATCCGCTCGGCCAGCGTCACCGCGGTGACGATGCCCTCGGCTTGGAACTTCGCGGTGCCATAGGAGACCAATGTGGTATCCACGTCGGCGGCCTGGGCCCGCAGCGCACCGACGGTGCAGTCCTGGCGCGGGATATGGGCGAACGGGTCATAAGAGAAATTGCTCATCGCGTTGAGGTGGGTGATCTTGTTGATCTGTTCGTCGGGAAGACCTTGAAGGTACCTCATCACCGTCTCGGGGGCATTGGGCCATGAGGAGTCGGAGTGGGGGTAGTCGCACTCCCAGTGGATGTGGTCGATGTTGAGGTGGTGCCTGGTCTCCACCCCGACCGCGTCGTCGATGAAGCAGGTGAGGACGTTCCGGTTGAAGACTTCGCTGGGCCGCAGACCGCCGAAGTCCTGATTGGTCCAGCGGTGATGGTGCGCGTAGGTGTAGTCGATGCGCTCCAAGAAGTACGGGATCCAGCCGATTCCCCCCTCGGACAGCGCAATCCTGAGATCGGGGTACTTCCGCAAGACCGGCGACCACACCAGATCTGTGGCGCACAGCACGATGTTCATCGGCTGAAGCGTCATGAGGGTGTCGATCGGAGCGTCGGAAGAGGTCTGTACCATCTGCGATGAAGAGCCGATGTGCATGTTGACCACCGTCTCGGCATCGCAACACGCCTCCCAGAAGGGATCCCAGTGATCGCTGTGGAGGCTCGGCAAACCCAGCTTCTCGGGGTTCTCGCTGAACGTGACGGCGTGGCAGCCCTTGGCGCTCACCCGGTGAACCTCCGCGGCCATCAAGAGCGGATCCCACAGCGGCGGGATGGCGAGCGGGATCATCCGCCCCGGGTAAGCGCCGCACCAATCCTCGATGTGCCAATCGTTGTAGGCCCTCAGCAGCTCGAGCGCCACCGCCTTGTCGTCGCAGGAGTAGAAGAGCTGGCCGCAGAAGCCGGTGAGGCTGGGGAAGTTCATCGAGCCCAGCACGCCGTTCACGTTCATGTCGCGTATGCGCTCGTGAACGTCATAGCAGCCCGCTCGCATCTCGTCGAACGAGGTGGCGTCGAGGCCGTACTCCTCGGGCACGCGGCCGGCGACGGCGTTGAGCCCCACGCTGGGCAGAGGATCGCCGTCGAACACCCACGCGTCCCGCCCGCCTTCAAGCCTGGCCACGTAGGGTGCCCGATCCGCAGCCGCCCGCGACAGGCGCCCTTCGAACAGGTCGGGGGGCTCGACCACATGGTCGTCCACGCTGACCAAGATCAGTTCATCTAGTTCCATCTTCGACCTCTATCCCCTGAAGCTCGCATTCCAACGCCAGGCTAGCCCGATCCGGTGACGCGGCGGGCCGAAAACCGGCCAGGATCGAGATTCGGGCACCGCGGCCGCCGCGAGAGGCCCGTCGCCGCTCCCGCGCTAGCCGGACTCGGATTGGAATTGGGCCACAACGGTGGCGAGGTCGTAGTCGGTGGTGTCGATGGCCGAGAGGAGCTCGAACGCCTCGGCCAGCTCATCGGCCCGCCGCTGGGCATAGTGCCGGATGTGGTAGTGGGTGGGGATCAAGAAACGGCCTGCGGCCGCCCCGTCGAAGGCCCTCTGGGCCACGGTGGCGGCGCTCATCCCCTTCTGCTCCATGAGCATCCCAGCGGCCGGGTCGCTGTCGGCCGCGCCCCCGTATTGGCCGGGGCGATGGCGGGTTGAGTCCCACAGCCGGCTGGCGGTGAGGCCGGGGCACACCACGCTGATGCCCACATGGGGCGGCAGCTCGCCTCGCAGCACGTCGCACAGGGCGAGCACGGCGTGCTTGGAGGCGGTGTAGGCCCCGGCGCCGACGTGGGGAACGCCCACGGAGTGCTCAGAGCCGGTGGCCATGAGCCATCCGGCCTCTTGGCCGGTGGCCATGAGCCGCCCGAAGCTCTGGAGGGTGTGGAGCGTGCCCAAGACGTTGACCCTCATCGTCCACTCGGCATCGGCGTGGGAGCTTTCCAGCAAGGGCGCCAGAGAGGCCATGACGCCCGCGTTGGCGCAGGCCAGCGCAGGTGCGCCGTGGTTTCGGGCCACCGCGTCGGCCGCCTCTGCAACCGATTCGGGGCTGGTGACGTCGCATTGGTAGGCCCGGGCCTCGCTGCCGTTGTCGACGATGGCTCGAACGACGGTCTCGGCGGCTTCGACGTCCACATCTGCCACCGCCACCGCCGACGCGCCCCGGGCCGCGGCCTCGACGGCCAAGGCAGCGCCGATACCGCTTGCCCCGCCGGTGACCACCACCGGCCTTCCCGCGATCTGTGCTCCCATGGCTTTCTCCTGTTGGTTTGGCTCAGTGCGACCGGGCTTCGATCAGCTCGAGCACCGGCAGCAAGTAGCGGATGAACGCCTCGGGATTCTCCTGCATGGGGAAGTGCCCCACGTCTTCCATCACCGTGTGCGTGGATCCCGCGATGGCCCGGTGAGCATCGAGACCGGCGGTGACCGTGCCGGAGAAATCGTGCTCGCCGTTCATGATGTGGACTGCGGTGAGATCGGTGTCGATCTCGCCGGCGCGGTCGCGGATGTCGAAGTCGGCCAGGTAGTAGTAGAGATCGCCCCAAAACGAGGGAGGCCAGCCCGATGCGTACACCTGCGACACCTCTTTGACGTAGGGCTGCGGGGCGGTGGGAGAGCAGAGCTCCTCCATCAACGCCGCCTTGGCGTGGTTGCTGACCTGCGGATGCCAGAATCCCAAGAACGCCTCCCGGTCGCCGGGAATGTGCAGCGCGCCCTCGAGGGAGACGACGGCCCGGAACTCCTCGGGGTGGCAAAGCGCCAAATCGAGGGCCAACAGCCCACCCACCGAGCAGCCCATGAACACGGGCCGGTCCAAATTCAGCGCCCGGGCCAGCGCCCGGGGCACCTGTCGCAGAAAGCCGCCTTCGAGCCGGTACTCGCGCTCCCACCAGCGCTGCTGCACCGGGGGCACCGATTTGCCGTGGTAAGGCAGGTCGTAGGCGATCAGACGGAAGCGGCGAGTGATCTCGGGCGCCTCGAACAGGTGGCGGTACTGGAGGCTGTTGGCCCCGGCGGTGTGCTGGAGCAACACAGGGATGCCCGCACCAGCCTCTTCGTAGTAGACGCGGTGGTCCGACCCGTCGAGCTCCACATGGACATACCGCCCGACCGGGCTGTCGTGGCGGGGCACCGGGCCGGTCTCCAAAATCGCCGCTTCCTCGGCTGGGCCCGGGGCCCGCAGCAGCTCCACGGCCCGCTTCACCGCAGGCAGGTACTGCCACCAAAGCAGCGGGTCGGTGAGCCCCCGCTGAAGGCCCGCTTCGCCGCTGGCCGTCAGCACCGAGACCTGTGCGAACCGCGGCTGCACGGGCGCCAACAGCGGGGCCCAGACCTCTTCAGGACCGGTGATGGTGACAACCCCCTCGCCGGGTTCAGGCACCCCGGCGGTGATCTGGCCGTCGGCGACGGTGAAACCCGTGCATCGGCGGCCGGCCTCTAGGCGCAGCCCCCCGGTCCAATGCCGTACCGCAAGGCGCAGCTCGCCGTCGGCGGCACATACCGCGGCGAACTCCTCGGGATCGGGGAGGCGCGAGTTCACTGACAACCGCGAGACATCAATGCCTGTTACTTGGATGAGACCGGGCAGACGTTGAGGGGCATGGCGTTCAAGCCGTTGAACCAAACGCTGTTCATGGGCGTGGGCGGACCGGCCAGCTCGATGTGGGGCAGCCGCCGGTACAGCTCGCCGAGCACGCACCGGAGCTGGGTGCGGGCCAAAGAGGCGCCGAGGCAGAAGTGGGGGCCGGTGCCGAAGGCCAGGTGAAGATCGGCGTTGGGGCGGGCGATGTCGAACCGGTTCGGGTCGTCGAACACCTCCTCGTCGCGGTTGGCCGAGACGTAGGACAGATACACCTTGTCGTCTTTGGGGATGGTGACGCCGCGCAGCTCGATGTCGCAGGTGGCGGTGCGGCAGAACTGCATGACCGGCGGGGAGTGCCGCAGCACCTCCTCTATCGCGTTGGGCAGCCGTCCATCGAGGTCTTCGAGCAGCAGCGCCTTCTGGTCGGGGTGCTCGTCCATCAGGCGCACGAAGTGGGCGGTGGTGTTGCGGGTGGTCTCGTGGCCGGCGATCGACAGCGTCAAGAAGAACTGGGTGATCTCGTCTCTGGTGAGGTGCCGCCCGTCTACCTCGCCGTCCAGATATTTCGACAGCATGGTGTCGCCGAGGGCGTCGCGGCGCGACTTCACCACCTCGTCGAGGAACAGGTAGAGCTCCAAGATGTCGTTCTGGAACTCCGGGTTGTGCTCGAAGCTGGCCGCCTTGTTGCCCAGGCGCATGTACTCGTGGCGCTGGTCCTGGGGGACGCCCATGAGCTGGCACAACAGGATCATCGGCAACTCGGCGGCCACGTCGAAGACGAACTCCACCTGGTCTTTTTCGGTCAGCTCTGCGACCACCTCCTGAGCGTGCCCGCGGATGAAGGGCTCCAGGTCGGCCACCTTGCGGGGGGTCAGCCCCGGCTGTATGAGACGGCGGAACTGGGTGTGCTGGGGCGGGTCCATGCCCAACAACCCCGCCCGCTGGGCGGCCAGCTCGGCCGGGTCTTCCCGCACGTTGGTCCACAGCACGGAGTTCTCCCACGCCGAGAACCGCTCGTGGTCTTTGGAGGCCAGGGCCACGTCCTCGTACTTCGACAGCACCCAGAAGCCGGGGCACGGCAGATACCCGGGGTTCTGGGGCTCGGGCGGCGGGTTCCAGAACACCGGCGCCTGCTGGCGCAGCACCTCGAAGTACTCATAGGGCGCAGCGCCGAAACGGGCGATGTCGTCCTGCTTGGCCAGGTTGACAGCACCGGGTTGAAGGCTCATTTGGGCACCTCCGCTTGTGGATCGCCGCTCAGACGATGTTCAGGGTGGACAGGAAGCCGGATGCCAGACCTGCGTCGCCATCGATTTCGCAGGCCGCCCGCCACGGGGTGCGGGCCGTTCCCCACGACACGAAGTCGAAGGCAGCAGAGGTGACCGCCGCATCGCCCCCTCCTGCTTCCTCGACAACCAGGCCGCCGTCGGGATCGGGGCGGCGGACCGTCCAGATGCTCTCGCCGGGGCCGGTCAGGCAGATGGTGATCGGCGCGATGAGCGATTCGTCGAGCTCGGGCCCCTGCATCTGCGGCAGCCCCCACATCATCCACTGCACCACCGGATACAGCTCCTCGTGGGCGGGCGCGGGCAGCTCTCGCTGAACGGGGCCGCCGGGTGCGGCGATGTCGTGGTAGAGGTGGCAGAAGCAGTCGAAGGCCAAGCCGTTGGCCGCCGCATGCATGGGGTAGGTGCCCAAGCCGGGGACCTCCAGCGGCGCCGAGGCCAGCGGTTCCTCTTGGAGGGCCGAAAGCCGGGCCAGCCGCTCAGCGCCGTAGTGGTCGAGCTCTTCGACGACCTCGGCCATCGGCCAGCTTCGGCGGATGTCCACATGCACGTCGTGCTCCCGCTCGCGCACTGAGGGCAGGGGCAGCCGCTCATCGGGCACCGGAAGCGGGTCGATCAGGTTGCGGGCACCGGCGCCGATGTGAGCCACCACGTCGCGCACCCGCCACCCCGCACACGCCGACGGCGCGATCTGCTCGGCCTCGGTGAGAGTGCGGGCCACTTCCAGAATCCGGTGGTGGAACGCCTCGTGCGCCGCAACAGCCTCCACGGTCACGGACCAATGGTTGATCGCCGACGCGCGATTGTCAAGAAGTTGTTAGCGTCGGAGGCTGATGGGCGAGCCCGATTTCGAGAGCTTTCCGCTGGTGCCCCACGGCAACCAGTTCGAAGATTTCCCGGCAGGCCGGGCGTTCGGCCACCACTGGGGGCGGACTATCACCAGCGGCGACAATGCGCTGTTCTCCACCGCAACCTGCAACTGGAACCCCATGCACCTCAACGCGGAGTTCGCCCGGGCCCACGGCCATCCCGACGTGGTGGTGAACCCCATGCTGGTGCTGTGTACCGTGGTCGGGCTGTCGGTGGAGGATTTGAGCGAGACGGGGGGGCCGTTCCTGGGCATGGAGGGCGTCCGGTTCCACCAGCCGGTCTACCCGGGCGACACGCTGACGGCCGGCTCCAGGGTGCTCGAGGCCCGGGAGTCCGCCAGCAGGCCCAGCACCGGGATCGTCACCTGGCACACCGAGGCCCGCAACCAGCGGGGCGAACTGGTGCTCGAGTACCAGCGCACCAATCTGGTAGCCAAGCGGCGCCGGGCGTCGCGGGACTGAGCATGGCCCGAACCCTGGTAGAACCCCGCCCGACGATCCCGGCGCCCTACCGCACCGATGAGCGGGAAGCCATCCAGGAGATGGCCCGCAGCTTCGCCATGGACAAGGTGCTGCCCATCGCCAATCGGCTCGACCCCGAGCGTGGCCTCATCCCCGACGGGCTGCGCGAGGAGATGGGCGAGCTGGGATTCTTCGGCATCATGATGCCGGAGCGCTGCGGCGGGCTGGGGCTGGGCGTGTTCGAGTACGCGCTGGCCACCGAGGAGCTGTCGCGGGCGTGGTTGAGCGTGGCCAGCATCATCGCCCGCTCGGGAATCGCCCTGTGGCTGAACCCCGCCCAACGCGAGAGGTTTCTGCCGCTGGCCGCCCGGGGCGAGTGGCTGGGGTGCTTTGCCATGTCGGAGCCCGGCGCAGGGTCGGACATCGCGTCGGTGAGGACCCGGGCGGCCAAGGTTGACGGGGGCTGGCTGCTCAACGGCCAGAAGATGTGGTGCACGTTCGCCGATCAGGCCGACTGCATCCTGGTGGTGGCCCGCAACAAGCCCTACGACCCCGACAAGCGCCATTCGGGAATCCGGCAGTTCGCGGTGCACAAGGCGCCGGGAGGGTTCCCCGGGGGCGTGTCAGCCAATCCGATCAGAAAGATCGGCTATCACGGTTGGCGCACCTTCGAGCTCTCGTTCGACGACTGCTTCGTGCCCGACGACTGCCTCATCGGACGCGAGCGGGCCGAGGCCGAGGCCGACGACGGGTTCAAGCGGGCCGCGGCCGCCATGGCCACCCCCCGCATCCACACCGCGGCCCGCTCCATCGGCCTCGCCCGGGGAGCGCTGGAGGACTCCATCGCCTATGCGCAACAGCGGGAGCAGTTCGGGCGGCCGATCGGAGATTTCCAAGTCACCCGGTTCAAGATCGCTGCCATGGCGTCGGAGATCGAAGCGTGTCGCGCCCTCATGTACCAGGTGGCCGCCAACGCCGACGCAGGCGAGAAATCCGACATGAGCGGCGCGATGGTGAAGTACCTGGCATCGGAGATGTCGGAGCGGGTCACCTCCGAGGCGCTCCAGATCCACGGCGGCGCGGGATACACCACCGACTTCCCCGTCGAGCGCTACTGGCGCGACGCCCGCCTCACCAAGATATTCGAGGGCACCAGCGAGATCATGCAGCGCATCGTGTCCGACCATCTGCTGCCCCCCTCCCCGTTGAGATAGGCGAACACAATGGACTCGCTCACAAACCTCACCGGGTCGAGCAACTATTTCGAGGATTTCGCGGTGGGCCGGCGCATGCGCCACGCCCGGTCGGCCACCATCGACGAGGTGGAGAACAATTACCTCTCCAAGCAGGTGATGAACACCGCCCAGTCGCACTGGAACGAGGAGATCATGGCCGGCTCGCCCCTGGGCGACGGACGCCTGGTGTTCGGGCTAATCACCGGTTCGATGACGGTGGGGCTGGCCAGCCAGGACACCGCGGAGAACGCGCTCTGCGAGCTGGGTCTCGACGCCGTGCGGTTCAAGAGGCCGGTACACCACGGCGACACCATCACCGCCTACACCGAAGTGCTCGACACCGCCGAAGACCCCGAGCGCGACGACGCCGGGGTGGTGCGGTTCAAGCACTGGGGCCGCAACCAGCACGGCGACGTGGTGTGCGAGATCGAGCGGCTGGTGCTGATCAAGCGGCGCAGCCACTGGGGGCCGCAGTGAGCGCCGCCTTCGACGAATCGGGCCGCTACCTCACCGCCCATGAGCATGCCGCGTCGATGATCCCCGGGCGCTCCGGGCCGCTGGCCGATGTTCGCATCGTGGACCTCACCCAGGCGCTGGCCGGGCCGTTCTGCACCATGATCTTGGCCGACATGGGCGCCGACGTGATCAAGGTGGAGCCTCCCCACGGCGACTCGGTCCGGGTGATCGGCCCCTATACCGAGGCCGACGAGGATCACTTCTTCGGCGGATACTTCGCCAGCAACAACCGCAACAAGCGCAGTGTCGTGCTCGACCTCAAAGAACCCGACGGCGCAGAGGCCTTCCTCCGGCTGGTGGAGACGGCCGACGTGGTGGTCGAGAACTATCGGGCCGGGGTCATGGACCAGCTCGGCCTGGGCTATGAGGTGCTGCGAGAGCGCCGGCCCGGCCTGGTGTACGGCGCCATCCGGGGGTTCGGCGATCCCCGCACCGGCGAGGGGCCCTACACCTATTGGCCGGCCTACGACATCGTGGCCCAATCGATGTCGGGGCTCATCAGCTACACCGGCACCGAAGACGGCATCCGGGTGGCCAGCGGCCCCAGCGTGGGTGATCTGTATCCCGCCGCCATGATGGTGTCGGGCATTCTGGCCGCCCTCCACCACGCCCGCCGCACCGGCGAGGGGCAGTTCGTGGACGTGGGGATGGTGGACGCCCTGATGGCGCTGTGCGAGTCGATGACCTGGCGCTACACCTACACCGGGGAGATCCAAGCCCCCCGCGGCAGTGAGCACCCCTCGCTGTGCCCGTTCGAGCTGTACGACACCGCCGACGGTCAGGTGGCCATCGCCGCGCCCGGCCCCCGGCACTGGGAGCGGCTGTGCCGGATCATCGGGCGGGAGGACATGATCGACCACGACCGCTACAAGAGCGCCCGGCGGAGGGTGCTGCACCGCGACGAAGTCCGCGAGGCGATCACCGCGTGGACCGGCGGGCGCACCAAGGCCGAGGTGGTGGACGCTCTGGCCGATCAGGTGCCCTGCGGGCCGGTCAACAACGCCGCCGACCTGGCTGGCAACGAGCAGGTGAAGGCCCGCAAGATGCTGGTGGCAGTGGATCACCCCGGCTCCGCCCGACCGGTGGTGACCCCCAACACGCCGATCCGCTTCGCCGAGTCGCCCACTGGGGTGTACCGCCCCGCGCCCAAGCTGGGCGAGCACACCGACGAGGTGATGGCTGAATTGAAGGCAGCCGAATTGAAGTCAAAGGAGAGCCAATGAGCCAAGAGCGACGGGAAAGGCGGACCCACATGAGGCGATCGGAGCTGTCCACCCCCGGCCACTCCGCCAAGATGATCGCCAAGGCGGCCCAGAGCGAGGCCGACATGGTGTTCTTGGACCTTGAGGACGCGGTGGCCCCGGCGGCCAAGGTAGGGGCTCGCCGCAACATCATCGCCGGGCTCAACGAACTGGACTGGGGTCGCAAGATCCGCTCGTATCGCATCAACGGCGTCCACACCCAGTGGTGCCACGACGACATCGCCGAGGTGGTCACCGGCGCCGGGGCCAACATCGACGTGATCATGGTGCCCAAGATCAAAGGGCCCCGCGAGGTGTGGTTCGTGGACGACATGCTGACTCAGCTCGAACTCAAGCTGGGCCTCGAGGTGGGCCGCATCGGCATCGAGTGCCTGGTGGAAGAAGTCGAGGCCATCCAGACCGCCGACGAGATCGCCCGGTGCAGCCCCCGGCTAGAAGCCCTCACCCTGGGAGTGGGCGACCTGTCGGCCAGCCAGGGGATGCGCCTCGGCCACATCGGGGTCACCGACGGCGAAGCCGCCCTGCGCTACCCCGGCGACGTGTGGCACTACGCCCGGACCCGCATGATCATCGCCTGCCGGGCGGCGGGCATCGACGCCATCGACGGGCCGTATGCCAACATCGCCAACCCCGGCGGCTACGAGAAGAGCGCGGCCACCTTCTCGATGCTGGGCGGGGTGGGAAAGTGGTGCATCCATCCCAGCCAGATCGAAGTGGCCAACCGGGTGTTCGCTCCCAGCCCCGAGGAGATCGCCGAGGCCCGGGGCGTGGTGGACGCGGTACGGGCCGCAGAGGCCCAAGGCCAGGGCGCGGCCAACTACAAGGGCATGATGATCGACGCCGCCACCACCCGGCTGTTCGAGGTGACCCTCGACCGAGCCCGCCAGTGCGGGCTCATCGACTGAAAGCGCCCCCGGCGCCACCCGAGCGGTCGGGGATCTGCGAAACAGGCAATGCGGCGCCGCTGCCGTGGGGTCAGCCCTGGGACCGGCGCCAGTGGTGATAGGCGGCCCAGGTCACCAGCATGGGAGGCAGCACCACGACCGCGGCGATCAGCGAATACGAGACGGTGATGGCGGTGAGCAGGCCGAACTGGCCCATTGGGGGGATCGGGCTGAACACCAGGACCGCAAAGCCCAGGGCGGTTGTCAGCGCGGAGCCGATCAGCGCCCCGCCGGTGGTGCGCATCGTGGTGTTGATGGCCTCGCCGATCGACCGGCCGCGATGCTCGCGCTCCTCGATGAAACGGTGGGTGATGTGGATGGTGTAGTCCACACCGATTCCGATGGACAAGGCGGTGATGAGAGCGGTCACCACGTTGTAATCGAAGCCCAGCAGCGTCATGGTGCCCAGCACCCAAACCAGCACCAACAAGATGGGCAGCACCGCGAGGATGGCCAGCATGGGGCGGAACTCCGTGAACCAGAAGAAGAGCACCAGCACCACTAGGGCAGCCACGATGGTCAACGCGATCGAGGTGGCCTGACTGTCGGTCAGGCTGTCGGAAACCTCCAGCGATGTGATTTCACCGGCAATCGGCGTGATGTCCTCGTCGTCGCCGAACCACAAGCCGTCCACCTGGGCGAACAGATCGCGAGTGCGCTCGGCGTCGCCGGTCAGCGCGTTGAACTGCAAGATGGTGCGGTCCTGCGCGCCGTCAGCGCCGAGGGCGACCACGGAGTCGAACCTGGCTGGGTCGTGGGAGCGGATTAGGTCTAAAGCCCTGTCGATGGCTGCCTGCTCCACCACCAGGGGATTGGCGCGGTTCAGAGCGATTTCGCTTTCCACCTGGGCGGTGATCGACGCCGGCAGGCCCTCGTAGTAGGTGCCCATCGACTGCGTTATGCCGCTGCTCACCGCCTCGGGGCGCTGCAAGGGGTCTTCGATGGCCGAGGCGAAGTCCAGAAGGTTGCGGATGGTGCGGTCATTGGATATCTCCGCTTCGACGATCACCGTGACCGGTTCGGTGTTGCCACCGAGCTTGTCGGTGACGAACACCACGTCTTCTTTGCTCTCGGTGCCGTCGGGCAGAAAATCAGTCGAGTTGAACGAGGTGCCCAGCCTGGCGGCCATGACTCCGAAGAACAGCGTGACCACACCGGCCAGAACCAAGATGGCCGCAGGCTTGCGCACCGTGGCCGCGCCGATGGCCCCCACCAGGCGTCCCGCTCCTGGAATGGCCTGCTCAATGGGGCGGACCACCGGCTGTCTGCCCCGGGCCTGGCTGCGGCGGTCAAGCAGCACTCGCACCGCGGGGACCCCGGTGAGGAAGACGAACAGCCCGCAAGCCACACCCACCCCGGCGACCACGCCGAAATCGGCCAGACCGGAGATCTCTCCGAACAGGTTGGTGAGGAAGCTGACGATGGTGGTCACCCCGGCGAGGCCCAGCGGCAGCATGACGGCGGCCACCGACCTCGAGATGCCCTCTGACGCCTCGGCGCCCTCCGCCCGTATCTCGCGGTAGCGCGACGTGCCCTGGATCCCGTAGTCGACGCAGAGGCCGATGAGCATCACGGGCACCATCTGGCCCAACACGCTGGGCGCTCCGATGAGATCCAGCCCGTCGGGGCCCAACAAGCCCTGGAAGCCCAGGGCCCAGACGATGGTCAGCACCAGCCCGCCCAGGCTTAACAGCACGTCGCTGACCTGCCGGTAGAACAGCACCAACAGCACGGCAATCACCACGAAAGCCAGCGCCATCAGAAGGCCCAGCGACGATCTCGACGAGTCGCTGGACTCTTTCTCGACCTTGCCCGAAGACAAGGTGCGGGCCGAATCCAGCCCGCCCAGCGTCAGCGCCTGCACCGCGTCGTCAGCGGAAACCTGGGCCTCGGCGAGGCCTTCGTCGTCGCCGGCGGCGTTCACCGTCACCACGCCGATTCCCCCCGCCACCGAGCCGTCGTCGTCCAACGCCACCAGCTCGTCGAGCACCGACACCAGCTCGGCGTTGGCCTCGTCGGCCATGGCGGCGTCGATGTCGCTCTGCGAGAAGGCGGCCAGGTCGACGCTGCTCGGATCGCCGTCGGGACCGGCGAACATGGCCGACAGCACATGGCCGGGCGAGGTCGGCGGGCGGGCCGAGAACAGGTAGCGGGCCAGTTGCAGATGCGAGGCCACGGCATCGGTGGCGGCCATCGAGTCCGCTGCGCCGCGAGGGCTCAGCACATCGCCGCGCAGCACCACCTGCACGGCCTCGAGCTGAGCCGACTCGGGGAAGCTCTCAGCCAGCTTGTCCATGGCGGCCACCAGCTCGCTGCCATCGGGCAGAAATGCGTCTTGGTCGTCGGCCAGATCGGCGGTCAGCGTGAAGCCGAACACGGCCACCGCGGTAATGGCCACCACCAGGGCCAACGCCGTTCGGGGGCGGCGGCCCACGAAACTTCCGTACGCATTGAAAAAACGGCTCATCTCTCTTTGCGCCCGCGTCTTGGTCGTCGCGCTAGCATCATCTGAGGCTATCGAAGAACTCGACCACTTCAGCGACATACAGGTCGGGCGCTTCGAGGGAGGCGAAGTGGCCGCCACGGGGCATCTCGGTCCAGCGGACGATGTTGTACCAGTATTCCGCCCAGTGCCGCAGGGGGCTGATGCCGTCGCCGGGGAAACGGGCATAGGCGGTGGGCGCCTCCACCCGCCGATCCGGCGCCGAAGAGCCCCGTCCGCCGACACGCGTCTCGTAGTAGAGGCGGTTGGCCGAGGCAATGGTGCCGGTCACCCAGTAGACCATCACATTGGCCAGCAGCTCGTCCTTGGTGAAGGCGGCCCCGATGTCATTGTCGGGGCCGATGTCGCTCCAGGCCCGGAACTTCTCCACAATCCAGGCGGCCAGCCCGGCCGGGGAGTCGTTCAGCCCCACCGACAGCGACTGCGGCCGGGTGGCCTGCTGCTCCCGATAACCCCGCTCCAGCCGGTTGCGAGCCCGGGCCTCGGCCTGGTCGGCCAACTCCTCCGCGGTCAAATCGCGCACGGCGCCGGGCGGGGGCTCGGGGGTGATCATCAGGTTCAGGTGGATGCCCGCCAGCCGTTCTGGAGCGCCCAAGGCCATTTGCGCGGTGACCATGGCCCCCCAGTCTCCGCCCTGCGCGCCGAACCGCTCGTAACCCAGGCGGCTCATCAGCTTCAACGAAGCGGCGGCCATCCGCCGGGGCGTCCAGCCGGGCTCGGCGGTAGGACCGGAGAAGCCGTAGCCGGGCAGCGACGGGCACACCACGTGGAAATGCTCTCTCAGCGGCTCGACCACCTTGG
The DNA here is from genome assembly GCA_026709815.1 of bacterium. GTDB lineage: Bacteria > Actinomycetota > Acidimicrobiia > Acidimicrobiales > Bin134 > Poriferisocius. The sequence continues at coordinate 8,150 of JAPOSH010000196.1, read as the reverse complement.
CGAACTCGGTGACAGAGCCGGGCCACCCGTGGTGGACAACAAGCGCCATGGCGTCGGGATTGCGGCTGCGGGCGTGGATGAAGTGCAGCCGCTGGCTGTCGATGACCGTGGTGTACTGGGGAAGCCTGTTGAGCCGGGCTTCGACGGCACGCCAGTCGAAGTCGTGGCGCCAGTAGCGGCACAACTCCTTGAGGTAATCCAAATCGATGCCCTCGTCCCACCCGGCGCCGGCCAGCGGGTCGAACCACCGGGTGGCGTCGAGGCGTCGATGCAGGTCATCGAGCACCTCATGGGCCACCTCGATGGCGAACGGCTCGACCGCGGTCAATGGCCCCTCCCGGCAATCAGCCGGTGCGGTCGTGCAAGGGGCCGGAAGGCAAACGGCCGTCGATATCGGTGAAGCCGTAGGCGTCGGCCAGGGCCCGGGCCGACACCGCCTGGCCGGTGCGGCGAGACCGGTCGGCGTCGATGGCCAGCGCGGCCACCGCCCGTCCGGTGAACCGGGGCGACTCGGCCGCCGACACGTCCAGGCTCGGCGGCAGCTCCACCCCGGAATCGACGGCGGCATTGATGCGCTCGGTGCGCACGAAACCGGGCCACACCGACACCATCGACACCCCGGTGTCCGCCAGCTCTCGGGCGCAGTCGGCGGTCATGCGGTCGAGCGCGCACTTGCCCACCCCGTAGGCCACATGCCAGGCGTACTCAACCGCCCCTGAGGAGCTGATGTTGGCGATCAGCCCGTCGCCCTGGCCGATCATCACCGGGGCGGCCAGCACCGACGCCACATAGGCCGAGCGGGTGCCCACGTCCATCATGTCGTCCCAGTTGGAGATGGGCACCTCCCAGAACGGCAGCATGGCCGTCAGCTCGTCGGGAATGGCGAAGGCGTTGTTCACCAGCACGTCCAGTCGGCCCTGTTCAGCGGCGATCTGCTCGAACACCGCCCGCACAGCGTCGTCGTCGCGGTGATCACAGGCCACTGCTACCGCGGCGCCGCCCGCAGCCTCGATCTCGGAGGCGGTGGCCTGCACCGTGCCCGGCAACGGGTGTTGCCCGGCGCCGGTGGTGCGCCCGGTGACGTACACCGCGGCCCCGGCGGCGGCCAGCTCCAGGGCGCATCCCTTGCCGATGCCCCGGCTGGCCCCGGTGACCAAGGCCACCTTGTGGGCCAAGGGCGAACCGTCGAACCAACTCATCGTGCCTCCGCAGGGGGGCCGGCGATGGCCACCGCCTAGAAGAAGCCGCGACCTTGGATCGCAGCGTTGGCCAGCCAGACCTCGAAGTCTTGGATCGACTGGGACATGGCCTGCCCGATGAGGTCGAGCTTGCGCACCTGCTCGATACGGGCGCCGGCTTGTTCCAGCTCCCGCCGGGAGAGCAGCTCGCTGAAGATGCCGCAGGCATGGGCCAGGCTGATGATCACCACATCGCGGGGGCTGGGGATTTCATTGCTGAACAGCACCCCCATGATCCGCAGCTTGACCTCTCTCTCGGCCTCGCCGTCGACGGTGGGATAGCGGCGCGACCGGAACACCCACAAAAAGCGGTCATCCTGGCGCTCCAGAATGCCCCGCTCCACCAACCGGTCCAGCGCCGCCTCCCGGATCCCCGACGCCATCTGCGCGGTCTGGCCCACCCACTGGCGGGCATCGCTCTTTTCCCCTTCGGCCCCCTGCCCCTCGGCAATCATGGCCAGCGTCGGATCCAGGAGGCTGTCGCCCACCGGGGTGGCATCGAGCAAGACGAGCTGGTCCAAGTCGGTGTCGATCCGGTTTTCCATGGCCAGCTCCATCAGCACGGCCCCGGCCACCGCCCGATCGATGGAAGATTGCGTGACGTTGATGAACTTTCCGTTATCGTCACGCAACAACAACAGGAGAATCTCTTCAACGAACCTCAACATGGGAATCTCCTTTCCCGGCAACCGCAACAGATGCCGCGCTCAGTGGCTCTCACGATAGGCGATGATCTCCTCACCGTATTGGTGCAGGGCATCGGCAAACTGCGAGCGAGTCTCCCCGGCAATGGGCGCCGCCATGCTGGTCACCCCGATGGCGCCCTGCGCGGCGATGTTCTCCAAGTGCCGGTCGGGATTCCAGCCCGGCGTTCCCACGGCCCCGGTTTCGAGATCCATGTACTTGATGTCGATGGGGTCGCTTCGGCCCACCGAGGCGGCATGGTCTCGGAGATAGGCGATCATGGCGGCCAGATCCTCAAGGGTCTCCAAATGAGCCGAGCGGCGGCGCGACGCCAGCGCCGCCGGGTTTGGCATGGGCATCCACCCCTGGGCTTTCTCCGCCACCCGGCGGCGGGACAGCTTGGAGTTGCCCCCGATCCACACCGGCACCGGTGACTGCACCGGCGTGGGGAGCCCGGTGCTGTCGGCAATGGTGAAGTTGAGCCCCTGGTAGTTCACCGTCTCTCCGGTCCAGATCAGTCGCATGACTTCGAGGCTCTCGTCGAACAGGGCATTGCGCCGCTCGAAGTCCACCCCCACCGCCTCGTATTCCGACTCCAGGTAGCCCACCCCCGCACCGAGTACGACCCGGCCGCCGCTGAGGCGATCCAAGGTGGCCACCGTCTTGGCCAAGATGGCCGGGTTGCGATACGGCAGCGGGCTCAGGTTGGTGAGCAGCCGCAGCCGCGATGTGGCGCCGGCCGCCACGGCCAGGCCCACGAAAGGGTCCAGGGCATCGTGGCCCCCGCTGGCCAGCCAGCGGTCGCCGGGCAGCGGGTGCTCGGTCAGCCAGCAGCAGTCGAACCCCGCGGCCTCGGCCGCCTGGGCCAACTCGGCAATGGCCGCCGCGGTCAGGAACTCGGGGTTCTGCGGATGGGCCATCAGCGGAAACCCGAAGCTGTATTTCATGCGTTCAGTTGCCGCCCTCTGTCAGCTCGACGGTGCGGCGAGCGAAGTCGTTGCCGTATACGTCGAGGCCCGCGGCTTGCAGGTTGGCTACCGCCTCTTCGGCGATGTCCGTTCGGAATGCGCCGGCATCGGGAGCGGCCTGGAGGATGCCCTGAGAGGTGGCCACGTCGATGGTCTGGTCGTACAGGGCCTGATCCATGACCCCGACGCCGCCGGGCGACGGCCAGATGAGGGCGTTGATCTCGTTCATCATCCACGCCTGGTGCCCCGGCCCGCCGAAGGGCGGTGAGGCGGCCACCACGATGTCGACGCACTCTTGGAAGTTGTCGCGGCAGTGGATCCAGCCCCGCAACGACGCCTCCACGAAGCGAACCGCCATGTCGCGGTACTCGGCATCGGTCTCCAGCCTGTCGGCGTCGGCCCAGATGGCGTCTTGCAGCATGGCCGTGCCGACGTCATTCCAGTCGATGACGGAAAAGTCCTCGGGCTGGAAGAGCTCGCCGGTGTCGGGGTTGATCGTCTCGAGCACCTGAGCGTACTCGTTGTAGATCATCGCCTGGGCGGAGTCGATGTCGCCGTTGATGAGCGCGGTCATGTTGAAGTCCTGCTGCACCAGGGTCACGTCGGACTGCGGGTCGAGGCCCACGCTGTTGAGGCCGGCGAACATCTCCAGCTCGTTGCCGAAGCCCCAGTTGCCCACCAGCGTGCCCTCGAGGTCGTCCGGACCGGTGATGCCAGCGTCGGCGAACGACACCTGCAAAGTGCCGCTGCGCTGGAACACCTGGGCGATGTTGGTGATGTTCAGCCCCTCCTCGCGGGGCACGAGGCCACGCGGCACCCACGAGATGGCGAAGTCGGCGGCCCCGGAGTCCAGAACCGTGGCCGGCACGATGTCGACGCTGCCATCCACGATGGTCACCTCAAGGCCGACGTCCTCGTAGAACCCGAGGTCGCGGGCCGCGAAATAGCCCGCGAACTGAGACTGCGGCACCCACTGGAGTTGCAGCGAGACTTCCTGCATCTCCATCGACTCAGCAGCCTCAGTGGCGGGCGCGGGCTCGCTCGCGTCATCGTCGTCATTACCGCAGGACGCGGCCACGAGACCGAAGACGAGCAAGACGGCCAGCAGACGCCAGATTCTTCGTGCGGTCATATCTCTTCCTTTCATGGCTCTTCTCTATGAGATCTGATCAGTGAGTGCCAGGGCATGGCCACCCGCTCGAACACAAGCACGACACCATACAGCACCGCCCCGATGGCAGCACCGGCCAGCACCGCGGCCCAGGCTTCGTCGTATCGGGTGAGACCCGCCGATTGTGTGATCATGGGGCCCAGGGCGTCTTGTCGGCCGCCGAAGTACTCGGCCACGATGGCGGCGATCACGGCCAGCGAGGTGGCCAGCTTCAGCGCGGTGAAGAAAAACGGCATCGCGTTGGGAATCCGCACTTCGCGGGTGATGCGCCAGCGGTTGGCGGCGTAGGACTCCATGAGCTCGACTTGGCTTGGATCCACCCGGACGAGGCCCCTGGCGGTGTTGATGAACACGGGGAAGAAAACCAGCGCCACCACGATGGCCTGGTTCGACCGGGGCGAGGTCAGCCCGAACCAATTGTTGAAGATCGGCGCCAGGGCGATGATGGGAATGGCGTTCACCGCCACGGCCAGGGGCGTGATGGTCTCGTTGGCGGTCCGAAAGCGGGTGACCAGCAAAGCGGCGGCGGCGCCGAGGAGAATCCCGGCGAGCAGCCCGGACACCACGACGAAGCCGGTAATGCGAGTGCCCTGATACACCTCGTCCCAGTTGTCGATCAGGGCGCCGACGATCTCGGAGGGGGCGGGCAGGACAAAGCCGTCGGGGTCGAGCAAAGACAGGGCGCCCTGCCACAAGCCGAAGATCACCACACCGGCCGCGAGGGGGGCGGAGAGCCCCTTGAGCGCGTTCACCCTTCCACGTCCCTCAGGGCGACGCGCACCTCGGTGACCTTCTTGAAAAACGCCGTATCATCTCGGGTGGCCGCGGTGCGATCGCCGAGGTCGGCGTTGATGATCGCCGCGATCCGCCCGGGCCGGGGCGACATCACCACGACACGAGTGGACAGGTACACCGCTTCGGGGATGGAGTGGGTGACGAACACCACGGTGGTCCCGGTCTCCCCCCAGATCCGCAGCAGCTCGTCCTGCATGTGCTCGCGGGTCATCTCGTCGAGCGCCCCGAACGGCTCGTCCATCAGTAACAGCGATGGGCTGAAGGCCAGGGCTCGGGCGATGGCCACCCGCTGCTGCATCCCGCCCGACAGCTCGGAGGGATGGTGCTTGGCGAACTCGCCGAGCTTGACGAGATCCAGCATCTCTGCGGACCTTCGGCGCCGGTCGCCTTTCGACCAGCCCATCAGCTCGAGCGGCAACTCGATGTTCTTGGCCACAGTGCGCCAATCGAACAGACCGGCCGTCTGGAAGGCCATGCCGTAGTCCCGGTCGAGCCGGGCCTGCTCCGCCGGCTTGGCGTTGACCTGCACCGAACCGGCGGACGGAGAGAGCAACGAGGCGATGAGCCGCAGCAAGGTGCTCTTGCCGCATCCTGACGGGCCGATGAGCGTGATGAACTCCCCCGACTCCACCGACAGATCGATCCCGGACAGGGCCTCTACCTGATTGCTTCTCCCCGGGTTGAAGACTTTGGCCACCCCCCGGACATCGATGGCGTTCATGTCGCGGCCCCCCCGCCATGGCGGCCGACCACCAGCCGCTCCACTCCGGTCACCACTAGGAAGACGAAGATCCCCAACACCGCGGCACCCAGCACGCTGGCGAACAAGCGGTCCGGGCCGGTTGTGTAATTGAACGCCTCGCGCAGGATCCGACGCCCGAGCCCGCCCTCAACCCCGGCCGATATCTCGCCCACGATGGCCCCCACGATGCTGGCCGTGGCCGCGATCTTGAGTGCGGCGAACAAGTAGGGCAACGACGCGGGAAGGCGCAGGCGCCACAGCGCCTGCCACCAAGTGGCCGCATACGAGGCCATCAGCTCCTGGTTCTCCGGTCGGGGCGACTGCAGCCCGCGCAGCCCGTTGACGGCCACCGGAAAGAACGTGAGGTAGGTGGCGATGACAGACACCGACATCCAGTCCTGCCACTCCCACGGGAACACATCGAAGTTCTTGCGGCCCCAGATCACGATGATGGGGGCGATGGCGATGAGCGGAACGGTCTGGCTGGCGACCACATAGGGGAGCAGCCCCTGTTCGAGTCGGCGCCACTGGGCCAGGGCCAAAGCGATGACCATGCCGATCACCAAACCCACCAAGAAACCGGCAAAGGCCTCTCTCAAGGTGAAGAGGGCCTCGCCGAACAGGATCCGCGCGTAGATCTGGTCTTGGCCTCCGGGCGTCTCGCCGAACTGGCCGAATATCTCGCTCACCGGAGGCATGTTCAGGTCGTCGGTGCGGGGCAGCACCGACCCGATCACGGCCCAGTCGTGCTGGGCGTCGTCGATGGACTGGCCGAACGCCTTGTAGCCGGTGTACAAGCCGACCAGCAGAGCCAAGAATACCGTGAAGGTCACCGTCTGGCGGACGATTCGCATCACGGCGTCGCGGCGTTGCTCGAGGGCCGCCTGCTGCTTGAGACGGTGCTCGAAAACGAGGGGATCGTGCGCCTCAGCCATGGCGTCGGTATTCGGCACGCTGTTTCGCCCTCAACCGCCCATCGCCGGGATGATCCGCTGGCCATACGCGTTGAGGGTCTCGTCCTTCTGGTCGTGCATGAGGTAGATGGCGAACTGGTCCACGCCGAGGGACTCCAACTCCCGCAATCTGGCCCGGTGGGCGTCCTCGCCACCGAGAATGCAGAAGCGGTCGATGATCTCGTCGGGCACGAAGTCGGTGTGCTCGTGGCCCGCTTTGCCGTGCCCGCGGTAGTCGTAGCCCTGTCGCCCGGCGATGTAGTCGGTGAGCGCCTGGGGCACGCCTTTGCCCTGGTCACCGTAGCGGGCCACCAGGTCGGCCACGTGGTTGCCCACCATGCCGCCGAACCACCGGCACTGCTCCCGCTGGTGGGCGATGTCGTGGCCCACATAGGCGGGCGCGGCCACGCAGATGTAGAGGCTGTCGGGATCTCGGCCCGCCTGCTCGGCCGCCCGGCGGACGGCGGCGATGGTCCACTCGGCGATGGCGGGGTCGGCCAGCTGGAGGATGAACCCGTCAGTCTCGCTGCCGCACACATGAAGGGCCTTCGGGCCGTAGGCCGCCATCAGCACCTTGAGCTCCGATTCACCGGCCCAACCGAGGCGCTGCTGCGTGCGGTTGCAGGTGGTCTCACGGCCTTCAGCGAGATCCTTGATCACCCGCATGGACTCGCTCAGGGTGGCCAGGCTGCAAGGCTTGCGGCCGATCACCCGCATGGCCGAGTCGCCCCGGCCGATACCGCACACGGTGCGGTTGCCGAACATATCGTTCAAGGTGGCGAACAGCGACGCGGTCACCGTCCAGTCCCGGGTGCCGGGGTTGGTGACCATGGGCCCGACCACCATGCGGTTGGTGGCGGCGAGCATCTGGCTGTAGATCACGAAGGGCTCTTGCCACAAAACGTGGCTGTCAAACGTCCAGCCGTAGCGGAAGCCGAGGGTCTCGGCCCGTTTGGCCAACTCCACCACCCGCCACGCCGGGGGGTCGGTCTGAAGGACTACCCCGTACTCCATTGCCTCACCTCGCCTCCCACTCGGCAGCGACAACCATCGGCCCGATCAGCGGCAATCTAGCAGGCAGCCTCATCGCGGCGGCTGCCACAGGGCTTGTGACGGGTTCAGGGTTTGACCACGAAGGCCTGTGATCTGTCAGGGCCGTAGCGGTAAACGCGGAAATCAGCGAGGTTCCCCCCTTTTTGTGGAGGCGTGCTCTGTGAGGAGGGGCTATGTCCAGATTGGGAAGGAGTTTCGATCGGGAGTTCCGTGATGGGGCTGTTCGGGTCGTGAACGAGACCGGCAGGCCGGCGGCCCGCGTGGCCCGGGAGCTGGGCGTGTGTGAGGGCACGCTCGGGAACTGGGTGCGCCAGGACCGCGCCGAGCGGGCTGACCGCGGATGAGCGGGCCGAGCTGGCGAAGCTCCGCAAGAGGGTCGCTGAGCTGGAGATGGAGCGCGATGTCCTCAAACGATCCGTGGTCGGCTGGGTGAACGAGGCTTCGCGATGACCGGCGAGATGGCCGGGTTCATCGCCGCCCAGAGGACCGAACACGGCGTGCCTCACTCTGTGTCGCTGAGGGCGCTGGATGCGGCTTCCTCGACGT
>JAPOSH010000065.1 GCA_026709815.1 bacterium | reverse complement strand
GCCCAGGTCTTGGGCCTCATCCACCAGCACCACGTCGTATCTCTTGGCCGGGGAGAGTGAGGCGGCCGCAGTAGTTGCTTGGTGGCGCTGGGCTTGGAACGCCTCGTCGTCGTTGCCCGATTTCGGTGTGCCGCCGGTTTGGCGTATGACTTTGCTGGCCAGAGAGTCGACGGTAGACACTTCTACATTCGCCAAATCCTCGAGTTCTTGGGCGAGGGCCTGGGCCAGGACCTTGTTGAAACAGGCCAAAAGGATGCGCCATCGGGGCATGCCCTGGCCGATGAAGCGGGCCCGGTGGGTGAGGACCAGGGTCTTGCCGCTTCCGGCTACGCCCCGGATGAGCCGGTACCCCGGCCCGAGGTGCTCGGCGAGGCGCTCTTGGGCCAGATCCAGCACTCGAATCAACTCTTCGTCATTCCGGGGGGCAGTGTCGAACATCTGGCCCTGTCGGCCGATCACGATCTTGGGATTGATAGCGGCGCGCACCTGGGCCTGGCCCTGGACGTCGAGCCCAGGCCGCTTGCCGCCGAGAATCTGGCGAATCGCCGGCAACAAGCAGTCTTCGTCGAAATCCTCGGAATAGAGCCGGGGAGTTTTCTCGTCGGCCAACGACAAGGGCTGCTTGCGGCTTGAATCGGGCAACGCCAAGGCTCGGGCTGTCGGCAGCGATTCGATCTTGGCTTGCAGGTCTTCGACCCGGTCGATGATGGCGCTTTGGGCCTGGTCGAGGTCGACCTGCCTCGGCTTGCGAAAACGGCCGCGCTTGGCGGCGCGTGGCGGTCGTAGGCTGGGCGCCTCCAAGACAAGCACTCCCGCGGCCGGGTCGAACACCACCAGATAGGGGATGGATTCGGCGTCGGGATCAGAACCCTCATAACCGAGGTCAAGCCTTTGGGTGCTGGCTTCGTCACCGCCGGTTCGCTCCAGTGAGACGAGAACGTTGTCAGGCGTCGCGTCCCGCAGCAGTCGAGCGGCGGTCTTCAGCCGTTCGGGCACGTCGTTGCGGCTGGGGATGTTCTCGGGGATCAAACTGGCCACGGCTTGCCAACCTACATTTCCAGCGAGTTCCAGTCCTGCTCCGGTACCGCCAGGTGTGTGTAGGAGGTTCCTTCGAGTTCTCCCCGGTGTTCTGTGAGCATTCCGTTTTCGATCAACTCGTCGATGGTCTTCTCGATCTCTTGGGGGCCGAGGAAAGCCAGCCGCCCGAAGGCCGGGTGCTTAGCCAAGCGCTCGGGCAGTTGGTATTGCCCGCCGCTCTGGCCGGCCAGGGTGCTCACCATGCGCTGACGGGAATAACGCGCTCCGACGGTTTGCTCCACGAGCTCGGTGATGGTCAAGCGCACCGGAAGTGACGCCACAAGGCCGTCTCGGGTGAGATGGCTGTCGGCCCACGGGCGGGGGAGCGGGGGGCACACGTCGCACCGGCTGCATTGCTCGGGTGCTTCCGCCCCCAGATAGTCGAGCATCTTCTTGCGCTGGCAGCCTCCAGAGGAGCGGGCCAGTCTCTTCGCCTCGTCGGATTTCTCCTGCACGCTGGCCCTGCGCGCCTCGGCCGACTCCTCGATCGCAGACCAGGAGGGGTTGTTGCTGGTCAGCCTTTCCAGCACCCAGGCATGCTTCCATGCCGTGAACCCCAGAACGTCCCGCTTGTTCAGCTCCAACAGGTCGGCGGCAACATCCCAGGGCTCTCGGTCCAGCTTCTTGGCCCAAGCCGACGCCGAGTACTCGTCCTTGCGGTCCTGCTTCTCGACCAAGGCCAGGATGCTGCGAGCCCGCTGAGCAAGCTCGGGCTCATGCACCTCCAGCTCGTCCAGCAGGCGCCCGGTATCGGCCACAACAGCGACCCGCCCCTGCCACGGTGTGTCAGGATGCCGCTGCACCGCGCCGGCTTCTTGGAGGTAGTGGACGGCGAGGGCGGCAGCCACCGACTCGGGGTCGCCGTCGCTGCCGCTCTCGGCGAGCTTCTCGGGATCGTAGGCATGGGTGCCCGGCTCGAGCCGCGACCAGATTCGCCGCACCTGTCCGATTCGGGGAGCAGCGCTTTTGACGAAGGCCCGGTGGATCGAGCAATCGCCCGTCATGGTCAAAAGGACCGCAGCGCCGGTGTCCGGTCCCGTTCCTTCCGCCGCGCCCCGGGCGGCCCGACCGGTCTCCTGGACGTATTCCTCGATGGAGGCGGGCATCTCTAGATGGACGATCAAGGCGATGTCGGGTTTGTCTATGCCCATGCCGAACGCCTTGGTGGCCACCACTATGTCGATCTCGCTGTGGCGGAAGGCATCCTCGATGTGCTGTCGCCGGGGGTGGTCCATGCCCCCGTGGTAGGCGAAGGCGTTGTGGCCCGCAGACTTCAGCAGCCCGGCGATGGACGCGGCCTGTCGGCGCGTGGGCACATAGACGATGGCCGGTTGGAGTCGGAACGCCTCTACAATCTGAACCACCCGCAGGTCGCGGTCGCGGCTGTTGTCGCAGGATTCTGTGTAGTAGCGAATCTCCGGTCGGTCAGGAGACATGGCCACCGGTTCATTTTTCAACTTTAAGCCAAGCAGGTTGGCGATCTCGTTGCGAACTCTTCGGGTGGCTGTGGCGGTGACGGCCAGAATCGGGGGCTGGCGATGTCTGGCGATCCGCTTTATGGCCTCGGGTATGGCGGTGTACTCTGGTCTAAAGGAGTGGCCCCACTGGGAGATGCAGTGGGCCTCGTCTACTGCGATTCGGGCTATGCCGATTTTGGACAGTTCGGTTACGAACTCTTGAGACCAGAGCCGCTCAGGGCTGACATAGAGCAGCTTGTAGTGGCCCTGATGGGTGCCGCGCAGCACGTCCCTCCACTCTCCTTGGGGGATGCCGCTATGGATGGCAGCCACTTTCATTACGCCTTTGCTGCGTAAGTTTTCCACCTGATCGTTCATCAGAGCCACCAGAGGGGAGATAACTAAGGTCACGCCGGGGCACAATAATGCGGGTATTTGGTAGGTGGCCGACTTGCCCGATCCGGTAGGCAGCACTGCTAATACGTCGTCGCCTTGCATAAAGTGGGCCATGGTGTCTCGTTGGCCTGGCCTCCAGCCTTCGAACCCGAAGCGCTCCCGAACCTCATCGAGGCGTTGGCCGATCACGGCCTCGTCGGCGAGGTCGGTCTCGGAAAGTTCCATGTAGTCCAACGCCGACCACGGATCAGCCCTGGGCAATGCCTTGAGTTGCTGGTGCATCGCTTCATCAAATACCACATCGCCCAAGTGCTCGGCGATGAGCTGATATGCAATCGCGGCGCTGTTGGCCCGCTTCAGGCGGGGTGGACCGGGGAGGGTCCCGAGAATCTGATCGCGGTAAGGGACGGCACGGCACAGCCGGTTGTCTAGAACTACGGTGACTCCCCGGTCGCTCTCTGTGCGGATCAACCGCCCGGCACCCTGGGCGAAGCGGATGGCCGCTTTGGGCACGATGTAGTCGGCGAACGGATCCTTGCCCCGGTGCTCCAGCGCCTCTGCGCGCGCCCCCACGATCGGGTCGGCGGGCGAGTCGAAGGGGATCTTCTCGATCACCAGCAAGCTCAGGGCCTCGCCGGGGATGTCCACGCCCTCCCAGAAGGAGCGCAGCGCGATCAAGCTGGTGGCCCGTTCGGCCCGCATCCGCTCCACCAGGGCGGGCGCGGCGTCGTCGCCTTGGGCCAGCAGCGGGATCTGCTCGTTGTCGAGCACCGGCCGGGCGTGGTCCCGCACGAACTCCATCCGGGCCCGGGCGGCCATGAGCACGAGCCCTCGGCCACCGGTGAGGGTGAGCAGCTGGGGAATCTCCGAGGCCGCCGACGACGTGAACTCCTCCATGAGCCTGGAGCGGGGGGCAGGCAGGTAGTCGGTTCTCAGCACCATGTGGTTCTCGGCCAACCAGGCGAAGGGACTGTCGAGAGCGATGGGCTCGGCGCTGCCCAATCCCAGGCTGTCGAGCATGTAGGCGAAGCTGCCCCCCACCCTCAGGGTGGCCGAGGTGAGCACGGCGGCGTCCAGCCGCTTCCACAGGCTGCTCAGGTGGTCAGCCACCGACACGGGGGCGCGTCTCAGCTCCCACTGCCAACCATCGGTGGTGTGGTGGATCCCGCCGATGGCGATCTGCTCTTCGGGTTCTCTGGCACAGAGCACTTTCCCGATGATTTTCGCCGCGTCACGGGCCTGTTTCCCCAACCGGCTGATCTGGGCCTCCAAACGGTCCCGCCGATATCCGGGTGCCAGCTCCTCGGGCAGGTTCACCTCGTTGAACGCATCGGCCAGTTTGAACAAAGCGCCTTGGAGGCTTAGGCCCGGTCCCAATACCGGCTGCTTGTAGTCGGGATGAAGGGTGTCGATGCCTTTCTTGATCCGGTATGAGATCGGGTAAGGGTCTTCTTGGCGGGCGCCGGTGCGGATCCTGAGGTAATGGGCGAAGCCGGGGCCGAATCGGGCCGCCGCCGATCGGATTTCCTCCGTGGCCTGGCGAATAGCAGCCAACGGCTCGGTGCCGATGGGCCACTGGGCTGCTCGGGCCAGATTGGCCACCGCCCCGCGTCGGCGCGAAGGGTCCCACACGGCGTCGCACAGCTCGGCGATCTCGTGTTGGGACACCCCGTCCGACAGGGCGTCGGTGGCGGCGTCCTCCAGGTTATGGGCCTCGTCCAGAATCAGGCGCTTGGAGTGGTGCAGCCAGTCGTCCCAGGTCACCAGCAGGGCATGGTTGAGCACGGCCACATCGGCTTCGGGCAACAGGTCGCGGGCCCGGCGGTAGAAGTCCCGGTGATCGAGCGGCGACCTCGGGGGCCCACCCGGCGCCTCGGCCACGCTGAGCTGTCGACGGAGGCGGCGCAGCTCGGGAAGCCTCTTGTGGATGGCGCCGGTGCGGAGGTCGTCCCAGTCTCCGGTTCTGGTCTGCGCCACCCAGCCGCAGCAGATGGCTAAGGCCATGATCTCAGAATGGGCGAAGGCGGACTCAGGCGCCCCTTCGCTCGCCACCTCGGCCGCATCGCTCCAAGCGGCGAGGATGTCGAGCTCTGCGTCCAGCGAATCCAGGCTGATGTAGTTGGCCATGCCCTTGAGCAGCACATAGGTGAACGGGCCGAGGTCTTCTTGCAGTTCTTCCAAGGTCATCATCAGCTGGTCTTGAAGCAACTTGGAGTGCGGGGCCACCACTGTGGGCTCTCCGACGGCCTGTCCGAACGCAATGGCTGGCACGAGGTAGGCCAGCGTTTTGCCGGTGCCGGTGGGGGCCTCGATGAGCCGTCGGCCTCCTTTCTCCAGCGTCTTGGCTACGAGCCCGGCCATCTCGGTTTGCTGCCGGCGGGGCTCTCGGTTCTGGCCCATCAGCGTGCCGCCGTCTTGGAACATCTCGGCCACGGAATCGGAATCGAATCGCCCCGTCGGTGGTCTTGGTTGCGGCGGCTCGGGAAGAGGCATGACGTCAGCCAGGGAGACCCGCTCAGGCTGTGGTGACAAAAACGCCGCCCACGGGTGGCCGCCGTGGTGGAGAACCCAGCGCTTGAGACGGCACACGGCTGAGTCTTCTTGCATAGCGGCCAACATCGCTAGCAGCACCCGATGCAGCAGCACAGCATCGCTGAGAGCGCGGTGGGTGTTCCGGGGCTGGTCTCCGAAGAAGTATCGGGCCAACTCGTCCAGGCTGCGGCCGTTCGGCGGTATTCCGCCATCGATGTTGCCGATGATGCCCTTTCCCGCACGAGGGAAGACGACGTGGGCCAGTTCCAAAGTGTCGAGTCGCTGATGGTCGGGGATCTGCTCTCCCGCGGCGTCTAGGAGCGCGAAGTCGTACCCATGCCCGTTGTGGGCCAGCAGCGGGCGGTTTCCGGCGAAACGGCGGAAGGAGCGCAGCGCTTCTGTGGGTCGGGGCGCGTCATCCACCATCTCTTGAGTGATGCCGGTGAGTTCGGTCGTCTGGGGGCGCAGAGGCCTTGTGGGGCGAACCAGGGTCTTGAATCGGTCGACTTGCTCGCCATCGCAGACCAAAAGCGCGCCGATCTCGATGATCTCGTGCCGCGGCGGATGGGCTTGGTCGGCGTTGGCTTCCAGATCGAAGACCACGTACTCGGGAATCGCCATGGGGCGAAAATAGTGTTTCGGTCTCGTGAGCTCTTACCCGGCTTCGGCCCCGTAGCCTGTTGGCGCGATGCCTGCACAACCTGTCATCGGCGACTTCATGCCCCAAACGGGTGACCCCGACGAACTGTTGGGGGCGTTCTGCGAGTGGGCGGAGGCGGCGGGATTGGAGTTGTACCCCCATCAAGAGGAGGCGGTGCTGCGGCTGCTGGGAGGCGACAACGTGGTGTTGGCCACCCCCACCGGATCGGGGAAGTCGCTGGTGGCGTTGGCCGGAGCATTCGCTGCGCTGGCCCAGGGGCGCCGGTCGGTGTACACCGCGCCGATCAAGGCATTGGTCAGCGAGAAGTTCTTCGAGCTGGTGGCGGCTTTCGGGGCCGAGCAGGTGGGGATGGTCACCGGCGACGCCACCGTGAACGGGGGAGCGCCGGTGATCGCCTGCACCGCGGAGATTTTGGCGCTGCGAGCGCTGCGCACCGGCGGCAACACCGATGTCGACCTGGTGGTGATGGACGAGTTCCACTACTACGGCGACCGGGACCGAGGCTGGGCTTGGCAAGTGCCGCTGCTGGAGCTGAGCCGGCCCCAGTTCCTTTTGATGTCGGCCACCCTGGGCGACACCGCCGCCCTGCGCCGAGACCTGAGCAAGCGCAACGGGCGCGCCAGCGCGCTGGTGTCCTCTGCAGAACGGCCCGTGCCCCTCGACGTGGAATACCGGGAGACGCCCCTGCACGCGTCCATCGCCGAGCTGCTGAGAGCCGACAAGGCGCCGGTGTACATCGTCCACTTCACCCAGCGGGAGGCCACCGCGCAGGCCCAGAGCCTCACCAGCCTCGACGTGCTCGACGCCGGAGAAAAGGCCGCGGTCAAAGACGCGGTGGGCGGCTTCAGCTTCGACACCCCGTTCGGAAAGGATCTGCGCCGCTTCGTGCTGGCCGGGGTGGGCGTGCATCACGCCGGGCTCTTGCCCAAGTATCGGCTGTTGGTGGAGAAGCTGGCCCAGCAGGGGCACCTGAAGCTGATCTGCGGCACCGACACCCTGGGGGTGGGGGTGAACGTGCCCATCCGAACGGTGCTGTTCACCCGCTTGTATAAGTACGACGGTCGACGCACCCGGGTGCTGTCGGTACGGGATTTCCAGCAGATCGCGGGCCGGGCGGGCCGCCGGGGCTTCGACGTGCAGGGCAGCGTGTGGGTGCAGGCCCCCGAGCATGTGGTGGAGAACCGCCGGGCGGAGGCCAAGGCTGCGTCCGACCCGGTCAAGCGGCGCAAGCTGGTGAAGAAGAAGCCGCCCGAGCGTAACTACGCCCACTACGACGCCGACACGCTGGCCCGGCTGTGGCAGGGGCAGCCCGAGACCTTGGAGTCCGCCTTCGCGGTCAGCCACTCCATGATGCTCAACGTGCTGGATCGGCCCGGCGACGGCTGCGGGGCCATGAAGCGTCTGCTGACCGACAATCACGAGCCCCGATCCCGCCAACGGGCCCACATCCGCCGGGCGGTGGGCGTGTTCCGCTCCCTGATCGACGCAGAGATCGTCGAGGTGCTCGACCAACCCGACCATCTCGGCCGCCCGGTCCGGGTGAACCTCGACCTGCAAGACGAGTTCCGGCTGAACCAGCCGCTCGGACTGTTCGCGGTGGAGGCGCTGGAGGCGCTCGACCCGGAGGCGCCCGACTACCACTGGCAGGCGCTGAGCGTGGTGGAGTCGGTGCTGGAGGACCCCGCCGTGGTGCTTGTGGCCCAGCGAGACAAGGCCCGCGACGACCTCATGGCCCAGATGAAGGCCGAGCGGGTGCCCTATGAAGAGCGCATGGAGCGGTTGTCAGAGGTCACCTGGCCCCGCCCCGAGGCCGAGTTCATCGAGCCGGCCTTCGCAGTGTTCTCCCGCTACCACCCCTGGGTGGGCGGTGACCGCCCCAGCCCCAAGTCGGTGGCCCGCGACCTCATGGAGGTCGGCGACACCTTCAACCAATACGTCTCCCGCTATGGCATCAAGCGCTCCGAGGGCGCCCTGTTGCGCTACCTCTCCAACTGCTACAAGGCGCTGGTCCAGACCGTCCCCGCCGCCGCGGCCAACGACGCCCTCGCCGCTCTGGCTGCCGACCTCCGCACTCTGCTGCGCGCCACCGACTCCAGCCTCCTCGACGAATGGGAAGCCCTACGCGATGGGTGAGGTCTCATGCCGGTGCGGCAAGCTGGACCGGTGATCGCCGATCGGATCGTGTGTGTGGACTGCGGGGGGCAGTGCCACCGGATCACGCACTGGCCTGAGGATGACCCGCTGGTTCCCGGCGACTCGGTGGCCTATCGCTGCGCAGACTGCGGCGACCGCTGGGACATGGTGCTAGACCCCGAAGACTTCGACGTCTGACCGCTCCGCCTGTCTTGTCGCTTGCGATTGGTAGTATCTAGTATCAAGTATGGTTACACTTCTGGTTGCAAGGAGATAAATGCCAGGCGACACGTCTCCGTTCCCCAATCCGCCACTGGCTCTGACCGTGTTGGAGATCCGCTACCCCGAAGTCGTGGGCGGGTTCGGAGGTGAGGCGCGGATAGCGCTCAAGGATGCGTTGAGCGAGTTTCTGCCTCTGATGGAATCTCAAGCTGAGGAACAGTTCGAAGTTGCAATTGGCGCATCAGCGCCAGCTTCAGTCCAGCGCCGAGTTTTCCCGAGGTTCAGCACTCGTGATCGAACCACGGGTCTGCTGGTGAAGCAGGATGCAATGGTGCTGGAGACGACGGCCTATGAGGGCTGGACAGAGCACTTCCGCCCTCTTGTCGGTGAAGTGGTTGGTGCTTTGGAGCAGGTGAGCCGGCCTGATGGCGTGCTGCGAATCGGACTCCGCTATATCGATGAGATCCGGATCCCCGGCATTGAGTGGGCGCCTGGTGACTGGCGGGGGTATATCGATGAGCATCTGCTGGCAGGAGCTGCCCCCGACTTCATCCCTGCGCATATGCGACTGTCCGTTTGGCAGGGAGTCGCGCAATATCAGACGCAGGCTGGCTCGACACTAGCGGTCCGCTACGGCCCACAGGAGGGCTACGCGGTAGACCCGCAAAGCGCAACAAGGCGTCACCGCCCGCCTCGCCCAGGCCTGTTCTTTCTGTTGGACTCGGACTCGTATTGGCAGAGCGATGAAGAAGTGCCGGAGTTTGAGGCAGACTGGCTTCTGAATCGCTGTGATCAGTTGCATGCACCGGTGCGGGAATTCTTCAAGATTGCAGTTACCAACAAATTGCGAGACGAAGTGTTCAATCAATCAGTAAAGGTTGAGTAATGGCACAAGCTAGTTCCATCGGGCAGTCCCCGACCGGCGCATCGGTCGGACGTTATTGGGATATCGAGCCTCCTACTCGGACGATCAACGATGTGGTCGATGAAGTTGGCAATTTGAGGAACCGCACGAAGCTGCTGGCTGATGACACGAGCCATCTGCACTGGTCGGCAGACGGGTTGCATTCTGACGCATTGGCGATCGAGCTTCAGGCATCAACCAGCCAGCGAGCCAAAGAGAATCTTAGCGAGCTGCTCCAAGAGCTGAACAGCCTGGGCTTTTCATGGCGGGCGATTGCCCGTATTGCCCAAGTATCGGTTCCCGCTTTGCGAAAATGGCGCATGGGCTTGTCCGCCACCGGTGAGAACCGCAGGCGAGTGGCTGA
Organism: bacterium; assembly: GCA_026709815.1. Classification (GTDB taxonomy): domain Bacteria; phylum Actinomycetota; class Acidimicrobiia; order Acidimicrobiales; family Bin134; genus Poriferisocius. Next base: position 2,670 of record JAPOSH010000065.1, on the reverse strand, counting down.
AATAGTAGCACTTTGTCAAATGGTCTTTGACAAGTATTTAATTGAGGATGTTGCTGGCTGGTTGGAAACGCCACTGCTTGCTGACGCTCCGATCACCGGATTAGATCTTCTGGCAAGAGATCGTTCGGACCTTGTATTGCGGCTGGCCTGTGATTATGGGGAGAATCCCGAGCAAATTTTGGACGATTTAGAACCGGGTTGGCGAGACCAGTACGCGTCAGCAGTCGAGGTATTTGCCGCTCCTGATGGTCTGCCAGGGACGCGGCTCGCCGACCAAGAGACCTGAAGGAGCAAGGTGTCGCAGGAGGAAATCGAGTGCCCTGCTTCAGCTTCAGAGCTCTACCTTGCCGCATCACCAGAAGAGGTAGAGCCTGCTCGTCCGATGCTGACTGGTGATGTTTTTTCCGGCGTCACTGTGCCAGGAACTGATGGCGAAGAGTTCGCTATCGTGCTGACCCATCCCTGCTCCATGAGAGTGGACGGTGTCAGGCTGGCAGAGCGTCTACTCATGGTCCGAGTCTCGCTCAGCGATCAGATTCCCTTCAAGAGGTGGCAGACTGGCTATTTCAAGGTAATGCCCTTGCCTGGGTTGATGGGAGCCCATTACTCGGCGCGCTTTGATGAAATGGGGTTGGTGAAATCAGCGGACTTGTCAACGGCTGAGCGGGTGGCTTGTATGACGCCGTATGGAGTCAACCTATTGCAGCAGCGGTTCATCTGGTATCTGACCAGATTCCTTGTGCCTACTCATCGGCTAGGAGAAGTTTCCGAAACAGTCTTCGAAGAGGCTGAAATGGAAGAGGAATGGGTGATGCAAGCGATTGAGAGTGGCAAAGATCCAGGCGAAGCAGCCCGAACATTTCATGACTGGATTCGTTCTTCAGATGAATCTGGTGAAACTCGTCAGGACCTACTCAAGGAACCGCAGCACAGGGCAGGGCTGCGGCGACAGATGAGGAAACACCTGCGGGGTTAGGGCAGCAGGGAGGTGATCCAGGCGTCGAGGCGCTGGTTGAAGTCTTTGGTCATCTCCGATGGCATGAACATGAATCCGTGGGGGGAGTCGGGGTAGACGGCCAACTCCACCGGCGACTCGGCCGCGGCCAGCCGGGTGGCGAGGAACAGCGAGTCGTCCAAGAGGTGGTCGAAGGTGCCCACCGACACTAGACAGGGGGGCAGGCCCGACAAGTCTGCGAACAGCGGCGACACGTCGGGGTCGCGCCGCTCGGCCTCCGACATGCCCGGCGTGAACGACTCGAACAGGATCGGGATCTCCGACGAATTCATAAAGTCTGTGTTGCCGCCGTTGTCGAAGGTCGACGGGGTGCCCCGCAGGTCGTACACGCCGAACACCAGGTTGGCGCCGAGCACCCGGTCGAGGGCGCCGAGGCGATCGCGGACGCGCAGCAAGGTGACTGCGGCCAGATGGCCTCCGGCCGACTCCCCGCCGATGAACATCTTGTCGGTGCCCCAGAGCTCGGGGCCGTGCTCCAGCATCCATACAGCGGCGGCCTCGCAGTCGTCGGGACCGGCCGGGTAGGGATCCTCGGGGGCCAGCCGGTAGTCCACCGACAGCACGGCCAGCCCGTGATCCCGGGCCAGGTGCTCGTTGCCCTCATCGTTGATGTGGGGACGGCCCATCACCCAGCCGCCGCCGTGGATGTGGAGGAACATGGCCTTGGGATTCTCGGGCACGAACAGCCGCACCGGGATGTCGCCCGCTGGCCCGGGGATGGTGGAGTCGACTGCCATGGGTGACGGTTCCGGTTCCACTGCCAGCAGGTTCTGGCGCTGGACTTGGGCTCGGGCCACAAGGTCGTCGGGGAGAGCGCCCCCATCGCCTTCGGCGGTGGGAAAGTTCCCTTCAAGGGCTTGCAGCATGGCCCGAGCTTCGGGGCGGTAGCCGTCAATCGTCTCATCCCAGAGCTTCATCGACCTCTCCTGGCTGTTTCGTCTCGTGTGGTCGGGCAGAACAGTACTACGTTACTTCTCTCGTGGGCGATGATGCCGTCTTCTACCTGAGCGGCGACCGCGTCGTTCCGACCATCAACGCCCAAGGGCCATGGGACGCCGGCGCCCAGCACGGCGGGGCCATAGCGGGGCTGCTGGCCCGAGCGGTCGAGCAGATTTCCACCCCGGTGCCGATGCGGGTGGCCCGCCTCACCCTGGACATGCTGCGGCGCGTGCCGGTGAAGCCGCTGGCCGTCTCCAGCGAGGTGCTGCGCACCGGCAAGCGGATCCAAACCGTTCGAGCCGACCTGCATGACGGCGACCTGCTGGTGGCGTCGGCCGTGGCCATGTCGGTGCGAACCGGTGCAGGCATCGATCTGTCGCCCTACCGCCAGCCCGAGGTCCCGCTCCCACCCCCGCGCAGAAGCACCGACCGGCCCTCGGCATTCAACTCCCGGGCGTCCATGCCCGAGGGCTTTGCCCATGTGGTGGAGTTCGATCGGGTGGTCGGCAGTGTCGGCGGGGGCTCGCCCAGCAAGACCTGGGTGCGCCTGCTGGTGCCGTTTGTGCGGGGGGAGGAGACGTCTCCCCTGGTGAGGCTGATGACCATGGCCGACTTCACCAGCGGTTTAGGCGCGTTCATCCCCTTCGACCAGTTCGTGTGGATCAACCCCGACTTGACCATCCATGTGCTGCGCTACCCCGCCAGCGACTGGATCT
>JAPOSH010000213.1:10079-12553 GCA_026709815.1 bacterium | reverse complement strand
CTCCGGCCTGCTCGTAGGCGGCCGGAGTGGGCCCTGAAGATCTCAGCCTGGTGGAGCTGCACGACTGCTTCGCCACCGCCGAGCTCATCCACTACGACAACCTGGGCCTGTGCGAGCCGGGCGGAGCGGGGGATTTCATCGACAGGGGCGCCCCGTGGCGCGACGGCGACACCCCGGTGAACGTGTCCGGCGGTCTCATCTCCAAGGGCCATCCCATCGGCGCCACCGGAGTGGCTAACGTCTACGAGGTGGCCACCCACCTGCGGGGCGAGGCCGGCGACCGTCAGATCGAGGGGGCCAACGTGGGATTGACCCATGTGATCGGCCTGGGGTCGAGCTGCGGAATCCACATTCTGGAGAGAAGCGGGATCGGCTGAGAGCTGAGCCTCGGAGGCGAAGCGCCCACCACAGTCGACGCCCGTCGGTTCGCGAGACCGGGACGATGAGCGTCGAGATCGACCACTCCGGCAAGGTGGCCCTCGTCACCGGGTCGGGAGCAGGCATCGGCCGCGAGATCGCCCGGTGGATGGGTCGGGCGGGCGCCGCGGTGGCGGTAAACGACATTCGGCCCGCTGATGCCGAGGAAACGGTGGCCCTCATCGTTGAGGAGGGGGGCATGGCGTCATCGTTCGCAGCCGACCTGCGAGACGACGATGCCATCGAGCGGCTGGTGGCCGATGTAGTGGCCTGGGGCGGGAGCCTGGACATCGCAGTGAACAACGTCGGCATGATGGCGGGACGCGCCCCCACGCGGTTCGTGGACATGGACGGAGAGTTCTGGCGAGATCTCCTGGATCAGAACCTGGTGCTGACCGCCCTGTGCGGCCGGGCCGAAGCCTTGGTCATGATGGAGCGGGGTGGCGGCGTCATCATCAACGTCAGCTCGGGGGAGACCACCCGGCCGTCGCCCATGATGTCGAGCTACGCCGCGGCCAAGGCAGCCATCAACCATCTGACGTGGTCGATGGCGGTGGAACTCGGTCCCCACAACATCCGGGTCAACGCCATCGCCCCCGGCACCACCCTCACCGAATTGGTCAAGGAGGCTTTTCCCGCTGACCACTATGACGCCATCGTGGCCGCCACCCCGTTGCGCCGAGAGACTCTGCCGGAGGAGTTGGGCCGACTGTCGGTCTACCTGGCCTCCGAGTTGGCCCGATGCACCACCGGCCAGCTCATCTTGGCCGACGCCGGGGCTTTCTTGTCCCGAACCCGCCCTCCGAATCTCGGCCGGGAAGCGAGCTAGCGGTGGACCAAGCCTTGTTGCATGAGGCCATCGGCGAGCTGCGGGCCCTGGTGGCTCTCGATGGCGGCGACGTGGAACTCCTATCGGCCGCCGGTAACACCGTGGCCCTGCGCCTGATCCTCGAAGGCGCCGAATGCCGCGAGTGCGTCATGCCCAAAGGCTTCCTCGAGCAAATCGCCCTCGACATGGTACGCACACGCATCAACGAGGTCACCACCGTCACCATCGAAGACCCCCGGGAGTAGAGAACTCCCGCCCTTGACGACAGGCAAGACCTGAAATTGGTGCCCGCTGCACCCACGGACTTCGAAGAAGGCTTTGGGGATCAGCTGGCGATTGAGTCGCCGAAAGTAATTGAGTCGTCCATGCGGTCGTTGGGTGTATCGTTGTCGTCAATCTTCACGGGGAACCGGGCCGACTCATCGTAGGCACCGTTGCCGCCGCTGGAGCTGGTGCCGTTCGCCCTCACTCGGGCTTGATAGTAGATGCCGTCACGCAGGCTTGTCGCTGGGAAGAACGACTCAAGCGAACCGGTGGCCGCCACCGTTTGGCTCGAGCCCCAGCTGCCACAGCTGTAGCCGCTGGAGCCGCAGGAACGCCACTGCACGAGGTAGTTGGTAACAGCCAAAGATCTGCTCGGCGCACTCCATGTCACCTGGATGGTTGCCCGGCTGCTGCTGTCGCTGCCCGCAACGATGTCCCCGATCGATGGAATGAAGCTTGCTCCTGGGGTGACGGTTTTTGATTCCGACCATGGACCGGGGCCGTAGCGGTTCTCAGCCTGTATCTGAATCTCGTGTTCGACTCCGGTAGTCAGATTGGGCAGGGTGTAGTCGTAGCCCGAGCAGTATGGATAATCATCATCGGTTGAGGGGCAGTTGGCTTCAGTCAGGGTAATGCTGCTGTCAGTCCTCCAGCTGGTGGTGCCGGATTGACGCCAGCGAATGGAAAACTCCGTTACATCCGGTTTGCCGGTCTCCCGAGTCAAAGTCCACTCCAAGTTGGCGGACCTGATGTTATCGGTGTCCTCTGTCGCACTGGGTTCGCTGGGGGCAATCAACGTGCCGGGTTCGGACGAGTGGATCTCCGACCATTCGCCCGGTCCGTTGCCGTTTCTCGATTGCAGTCGAACGTAGTAGACCGTGCCTGCGGTCAAGCCAGTGATGGGTTCTTGATCGTCGCCAGCCGCCAAAATCCTTTCTGTGCAAGATGCATCGGCTGCGCAATT
>JAPOSH010000213.1:6646-10069 GCA_026709815.1 bacterium | reverse complement strand
ACAGTTTCGGGCGGGCGGTGGGCTCATCGGGTTGGTCCAACTCACGGTAATGCCGTTCCTTCTGGGAACGATCGAGATGCTGTGCGGCGCTCCGGCCACGCCCAGGGTGATCTCTTCTGTATCCGACCACGGGCCGGCCACTCTGTCATTGACTGCCAGCACCCGCACCTGGTATCGGTCCAGGGCATTGAGGCCGGTGATTGTGTGGGTCGGCGGGTCAGCGACGGCAGCCGTGGACTGTCGTCTAGAGGCTGACCAGTTCTCGCTGTCGTCCACGTTCCGCCACTGGACCCGGTATCCGGTTGCCGCTGGGTCGTTGTCATTGATCCGCGGCGCTTCCCACATAACCTGCAAGCTAGTCCCGGGTGAAACGGTTGTGAGCTGGACATTCCTCGGCTTGCCGGGGTTCTTCAGGTTGCTGGCCAACCTGAATGATTCGGTGAGCGACCATGTGCCGGGACCGTTTGCGGTCGTCCCTTGAATCCTGACGTAGTAGGTGCGGTTGTTGGTGAGTCCGGGAATGGTGTAGTCGGTTTCAGTGCTCGCCACCCGTTCTTGCTCGCAGTTGCTGCTGGTATCGCAGTTGTTGGCAAAGCTCCTGCTTGTGCCCCACTGGATTGTGTAATTCAAGATGGAGCTGCTGCCTTCCACCGGGTGGTCCCAATGAGCGGTCATCTCGCCGTACGCTTTGCTGACCAGCGGTTGAACGCCATCGGTGTCGGAATCGCCGTCAGCCCACCTCGGCGGGCCGGCGATCCCGGTGGTGATCGAGAGAGTGGGCGTCCAGTAGTCGCGGCTGCGGCTGTTGCCGGACCCGGTTGTGTTGGGATTGCCCCGATTGGCCAAGACGCGCACGTAGTAGGTGGTGTTCTGGCGCAACTGGGAAATCGTGCATTGGTACTTAGAATGGGCTGGCGATGCCTCAGCACATCTATCGGGTTGGTTGCTGGAGACTGAGCCGTCTGGCCTGTCGACGTTGAGCACAAGCTGTTTGCTGTTCGACATGCTCCTGTTGGTGCTGTACTGCACCACATAGTCAGTCACCTCGTCGGCGTCGTATTCGCTATTGCCAGCGTCGGCGGTGACTGGATTCCAGCTGGCCACAATTGAATTAGCACCCGGGGCGAGCAACAAGTCTTGGGCGGCTCGTTTGCTGTAGGTGCCGGGATTGGTGGCCGACGGGGAGGATACGCTCTGGGAGGGACGGTTCGATTGCTGATTCCCCCCAGACCCGCCGTTGCCGTTGTCGTTGGTGTTTCCGCCTTCGGTTTCATCGTCATCGTCGCCGGGCAGTGGCTGTCCAGTTTCCGACTCCAAGTCGGCGCACTCGTCTTTGTCCTCTGCGGCTTTTTCTCCAAAGGAGGTGTCAATCAGCCGGGCGCACTCGCTTGAGAACAGCGATTCGAAGAGCGCGTTGCGCTCCCTGGCCAGTCGCTCCAGGGCGTTCTGGCGGGCGATGGTGGCTCGGCGGGTGGTGGGCAGCGAGCAGATGTCGGCCACGTTGTCCCCGTTGGTGTCGAGTGGATAGGTGACCGGACCGCCCAAGCTCCTGTTCAGGCAGAAAGTCGAGTTGTTGATCACCGGGCCGGAGAAGAAGCTGCTCTGCCAAGTAGTGGCGAGGTTCGGGGAGACGCGAGAGGCGGGTACAGGAGGAATTGCCTCTCCAGCGGCATCGGCGGATTTGGGCTGGACGCACTCGTCTTCAGATTCTTTTGCGGGATTTCCATAGGATTTGGCGACACCGACGCACTCGTAGGCAAAAAGCTGACCGAAGCGCGCCGGGAAGTCAAGGGCGAGAAGCTCCAAGGCGCCCTGGCGGGCGACGGTGGCTCGGCGGGTGGTGGGCAGTGAGCAGGTGTCGGCTATTCCGTCTTGGGGGGGGCTGTCGAACGGGTAGGTCCTCGGTCCTCCCAGGCTGTCGTTGATGCAGAAGTCGGGGCCGGTGATGACCCCGGAGTAGTAGCGGGAGTCCGAGGTTTGGGCGGACGCGTACGCGGTGAGTCCGGCCACGATTCCGGTTATGGCGACGAGCGCTGCGGCCAACTTCGTAGCTCGGCTCGGTTTGCTGGTGCCCTTGGACATGTTGTCCTCCATGATGGCGGCCTCCAAGGTCGCTGTTCGCGCGACGGTAAACTCTCGGCGGGTAGCCTATCTCAGACCGGGGACGTGCTGGTGAACCCCTCGCGCCATCAGCGTATTCTCTCTACAGCCGGGCCAGCAGGCTCTCTCTGCTGTCAGCGGGGGCCTCACAGGTGTAGTCGCGGCACACGTAGGCCAGGCCGCCGGTGCGGTTCTCCCACAAGGGCGAGTTGTAGGGCTCCCCCCAGGCCAGCACGGTGTTGGGGCGGTAGCTCTCCCGCATGGCGTCTACGAGGTCGGGGCGATCGCCGCCGATCACCACCTCGGTGAGCCCGGTGGCGCTCATGTCCACCGCCTCCAGCAGGTGGCCGAAGCCGCTGGGGTGAGTGGAAGCCGCGTCGCCCAAAAGAGCCAGGATGTCCCGTGCTCGATCCAGGTAGTGATTGCGCCCGGTAAGGGTCCCCAACCGCAAAAGGGCCACCGCCGCCGCGCTGTTGGCTGAGGGGATGGAGTTGTCGGCCACCTCCTTGGGCCGAAGGATCAGATCCTCGGCATCCGAACCGGTGGTGAACACCCCGCCCCGCTCATCGTCCCAGAACAGCTCCAGCAGCCCGTCGGCGGCTTTGACGGCCTCCTCGATCCAGCGGGCCTGGCCCGAGGCTTCGCCCAAGCGGGTGAAAGCGTCGGCCACCGCGGCGTAGTCGGCGGCATAGGCCAGATGGCGGGCTTGGGCCGGGCGGTCGCCGTGGCCGGCCTGCCAGGAGCGCAGCCATCGGCCGTCGGGGCGGCGCAATCTGTCGAGCAAGAAGCCGCCGTTCTTGACGGCCGCCTCCATCCACTGCTGGTTGCCGGTGGCCGCAGCCGCCTCGGCCAAAGCGGCCAGCATGAGGCCGTTCCACTCGAGCAGCACTTTGTCGTCCAGTCCCGGTGGTATGCGCAAGTTGCGGGCCGACAGGAGCCTCTCGCGGCTCAACTCCACGTTGGCCGGGCGCAGCAGATCGCCCCGCACCGGGCGCCACAAGATATTGTGGCCCTCGAAGTTGCCGGCCTCCGTCACCCCGAACCAGGCCATGAACTCCGCCGCGTCTTCGCCCAGCACCGAGGTGATCTGCTCGGGGGTCCATACGTAGAACCGTCCCTCCTCGCCCTCGGAGTCGGCGTCGAGGGCCGAGTAGAAGCCGCCGCTGTGGTGGCGCAGGTCGCGCAGCACGAAGCCGACGGTCTCGTCCAGCACCTGACGGAAGCGGGGGCGGCGGGTCGCCTGCCAAGCATGCAGATACAGCCGGGCGACCAGGGCGTTGTCGTACAGCATCTTCTCGAAGTGGGGCACGATCCACTGGGCGA
>JAPOSH010000213.1:0-6636 GCA_026709815.1 bacterium | reverse complement strand
CAGATACTTTTGCAATTCCTGTTTTTCACCGCTTATGCCCTGGACGGTTTTGCGGTGATCACCATGTTGAGCACATCCTGGTCGCCGCTGTGGAGATAGGAGCGCAGCAGCACCTCGTGGCTCATGGTCTGGGGGAACTTGGGAGCGCCCCCGAAGCCCCCCCAGGCGGCGTCATAGTGCTGGCGCAAGGCGGCGGCAGCCCGGCCCAGGGCCTCCGATCCCGTTCCGCCTGAAGCTCGCCGGGGGTCGGGCGAGATCAGCGCGGTGCGATTCAGGGACTGGGTGATCTGGTCGGCTTGGCTGTCAACGTCGGTGCGGCGGTCGGCCCACACGCTCTGGACCCCGTGCATGATCTCGGTGAACGACGGCATCTGCCCCCGGCTGGTCTTGGGGTAATACGTGCCGCCGTGGAAGGGGCGGCCGTCGGGGGTCATGAACACCGTCATGGGCCAGCCGCCCCGACCGGTGAGGGCTTGCACGGCTTCCATGTAGATGGCGTCCACATCGGGGCGCTCTTCGCGGTCCACCTTGATGTTCACGAACAGCTCATTCATCACCCTGGCCGTCTCGGGGTCCTCGAACGACTCGTGGGCCATCACATGGCACCAGTGGCAGGCCGAGTAGCCCACCGACAGCAGAACGGGCTTGTCGGCGGCCCGGGCGGCGGCGAACGCCTCGGAGCCCCAAGGGTACCAGTCCACCGGGTTGTCGGCGTGCTGGCGCAGGTAGGGGCTGGTTTCGGCCCCGAGGCGATTCATGATCCCGGCCCGGTCATTGCCCGGCCGCCTTCACGGGGTGGGCAAATCCACCCCCTGGGGATGACTTCATGGCTGGGACACTACCCAACTGCGGCGGTGGGCAAGACTTGGCCCGATGATTCGGCTGTGGATCCAAGGGGCCCGGCCCCGGACGCTGGCGGCCGCCGTGGTGCCGGTGGCAGTGGGCACCGCGGCGGCTGCTCCCGACATCGTGTGGTGGCGGGCGTCGGTGGCGCTGGTGGTGGCGACGGCCCTTCAGGTGGGCGTCAACTACGCCAACGACTACTCCGACGGGATCCGGGGCACTGATGACCACCGCAAAGGCCCGGCCCGGCTGGTGGGCAGTGGCGCCGCGGCGCCTGCCCTCGTTAGGCGGGCCGCCTTCGGGGGTTTCGCGGTGGCGGCCGCCGCTGGCCTGGCCCTGGCCATAGCAGTGGCACTGTGGCTGGTGGCGCTGGGGCTGGTCTGCATCATCGCCGCTTGGTACTACACCGGGGGCCGGCGGCCCTACGGCTACGCCGGTTTCGGCGAGGTCTTCGCGTTCGTGTTCTTCGGCTTGGTGGCCACCGCGGGCACTGCCTTTGTGCAGACCGCGGAGTTCACCAGGCTGGCCTTCGGCGCTGCGACACCGGTGGGCCTGTTGGCCTCTGCGCTGCTGGTGGCTAACAACCTCCGAGACATTGCCCAAGACCGGGAGTCGGGCAAGCTGACCCTGGCCGTGCGCCTGGGCGAGCGGCGGAGCGCCTGGTTTTATGCGGCTCTGGTGCTGGCCGCCATAGGGGCGGGCGCATGGTTGGGCATGGCTCGGCCATGGGCGCTGCTGACGCTGGCCTCGCTCTTGCTGGCCGCCCCGGCGGTTTGGCTGGCTTTGTCACCGGGTCCCAAAGCGCCCCTGCTCAACCACACTGCCCGGTTGCACTCGGTATTCGGCGTTTTGCTGACGGTCGGGCTAGCCCTCTCGGCCCCGCCCCAGGGGGAGCGCTGGTCGGTTGGCGCGGTCTGGCTGCTTAGGCCTTCGGGGATGTGGTGAGACGTCAGGATGGCTTGCGGGTGGCGGTGATCAGCTGGGCGATGCCGCTAGAGAGCAGCTCATGGTCCACCTGCTCGAACTCGTGGCTGGCCAAGAGTCCGACCAGGGCGTCGGCGGCGGGCAGGTAGGCTGCCGATTTCGGGAGGTAGGCATAGGCGGCCCGATCCGACAACAGCCCGCCGACCAGGGGGACGACCCGGCCGAAATACAGTCTGTGGCCTATCCGCATCACCGGGTTCGACGGCTCGGCCACATCGAGTAGCGAGACCCGTCCCCCCGGGCGTACCGCCCGGGCCAACTCGGCGAACAGCCCATCGAGGTCAACCACGTTGCGCAGGGCGAACCCGCAGGTGATGCCGTGCGCGCTCCTTGGCGGCACAGGAAGGCACAGGGCGTCGCCCAGCGCCATCGGCGCGCTCAGCTTGCCCGAGTCCCGGTGCTTCTGAGCTGCCCGAAGCATGCCGGCCGACAGGTCGAAACCCACGGCGCGGTAACCGGCGGCCTCCAGCTCGCGGCAAAGATCACCGGTGCCGCAGGCCAGATCCAGCACCCGTGATCCCGCCGGCAGCCCCAGCTCCCGAACCGCCCGCTGCCGCCACCGACCATCCATGCCAAAGGTCAAGAGCCGATTGAGCATGTCGTAGCGGGGGGCGATGGCATCAAACATCGACCGTACTGCGGCCGCTTTTTCCCGGCCTTGGGGGAGTGCGGAGTCCGGGTTCATCGCAGGGTCGCTTTTTCCTGGCCTTGGGGGAGTGCGGCGCCGGAGATCATTTCACCAGGTGCCGGTAGGCCCGGTTGGTGGACTGGTGGTCGAAGCCCAGGCGCCGGTAGGTGGCCACCGCGGGATCGTTGTCCGACTCCACATAGAGGAAGCCCATGTCGAGCCCCTCGTCGGCCAAGTGGTCGAGGCCGGCCAGGGTCATGGGTTTGCCCAGCCCCTGGCCGTGGTAGTCGGGGTCCACGGCGATGGCGTAGATCTCGCCCCCCGGCGGGCTCTCGTCGGGATGGACCTTGGTCCAGCAGAATCCGGCGAGGCGACCGTCTCGCTCGTGGAGCCGAAACCCCTCGGCGTCGAACCAGCCCTCGGCCATGCGCTCGGCCAAGCCGGCGGCGGTCATTCCCCCTTGTTCGGGGTGCCAGTGGAATGCCCGATTGTTGACCGCCAGGAACGCCTCTTCGTCGGCGCCGGGCACGAACGCCCGAGTGGCGATGTCAGCGCGCGGCGCGGGCAGGGGCCGCTGCATCCGCCACAGATCCCGGTACGGCTGAAAGCCGAGTTCGGCGGCGAACGCGTCGTCGCGGCCGCCAGCCTGTTCGATCCAGAGCTGCACCGATTCGCCGGTTTCGGCGCCAGCGACCACCTCTCTGATCTGCCCGGCGGCGGCTTCGTCCCGGGCCACCTCGGGGGCGATGGCGACCGACCAGGCGAACTCCCCCTGGTCGGGTCGGGAAACCGTCAGCGTCACGAAACCCACGGTAGCGGCCCCGATCGCCGATTCCGGGTTCCGGGTCGGTACGATGCGGCTGATGGCGAGGCCGCGCACCCCCAAGGGCAGAGCCAGGCGGACCCACGAGCTGCTGGCCGAGGAGTATCCCGAGGCAGTGTGCGAGTTGGACCACGAGAACCCGTTCCAGCTGCTGGTGGCCACCATCTTGTCGGCCCAATGCACCGACAAGCGGGTGAACATGGTCACCCCGGCGCTGTTTGCGGCCTATCCCACCCCCGCCGACCTGGCCGAAGCGCCTCTGGCCCGCGTGGAGGAGCTAGTCCGCTCCACCGGCTTTTTCGCCACCAAGGCCCGCAACATCGTGGGCATGGCCCAAGGTCTGCTGGACCGCTTCGACGGCACGGTGCCGACCAAGATGTCGGATTTGGTGAGCCTCCCCGGTGTGGGACGCAAGACCGCCAACGTGGTCCGCAGCGTGGCCTTGGGCCTGCCCGGCCTGCCGGTGGACACCCATGTGGCCCGCATAACCGGTCTTTTGGGCATCACCGAGCAGAAGGACCCGGTGAAGATCGAACTGGAGCTGAACCCCATGGTGCCGGCCGCTGAGCGGGGCGAGTTCTCCCTGCGGCTCATCCTCCACGGCCGCCGAGTGTGCGTGGCCCGCCGTCCCCGCTGCCACGAGTGCGTGCTGGCCTCCTTTTGCCCCTCAGCGGGAGGCTGAGCCCGCTTCGCGTCACCCGGGCCTTCGGCAGGCTATGCCCCTTCGGCGAGGGCGGGCATGACCTTGTCGGCCACCAATTCCAGCGTCTCCCAGCCGATGTCGGGGTCGATGCCCCCGCACAGGGGATGGAGGGTGGCCGCCCCCTTGGAGCGCACCAGCTCGGCGCACTCGTCGGGGGTGAGGACCTCGAATTGCCCGGAGGCCTTGAGGCCGGCCACGTCCTGGGCATCCACGTGCCACCCGGAGCGCTGGTCGGGATATTGCCAGCTGGCGTAGGCCGCCGCGTCGTACAGCATGTGAGGGCCGATCTTGGCCCACAGCGCCTCGGGGTCCTCGGTCACCAGCACCAGCCCCGGGCCGTCGGGCGCCATGGCGAAAGCCCCCTCGAAGCCGATGGCCGCAGCCTCGGCGTAGTACAGGTCCACCAGCTCCTGATCGCCGATGGGCGGCATGTAGGGCAGTTGCAGCCGGGCGGCCCGCTTGGCCGACGCCGGGACCGAGCCGCCCACCATCAAAATGGGGTGGGGTTGCGTCACCGGCTTGGGGGTCACCCACGCGGTTCGGCCCTGGTACTCGAACGGTTCCCCGGTCCATGCCCGCTGCATGACCTTGATGGCCTCCTCGGTGTCGCGGCCCCGCCGGGTCCGGTCCTTGCCGAACATCTCGAACTCCGACTCCCGGTAGCCCAGTCCGGCGATGATGATGAGCCGACCCGGCGCCATCAAGTCGATGGCGGCGATGTCCTCGGCCAGCCTGAGCGGATCGTGATAGGGCACCAGCAGTGCCGACAGCGTGCACATCAAGTTGTCCGTGGCCCCCAAGATGGCCGCGGAGATGGCCAGCGGCGCCGACATGAAGCCGTCCTCGGTGCCGTGGTGCTCGCTGGTGATGGCTCCGGCGAAGCCCCGGGTGTCGGCCCACTTCACCATCTCCAGCATGGCGCGGTACTGATCGCCGTGGGTTACCTCGGCGAATGGAGGAGTCCGCAGGTCAAAGCGCAGATTGAACATTTCTTCTCCCGGTCGGCTTGAAGGTTGCCATGTACAATTACAGACTTCGCGTCAGGCGGTCGAGACGGCGGGTTGCGCCTCGCAGCCCCCGCTCCACCTCATAGAGCTCGAACGAGATGTTTTCCCGGTCAGTGCCCTCGTAGCGCCGGGCCACCTCAGCCACCCGCTCTGCGAGATCTCGAATCACGCTGCTCAGCGAGCTGAGCTCCGCCCCGTCTGCTGCCGTTGTCCGGTCGTCCACGGCACGGTTCTATCGCATGATCAGCCGCAATCCCTTCGTTGGCGGGCTGCTCGAGCCTGTAGTTTCAGGGGTCGTGCTGGACCGAGTGGATCTGCGGGGCGAGTCCGATATCTCGGGTCGACTGCCTCGGCCCGAGCCGATTTCCGAAGGCTCGGTGGCCGCAGTCCGCGAGATCATCGAGGCGGTGCGAGCCGACGGCGATGCCGCCCTGGCCCGCTACACCGAGCGGTTCGACGGCGCGGTCCCCCTGCGCTGGCGGGTTCCCCCCGCCGCGCTGGCCGCGGCGCGAGACCGGCTCGACCCCTCTCTGCGGGTCGCCCTGGAAACAGCGGCGGCATCCATCCACGAGTTCCACCGATGCCGAACCTCGCCGGAGCAGACCAGCACCCGCCGAGGCATCACGATCCGCAGCTGGGATCAGCCGGTGGGCCGGGCCGGCTGCTATGTGCCCGGGGGCCGGGCCGCCTACCCCTCTACCGTGCTCATGACCGCGCTGCCCGCTCGGGCGGCCGGAGTGGACCGGGTCGTGCTGTGCACTCCCCCCGACGCCGCAGGCCGGGTGGCCGACGTCACCCTGGCGGCGGCAGCCATTGCCGAGGTCGATGAGGTGTATGCGGTGGGCGGCGCGCAGGCTGTTGCCGCCCTCGCCCACGGCACCGAGTCGATCGGGTCGGTGGATGTGATCGCAGGGCCGGGTAATGTCCACGTGGCCATCGCCAAACAGCTGGTGGCCGGGGTTGTCGGGGTGCCCGCTGCCTTTGCCGGGCCCTCCGAAGTGGTGGTGGTGGCCGACAAGACCACTCCGGCGGAATACGCCGCGATAGACCTCATCGTGCAGGCCGAGCACGGTCCCGATGGCCTGGCCTGGCTCGTCACCTGGGATGCGGAGGCAGCCGAGGCCGTGGGAGGCGCCGTGATCGATTTGCTCCGCGACGCCGCCCGCCGCGACGAGGTCGCAGCCACGTTCGAGCGCAGCGGGCACATTGTGCTGGTGGACGGCCCCGAGTCAGCCGCCGAAGTGGTCAACTTCATCGCCCCAGAGCACCTGCAGGTGATGACCGAAGCGCCCGAGGCGGTCATCGGGCGGGTCCGAAACGCTGGGGCGATCTTCCGCGGCCCGATGGCGCCGGCGGCCGTGGGCGATTACGCCGCCGGCCCCTCCCATGTGCTGCCCACCAACGGAACGGCGCGTTTCGCCGGGGTGCTGGGCATTCGGGATTTCACCAAGCCCATGCACGAGATCGCCGTGACCCCGGAGGGATTGGCCGCGGTGGGACCCCACGTGGCTGCCATCGCCGACGCCGAGGGACTCGACGCCCACGCCGATTCGGTGCGCTTGCGGGGAGCGGCCGCCGCTCGGAAGAGCCGCCGCGATGAGTAGCTCCGACAGGCTCTCGGTGAGGGAGAACGTGGCTATGATGCCCG
>JAPOSH010000170.1 GCA_026709815.1 bacterium | reverse complement strand
CGAACTCGATGATCTGGCCGATCAGCTCCCGCTCCTCGGGCTCGATGGCGTCGGATGCCTCCGCGGCCTCGGCCATGGCCAGCAGCTCTTCCTCCGACACCTGCGGCGATTCCCGGCGCCAGCTGGCCCGTAACAGCCGACCCAGCAATCCGAACCGGCCGAGAACGCTCATCGCCACCCTCCCGTGATGGGCGCCTCCGCCGCCGCTTCCGCCCGGGCGAGCAACTCTTGCTCTCGCCCCTCCATAGCGTCGGCGTCGACGTCGACGGTGTGGTCGTAGCCCAACAGATGCAGGGTGCCGTGTACCACCAGCAGGGCGAGCTCGTCTTGCACCAGCCGGTGGCGGGCCGCGGCGTTGGCCGCGGCCACCGCGGGGCAGATCACCACATCGCCCACCAGACGGGGTTCGCCCACGGCCCGGGGGCCGGTGCCGTCGTCAGCGCCGAAGGCCAGCACGTCGGTAGAGCGGTCGATGCCCCGGAACCGGGCGTTGAGCGCCGCCATCTCGCCGGCCGCGACGAACGACAGCCCGGCTTCCCAGGGAGCGGCCACGCGTTCTTCGACCAGCACATGGCGCATCAGCCCGGCCCAGCATCCCCCGTCCACCGCCAGGTCTTGCTGGCGATCAGACACAACGACCAATTCGGCATCTGCGCCGCGCTCTAAAGGTTCCGAGCCCGAATCGGCGCTCTCGCGGCGCTCCAAGGGTTCCGGACCCAGGTCGGCATCGGCCCTCACTGCCGGGCTTGCTCGTAGGCGTTCACGATGTCGGCCACAATGCGGTGGCGAACGACATCGCGGGAGTTGAGGTGCACGAACGACAGGCCGTCGATGCCCATCAGGATCTTCTCCAGCGAGTCCAGCCCGCTGCGGCCCCGGTCGACGTCCACCTGGGTCACATCGCCGGTGACCACTGCCTTGGAGCCGAACCCGATGCGGGTCAAGAACATCTTCATCTGCTCGGGGGTGGTGTTCTGGGCCTCGTCCAAGATGATGAAACTGTCATTGAGGGTGCGGCCCCGCATGTAGGCCAAGGGGGCGATCTCGATCACCCCCCGCTCCACCAGCGACTGCACCTCCTCCACTTCGAGCATGTCGTAGAGGGCGTCGTAGAGCGGGCGCAGATATGGGTCCACTTTGGCGATCATGTCGCCGGGCAAGAACCCCAGGCGCTCCCCCGCCTCCACCGCGGGCCGGGTCAAGATGATCCGCTCCACGGTGCGGGCCTTGAGCTCGCGAACCGCCATGGCCACCGCCAGCCAGCTCTTGCCGGTGCCGGCCGGGCCGATGCCGAAGGTGATGATGTTGGCCCGCATGGCATCGACATAGCGGCGCTGGCCGGCCGACTGGGGGCGGATGGCCCGGCCCCGGCCCGAGCGGAGCACATCGGTGCCCATGACCCCGGAGGGGCTCTCGTCGGCCTCCACCATCTGAATGGCGCGGCCCAAGGTGCGGGGGTCGAGTTGGTGGCCCCCCTGCACCAGCAGGATCATCTCGTCGAACAGCCCGGCCACTCGGTCGGCGCCTTGGCCCGACACGGTGATCCGGTTGCCCCGCACGAAGATGTCGGCGTCGGGAAACGACCGCTCGATCTGGCGGAGATGCTGATCGCGCTCGCCCAGCAGGGCGACCATAAGCCCGTTTCGCGGAATGTCTATGGTGACCGGCGCGGCGGTGGTCATTCAGGAGTCGAGAGCTGCGTCGCTGTCATCGTCCTGTTGGTCAACGCCGCCGGAGGGAACGGGATCCGGATAGAGGTGGCTGAGTGTGCCGGGTTCTATCTTGCAGCCCTCGATGAACACGTCCACATCGGCCTGCTTGACCCGTATCACGCGGCCCATCCGATACGCGGGCAGGCCCCCCTCGTTGATGAACCGGTACAGCGTTCTGGTGGTGATGCCAAGCCGCTTGGCCGCGGTCTCGGTGTTCAGCCATTCAATTTGGGAGTTGCTCATCTGACGACACCTTATCTCGTTTCCCACTGGCGAACCGCAATACTCGCGGGGGAGATTCCGCCAACCCCTGCCCGCGCCGCTTCTATGCCGCTTCCTCCGGTGCGGGGCGGTCGTTGGCGTGGCGCAGCATTTGGGCCGCGCTGACGATCAGCAAGCCGGCGAACAGGGTGGCCGACAACCGGGGACTCAGCTCGCCGGCCCCGAGGGCACCGACGAAGGCCGAGGCCACCCCGGACAGGCCGACGACCAGCGCGACCCCGGGGTCGATGTTGCCCGAACGGCGATTGCGGGCGGTTCCGATCATGGACGTGGGGAGGATCACCAGCAACGAGGTGCCCTTGGCCGTGGTGTCGAAGAAGCCGAACAGCAGGATCATCGCGGGGATCATGATCACCCCTCCGCCCACCCCCATGGTGCCCGACAGCAAGCCGGTGGCCAGGCCGCAGCCGAAGTAGGCGAACGCCAAGGGCACGGTGACGCCGCCGTGGCCCTCGGTGTGCGGGGCGGTGACCAAGAACTCGACCGCGGTGACCAAGAGCAGCACGGCGAAGCCGATCCGCAGCAGGCGGATGGGCAGGCGATTGAGCAGCCCGGTCCCGGTCGTCACCCCCACGGACGACCCGGCGAAGATCAGCAGTCCGGGCATCCAGGCCACCGAGCCGTCGAGGAGAAAGCCGACCAGCGCCGCGGCGGAGATGGGCACCATGGCGCCCAGCGAGGTGCCGTGGGCCCGGCGCTGCTCCATGCCCAAAAGCAGCACCAAACACGGCACCATGAGAATCCCGCCGCCCACCCCGAACAAACCGGACAAAAAGCCGGTCGCAACGCCGACCCCGGCGGGCCCCCACTTCGAGTTCTTCACGGCGCGGCGAAAAAGGCCGAGCAGAGGGCCGCGACCCGGCTCACCCGGTGGCGGCCTGATCGCGCAGCACGTACTTCAACACCTTGCCCGAGGCGTTGAGCGGCAGGGCGTCGGCGAACCGCACCCGGCGGGGCACCTTGTAGTTGGCCATCTGGCCGCGGCACCAGGCGATGATCTCGGCCTCTTGGGGCTCGGCGCCGGGGACGGGCACCACCGTGGCCACCGCCACTTCGCCGAGGCGGTCGTCGGGCATCCCGATCACCGCCGCCTGCCCGATCTGGGGGTGGGCGAGCATGATGTTCTCGATCTCGGCGGGGTAGGCGTTGAACCCGCCTACGATGAACATGTCCTTCTTGCGGTCGGTGATGTCGATGTTGCCCTGCTCGTCCATCACCCCGATGTCGCCGGTGTGGAGCCAGCCGTGGTCGTCGATGGCCTCCGCGGTCTGCTCGGGATCGTCCAAGTAGCCGAGCATGACGTTGTAGCCCCGCACCACGATCTCGCCGGGCTCGCCCCGGGGCAGCTCGCGGCCGTCGTCGCCTGCCACCTGCACCTCCACGTCGGGGATGGCCCGGCCCGAGGTGCGGGCGATGGTCTCGGGATCGTCGTCGTGGCGGCACATGGTGGCGATGCCCGACGCCTCGGTCAGACCGTAGCCGGTGACGATGGTCTCGAAGCCGAGTCGGGCCCGCATCTGAAGGATCATCTCCACCGGGATGACGGCGGCCCCGGTCACCGCCAGGCGCAGGGTGGACATGTCGAAACGGTCGAGATCGGGGTGGTTCAAGATGGTCTGGTAGACCGCCGGCGGTCCCGGAAGCATGGTGATGGCCTCTTCGGGCACCCGGGCCATCACTGCGGGCACGTCGAACACCGGATGGGGGATGTTGGCGGCGCCGGTCATCAAACAGGCCAGGATCCCCGAGTTCAGGCCGAAAGCGTGGAAGTAGGGGTTGACGATGAGGTAGCGGTCCCCGGCCCGCAGCCCGATCACCTCGCACCACGACAAGAAGCCCCTGCAAATGGCCGAGTGGGCCAGCATGGCCCCCTTGGGCTGGCCGGTGGTGCCCGAGGTGAACATGATGTGGCACAGGTCTTGGCCGTTGACGGCCGCGGCGCGGGCGTCGCCGTCGGCTGCGGCCACCCGGTCGGCCCGGGCCAAGAAGTCGGCGAAGCCGGTGGCGCCGTCGGGCACGGACCCCCGCAGCACCACGATCTCGTCGAGCGCGGCGCCGCCATCGGCGCCGCGCAGCAGGGCCACGTAGTCGGTGTCCAAGAAGTCGGTGACGGTGAACAGAATGCGAGCCTTGGACTTCTGGAGGATGTAGTCGGCTTCGCGCCCTTTGAACCGGGTGTTGACCGGCACCAGAACGCCCCCGGCCAGATGGATGCCCAGCCCGGCCACCACCCATTCCCAGATGTTGGGCGCCCACACCGCCACCCGGTCGCCCGGCTCGATGCCCGAGGCCATCAACGCCCGGGCCGAGGCCCGAACTCGGTCTCGCAACTCCGGGAACTTCCAGCGCACGTCACCGTCCACCAGGGCTTCGAGATCGGAAAATCGGCGCGCGGCGTCGTCTACGAGTTCGCAGATAGTGGCCCACGGCGCCTCGGACATGGCTTGGACCCTAATTGAACGCTGGCGGCGCCGCGGAGTTCGTCAACCGGTCACACCGTGCCCGAGCAGCCGCCGCAGGGCGGCCGATCGGGCACGGCGCAGTCGCTCTCGGCTGAGCGGGTCTACCGGTCGGCGTCGCCGTAGCACACGAAGTCGTTTGCTACCTCGTAGTCGGCGTCCACCACCTGCACCAGGCCGATGCAGTCGGGGGCCACAACATGGTCGGCGGGGAACTTCACCGAACCGAGGCCGCCGGACTGCTGGGCCGACTCGAAGCCGTCGATGTTCACCGCCTGATAGAAGCTGGCGGTGTTCAGATCCTCACCGGCGGCGGTGATCATCTGGATCATCAGGTCGGCCGACCAGTAGCCCACCAGGCTGCCGAAACCGGGGAAGGCCCCGACCTCTTCGTAGTCGGCCAAGAGCTGCTGGATGGCCGGCTCGGAGCCGTCCAGCGGGGGCACCTGGGTGGCGGCGTAACCGCCTTCCAAGGCCTGGCCCAAATCAGGGCTCGAGCCGGGGAGGCCGGGCACGTAGGTCAAGAAGTCGGCCACCGGACCGTCATATCCCGAGGCGGCGATGGCCGCCTTGAGGGTGATGGCGCCGGCGAAGTCGGTGGAGAGGATCACAAGATTGGGCTCGTTCTCCAGCACCGTGTTCACGAACCGGGTGGGATCGGTGATGCCGCCCCCCGTGGCGGTGGGCACGAAATCGCTGAACACCAGTTTGTCGGCCCACAGGGTCTCGTACAGCGCGGCGCCGGCGCGACCGGCGTCGTCGTCGCTGTTGAAAATGCCGACGGTGATATCCTCGGTGCCGAGAAAGTCGAACCAGATGTCTCGGACCGACACCAGCGGATCGGCCCCCTCGACCCCGAAGGCGTAGCCGCTCAGACAGCCATTGAAGCCGAAGCCCCAGTCGTTGGGGGCGCAGAACCCGGGCATGAACCCCCAGCCGGTGAAAGGCACCTGGTTCTCGGCCAGGTAATCGGTGGTCTGGGGCAGCGAGACCGCCGAGGTGACCATGATGCCGAACACCTCGTCGTTCTCCACCATGCTCCGGGCGCCCTCGAAGTTGGCCCCGGGATCGCTGCCGTCGTCCACGAACTGCACCAGCTCCACCATGCGCCCGCCGGGCAGCTCGCCGTCGCGGTTGGCCCGGCCGAGTCGGGCGTTGATGCCGTCGGTGAACCCGCCGTACAGCGCATCTTGCGCCATCGCCCCGAGGCGGATGACGTCGTCGCTCACCCCTCGGGTGGAGGGCTCGAAATCGATCTCGTAGGTGAAGGCGCCATAGGTGCGGGAGGCTGCCATCTCCTCGTCGTCCATGTGGTCGTCGCCGTCGTCCATGTGCTCTTCGCCCTCGTCGTCCATGTGCTCTTCATCCTCGTCGTGTTCATGCTCATGGTCGTCGTCATGCTCATGATCGTCATGGTCATGATCGTCATGGTCGTGGTCGTCGTCGTCTTTGGACTCGGCGTCGTCCATCGGCTCATCAGCGGGCGCCTCGGTCGGGGCGGGCGCGGCGTCTTGGGCCGGAGCGTCATCGTCATCGTTGCCGCAGGCCGCGGCGGCCAACGCCAACACGGCCATCAGAGCGAGGAGCTTGTGGAGCAGTGATCGTTTCATTTCCCCTCCGATAGTTGGAATGACGACATAGTAGGGCAGGCGTTGCGAGATTTCACCCTGAGCTGATCAGTCTGAGCTGGTCAGTCTGAGCTGGCCGCTGCCTCGCCCAGGTAGGCGGCGTCGAGCTGGTCGTGATCCACCTCGGCGCGGGGGCCGTGCCAGGTGATGCGGCCCAGGCTGATGAAGGCCACCGAGTCGGCGATCTCCAGCACGTCGCGGGCCTTCTCCTCCACCAGCAACAGCGCCACGCCCCGCTCTTTGAACTCGACGAACAGCTCCAGTATCTGCTCCACGATGAGCGGCGCCAGCCCCAGTGAGGGCTCATCGGCGATCAGCACCTGGGGGGGATGGGCCAACAGCGGGGCCAGGGTGAGGATCTGCTGCTCGCCCCCCGAGAGGTTCCCGGCCAGCTGGTTCTGGCGCTCGCCCAGGATGGGGAACCGCTGGCAGCACAAGTCGCGGGCGTCGGCGTCGGGCAGCCAAAGCTGCATGTTCTCCCGCACGGTCAGCCCGCTGAAGACGCCCCGGGCCTCGGGGGCCAGCACCACCCCCCGTCGGGCCCGGCGGTGGCTGCGCAGCGCCGTGACGTCGCTCCCGTCGAGCCGGATGCGACCGCGGGTGACCGACAGGAGGCCCGAAGCCACCGCGCAGGTGGTGGACTTGCCCGCCCCGTTGGGCCCCAACAGCGCAGTGATCTCGCCCCGGGGGACCGACAGGTCGATGCCGTGGAGAGCCTCTACCAATCCGTAGCCGGCCCGCACTCCCATGAGCTCGAGGGCGGGCGGGTGACTGCCGGCGTGCTCATCGCCCTGCGCCTCGGCCACAGCAGACGGTTTCGGCGCTGCCGCTGCGACTGCAGCCGGCGCCGGGGCGGGCTCAGCGGCCGGACCCGAACCTGCGACCGCGGCCTCTCCCCGCCAAGCGGCCAGGCGTCGCCGCCAGGCGTCGCGTCGGGCCCGGTTCTGCGCCGCGGTGACCGCCAGGATCCCGTCGGGCTCGCGGGCGAGCTGCATGGCGCCGAGGCCGAACATGAAGGCGGTGATGT
The DNA here is from genome assembly GCA_026709815.1 of bacterium. Lineage (GTDB taxonomy): Bacteria > Actinomycetota > Acidimicrobiia > Acidimicrobiales > Bin134 > Poriferisocius. The sequence continues at coordinate 5,878 of JAPOSH010000170.1, read as the reverse complement.
TGCGGGCTTCGTCATACTGGTCGAAGCCGTCCCAGTCGATGGGATACCAGGAATACACCCGGGCCAGGCAGATGAAGGCCAAAGCGGCCAGCACGCCGAGTATCGGCGGCGAGAACGGCAGCCCCGCCCGGCGGTCTCCGATGGCGGTGGCCAACGCCGCCGCGCCGAGCACCGAGGCCACGAGCACCACATGCCACGACTCCATCCAATCCCAGTGCCAGCCCGTTCCGAACGTGTGGCCGCTGGCCGCCACCATGATGCCGGCCATCACCGCGGCGCCGGGCCGGCGGATGCCGACCAAGATCACCACGGCCAGCCAGAACAGCCCCGCCTGGGTGGTGGCGGTGAACGGGGTGACGTTGCCGATGAAGGTGGCGAAGAACACCCCGCCGAATCCGGCCAACAGCGCGGAGAGGGCGAACACCGCCAGCTTGGTGCGAACCACGGAATGCCCCGAGGTGACCGCCGCGGGCTCTGAGTTGCGCACCGCGACGATGGCCCGACCCGTCACCGAGCGCTGGAGATTGCGCACCAGCCAGCCTGCGGCCAGCACCAGCACCACCAACAGCGCGGCCAGGGACTTCTCATCGGCGAAGTCGAACGGCCCGAGCTGGGGACGGGGGATGTCCCAGCCCCTGGTGCCCTGACCGTTCTTGAACCAGCTCCACTCGAACAGCACCCGCTCGCTCATGAAGGCCAGCGCCAAGGTGGCCAGGGCCAGCGGCAGGCCCCCCAGCCGCAGGGCGGGCAGGGCCACGATCACGCCGAGCACGCCGGCGACGACTGTGCCCACCACCAGCGCGGGGACGAACGGCAGCCCGGTCTTGTCCAAGACCAGGCCGGCGGTCATGGCGGCCATGGTCACGAAGGCCGCCTGGGCCAGGCTGACCATCCCGCCGAGGCCGGTGAGCAGCACCCAGGACATGAACACCAAGCCGAAGGCCAAGCCGGTGATCCACAGCCCCAGCCAGAACTGGTCGGCGAAGACGAACACCTGGAGCGCGATGAACACCGCGCCCAGCGCCCAGGGCAATCGCACCCGCCAGGCCGGCAAGTCGTCGGTATAGACGACAGCCGGAGGAGCGTCGGCCACCACCCCGCTGCGACGGGTGCGCTCCCGGACCATGAACAGCAATCCTCCCAGCAGCACGATGAAGGGCACCGAGCTCTCGAACCCCCGGATGTCCTGGGCGAAGGTGGCGTACCGGCCCACCCAGCTGGTGACCACGCCCAAGGCCACCCCGCCCGCGAACGCCAGCGGGATGGAGCGCAGCCCGCCCACCACCGCGGCGGCGGTGGCGATGAACTTTATCACGTTGTACTGGTTGGAGTCGAGCTAGTTGTACACCGGCGCGCCCACCACCCCGGCCAGCCCGGCCAGCATGGTGCCGATGATCCAAGCGGCCGACGAGGTGAACGACTCGCTGACCCCCCGCAGCCCGGCCAGGTCGGGGCGGTCCACCACGGCCCGCATCTGGAGCCCGATGCGGGTGTGGCGCATCAGCGCCCACAGCGCCACCGCCACCACCGCGGCCACCGCCAGCACCGACCACTGGTTGCTGCTGATGCGCAGGTCGAAGCCGCCGAGGTCGTAGGTCCAGGTCTCGCTGGGCACCTTCCACACCCCGGGGGTGAGGAACACGTAGTCAGTGGATTGCAGGCCCCAGTCCCAGGTCTTGGTCCCCAGGTCGACGATCAAGTCGGTGAGCGCGGGCAGCGCCACCAGTATCCCGATGGTGGCCATGACCTTGGCGGCGTCGTTGGCCCGGGCCAGGGGCCGGAACACCGCCACGTTCAGGAGCTGGCCCAAAAGCGGGCAGAACACCGCCACCACGAGGAAGAACGACAGCAGCCGCACGCCCAGGCTCTCGACGCCCAGGGCGTTGATGAGCTGGAAGTAGAGCATGGCCGAGGTGTAGGCGATGCCCCCGTAGGCCAGGTTGAAGATGCCGGTGGAGGTGTAGCTGAGCGTGAGCCCGGCGGCGATCAGCGAGTAGATGGCGCCCGCGATGGCTCCGCTGACTAGCAGTTGGATGAACTCACCCACCCGATTGCTTCCCCCCTGGACTCTTCGACCTGCGCCACTCTAGTGGCTGCCCCCGATCGGCACCGCCGCTGGGCTGGCGGGCCCGCAGACATGCCAAACTGGCGCATGCCCACCATGCGAGAGCGAATTCGGATCATCGACGTCGACACCCACTTGACGGAGCCCCACGATCTCTGGAGCAGCCGGGCCCCGGCCGGCTACGCCGACCGGCTGCCCCGGGTGGCCGACGTGGACGGGCGCCCCTACTGGATCCTCGACGGGGAGCAGCTGGGCTTCGCCACCGCCAGCGGAGTGGTACGCCCCGACGGGACCAAGGTCTCGGGCACCGACTTCATGGGCTGGACCATCGACGACGTGCATCCCGGCGCCTACGACATGGACGCCCGGGTGGAGGTCATGGACCGAATCGGCGTCCACGCCCAGATCATCTACCCCAACCTGGCCGGCTTCGGCAGCCAGAAGTTCGGCCAAGTAAAAGACGCCGAGCTCAAGCGGCTGTGCGTTTCGGTGTACAACGACGCCATGGCCGAGATCCAGGAGAACTCCGGCGAGCGCCTGTTCCCCATGGGGCTGATCCCGTGGTGGGACATCGAGGGCTCGCTGGCGGAGGCCGAGCGCATCGTCGGGCTGGGACTGCGAGGCCTGGTGATGTGCAGCGACCCCCAGCTGCGGGGGCTGCCCGACCTTGGCGAGGAGGCGTGGCGGCCGCTGTGGGAGCTCTGCTGCGACCACGAGCTGCCGGTGAACTTCCACATCGGGGCCAGCGAGAGCTCGATGGGCTGGTTCGGCACCTCGCCGTGGCCGTCGCAGGGCGACGACCAGAAGCTGGCCATCGGGTCGGCCATGATGTACCTGACCAACGCCCGAGTGCTGGCCAACATGATCTTCTCCGGCGTGCTGGAGCGGCACCCCTCGCTCAAAATCGTGTCGGTTGAGTCGGGGGTGGGCTGGATCCCGTTCGTGCTCGAATCGCTGGACTACCAGATGGACCAGCTCGCCACCGGGGTGCAGGCCCAGTTCAGCCTGAGCCCCAGCGAGTACTTCCGCCGCCAGATGTACGGCTGCTACTGGTTCGAGGACCTGTCCCCCGACAAGCTCATCAATCAAGTCGGCCCCGAAAACGTGCTGTTCGAGACCGACTTCCCCCACCCCACCTGCCTGTACCCCTTCGGCCTCGAGCAGGCCACCGACTCGCTCGCCCACTTGGACGACGACGCAACCCGCAAGGTGCTCCAAGACAACGCCGCCGCGCTCTACAAAATCGCGGTCTAAAGATCCTGGTAGTCGATCCGGTCGCTGCGGCGGGGCTGGCGACCGGTGCGGAAGGGGCACAAAGGGGCGTCTACCAGCAAGACGCGGCGCCATCCCTCCACTAGGCCGTCCACTGCGGCCCGCCACCGGAGCAGCCCCTGATCGGAGCGCTGAGCCTGCTCGAAGTCGGCCCATGCCTCCCAGGCGGGGACGGCCCACAGCAGAAAAGCCTCGTCGTCGGCCGCCATCGCCGTCTCCCACGCGCCGGCCAGCTCCCAGCCATAGGGCTGATAGGCGCCGACGGCCCGGGCGCGCACCTGCTCCAGGAACTCCGGCGAAGTCCCCCGCTTGAGGGACACCTGCTCGTGGGCGTAGCACTCGCCGCTCACCCCGTCGGCGCACAGCTCCTCGATGGTGCGAGTCCACGGCGCGGGCACCAGCAGCCGGTCGACGCCCCCGAGGCGGTAGCCGGCCGCCTGCGCCCACCACTTGGCCAGCTTGGGGTCTTGGGCGCCGGCGCCCTGGCACTCGAGGCGAAACGAGGCGGCCATGCCGTCCCAGCCGTCCTCCTCCCACAGGTTGAGCACTTGGGGCCATCTCCCGGTGCTGCCGACCACGGCCCACACCCCGTAGCAGAGCTGATCGCGCTCATCTTGGCCGATGGGCGACCAGTTGGCCGTCATGTGGTGCATGTAGTTGGCCCGGTTGTGGCCGGCGATGTCGATGAACTCGTGGATGTAGAGCTTGTGGTTGGCCATGGCTGCAGCTTGGCATCTGGCGAACCGGGTGGTGCTGGTTCAAGGCGAGCCTGCCCGATGCCAAGCGAGTAATGTGCCACCCGCAGCCGTCAAGAGAACCAGAGCAAAGGGAGCACACCGTGGAGTTCGCCATCTTCTTGCAGGGGTCGCCTCGCCGGGGAGGGGCCCGAAGCCCCTACTGGGAGCACCAGGCCTTTGAGAACGAGCTGGAGATGGTGCGGGTGGCCGACCAGCACAACTGGAAGTACATCTGGGTGAGTGAGCACCACTTCTTGGAGGACTACTCCCACACCTCGGCCAGTGAGGTGTTCATGGCCTACGCCTTCGCCCAGACCTCCCAGATCCACATGGGATCGGGCATCTTCAATCTGAATCCGGTGGTGAACCACCCCATCAAGCTGGCCGAGCGGGTGGCCATGCTCGACCACGTGAGCAAGGGCCGGTTCGAGTTCGGCACCGGACGGGGAGCGGGCAGCCACGAGATCGGCGGCTTCGGCATCGACCCGTCGCAGACCAAGGCCAACTGGGAGGAGGTGATCTGGGAGTTCAAGAAAATCTGGGGCAGCACCGACTACTCCCACCCCAACGGCACCGCCTTTCAGACCCCCGAGACCGGCACCTGGGGCTCGTTCAACGTGCTGCCCAAGCCCTACTGCCACTCCCATCCGCCCATGTGGGTGGCTGCGGGCAACACCCCCACCTATGAGAAAGCCGCCCGCCACGGCCTCGGCGTGCTGGGCTTCAACGTGGCCGCCATCTACGAGATGGCCCCCCATGTGGAGGCCTACAAGAACGCCGTCGCCCGCGCCGAGCCGGCCGGCGAGTACGTGAACGACAACGTGATGATCGCCAACGGCCTGGTGTGCCTGGAAGACGGCGGGGAGGCCCGCCGGGCGGCGGTAGAGCAGATGCAGCTCAGCTATCTCCAGTCGCTGGTGTTCAAATACCACGACACCTTCCCCAAGCCCGAGGGGCTGCCGTCGTATCCCACGATGATCCCCGAGCCCACCATGGAGGACGTGGAGGAGCGCATAGCGGCGGGGTTCCTGCTGTGCGGCGACCCCGACGAGGTGTTGGAACAGGTGAAGCGCTACGACGAGATCGGCTGCGATCAGGTATCGTTCGGCCTGCCCATCCAGCTCAGCCACGAGCACGCCTTGGAGACCATAAGGCTGTTCGGCACCCATGTGATCCCCAAGCTGGACAAAGACCCGCTGCACCGCAGCACCCGGCAGCGCATCGCGCACGGCGGTCCCCTCGAGATGACCCCCGACCCGCTGTACGAGGTTCCCCGGGCCGCCGAGTACCGCTAGCTCCCGACCGGCTGGGGCGCTCCTCCAGCTGGCGCTCCCCTAGCTGTTGACCACCCGGTCGGTCTGCTCGCGGTACTCGTAGACGAGGCGGACCAGCCAGTAGCGCATGAACCGCCGAAACGAGCTGACCGTGATCATCACCAGGCCGATGAGCGTGAGGCTGAAGCCGAAGATGGCGGCCACCACGAGGTCGACGTGGTGGCCGATGTGCTGGGAGCCGCTCTCGGCGTCGTAGGCCTCACCGGTCAAGAAGAAGGAGACGACGGTGAAGGCCAGGCCGACGATCGTGAGAACCAGCCCGATGCGGAATACCCATCGGTCGGGGTTGGCCCGGCCACCGGAAGCCCGGAGCTGGGTGACTTCGTCGTGGAACTCCTCCAGACGGCTGCTGTCGCCGGCGGCGTCGGTTGTGTCGCTCATGGTGTCTCCTCAGGACATGCCCAGATAGGCGGCGGTCAGTTCTTCGGCGATCTCTTCAGGCGGCCCGGTTCGCTGGACGCGGTCGTGGA
>JAPOSH010000057.1 GCA_026709815.1 bacterium | reverse complement strand
CCAGCGCTGGGCCCGGCGGATGTTCGACGACGGCTGGCTGGTTCCGGGCTGGCCGCCTGAACTCGGCGGTCGCAATGCCGAGGCGGTTGAGACCCTGGTCTACCTGGAAGAGCTCTACAACAGGGGCATCCCCCGCACCACCAATCCCCAGGGCTTGGGAATCGTCGCCCCGTCGCTCATCGACCACGGCCGCGAGGATCAGATCGAGCGCTACGCCATGCCGTTGCTGCGCGGCGACCTCACCGCGTGCCTCGGAATGAGCGAACCCGACGCCGGCAGCGATCTGGCCGGGCTCAAGACCCGGGCGGTGTTCGACGGGGACTCAATCGTCTTGAACGGCCAGAAGGTGTGGACCTCCGGCGCCCATGACGCGGATTTCTGCTTCATGTTCTGCCGCACCGATCCCGATGTGCCCAAGCATCAGGGCATCTCGGTCGTGTTGGTCCCCATGGACGCCGACGGGGTAACGGTGCGCCCCCTCATGGAGATCGTCCACCCCCGCTTCCCCGACCTCAACGAGGTTTTCTTGGACGACGTTACCGTGCCCGCCGAGAACCTGGTGGGAGAGTTGAACAACGGCTGGCGCATGGCCAACGACTCGCTGGCCCACGAGCGGAGCTTGGTGTGGCTCATGTCGGTGTTCGGCAACGAGGTGGCTCTCAAGCGGCTTCTCGAACTCGCCCCCGAGCTCCTCGGGGACTTGGGGCCTCTGGAGAAGGCCGGCGCCATCGACGATTTCGTCGGCCTCCATGTTGACGTCCTCGCCGCCCGCTGCATGGGATACCGCGGGTTCGCCCGCTTTGTGAAAGGGGGCACCGCCCCAGAGCAGGCTCTGATGAAGGTCTACACCAGCGAGGCCCGCCAACGGCTGGCCCTCGTGGCCGCCGAGCTGGCCGGCCCGGCCGGACTGCGACCGGGATCGGGCCGCCACACCGAGGTGGGAACCCAGGAGGACTTTTTCTCCACTTTCGCAAGCACGATCTCCGCAGGGTCTTCGGAGATCCAGCGCAACATCATCGCCGACCGCGTGCTCGGGCTTCCCCGATCTTGACCGCCGGCTGAACTACCCCTATTCGGACGGCTCTTGGCGCTTCAGCACCTCGTTGAAAGCCAGACCCCGCTCGACTGACGGCTCGCGGGGCAGCCCCAGCAAACGCTCGCTGATGATGTTGCGCTGCATCTCGCTGCTGCCGCCGGACAGTGTGCCCCCGCGCGCCAGAAGCCATTCGGTTCCGGGATTGTCGAGCTCTATGTCATCGCCCTCCCATATGACGCCTTCAGCGCCGCAAGCGGCCAGCGCGGCCCGCACCTTTTCGATGGCGGCCTCAGACTCTTGGAGCTTCAACAGCGAGCCCCACTGGCCCTCATGGGTGCCCAGCGTCATGCCGGTCATCACCCGGGCGCTGGTCAAAGGCAAGACGGTCTCTTCAATGAACACGTCGGCGATGAGCTGGCGGATCAAAGCGCTGCCGTCAACGCCTCGCTGTCGGGCCACCCCGATGAGACTCCTGGGCTCGTAGGCGTCCGCAGAACTCTCAGATTGGTCCCACCCGATGTACCCGTAGCCGACATTGGCCACCGCGTTGCGCTCGTGGAACAGGAGGGTCTGGGCCACGGCCCATCCGCTGTTCTCCTCTCCGATGAGGTTCTCGCTGGGGAGGATGATGTCGTCGAAGAACTCTTCGCAGAAATCCCCCATGGTCCCGTCGGCCGAGCGGGTCTGCTGCACCACCAGCCCCGGCGTGGCGGGAGCCAGAGGAACGGCGATCATCGAAAGCCCCCGGTGCTTGGGCGCCTCCCAGTCGGTGCGGGCCAAACAGAGCCCGTAATCCGATTGATGCGCTCCGGTGCTCCACATCTTCGAGCCGCTGAGCACATAACTGTCGCCGTCGCGGGTCAGCCGGGTCCGCGCCCCGGCCATGTCCGAGCCGCCCCGGGGTTCGGAGAGCAGCTGTATCCAAAGATCATCTCCCCTCAGCAGCGGGGGCAAGAACCGGGATTTCGCCTCGTGGCCGCCGTGGTCGAGGATGGTCGGCCCGAGCATCCCCACCGAGACCATGAGCGCGGTGCCGGTGGGAACTTGACGGCCCAGCTCATGGGCCAGGTCATAGAACACTTGCTGGTGCTCCAGAGTCAGCCCCGCACCGCCGTATTCCTCAGGAAAGGCAATCCCGGCGTAACCGCTGTCGAACAGGAGGCGTTGCAGATCGACGGGGTCTTCGGGCGGGGCGCTTCGGGGGGGCAGATTGGCGGCGATCCAGTCTTCGCTGCGGCGGCGGAACTCGCCCAGCGTCTCCGTGCGGGCTGCGTCGCTCATCGGCCCGCCCCGACCGTTGCTTCCAAGAGGCGGTAGAGCCCTTCTTTGTGCTCCTCCGGGGAGCCGTAGAGGGCCCGCAACAGCGCCGCCCGACGGTTGTACATGTGTATGTCGTGCTCCCAGGTGACGCCGATGCCGCCGGTTATCTGGACGCAGTCGTCCACGATGCGGGTGGCTTTGTCGCCCACATAGGCCTTGGCCACGTGGAGCAGGCGCATGGCGTCGGGATCGCTCTCGTCCACCGCCTCGGCCAACGCCCCGGCGAGCGCTTTGGACGCCTCGAGCCACTGGGCCATGTCGGCGATCCGGTGCTTGAGCGCTTGGAAGGACAAGATGGACCGGCCGAACGCGAATCGGTCCCGGCCGTAATCCAGGGTGAACTCGAGGGTCCGGTCGGCGATCCCGACCAGCTCGGCGCACTGCAAGGCGACGGCGATCTGGACCTGCCGCTGTATCGCCTCGGCCGCCTCTCCGAGGCCTCCGACCACATGGTCGGGCTCGACGAGCGCGTTCTCGAAGCCGATGACGCCGAACCTTCGGACCATGTCGATGCTCCGACCGCGGCGCACCGAGACCCCCGTGCCGTCGAGGTCCACGATCACCTGAGTGGGCAGGCCGCGCCAGCGCGCCGTGACCAGCGCGTGGGTGGCAGAGCCAGCCGCCTCCACATAGTGCTTGGCCCCGGTCAGCAAGAGTCCGTCGCCGGTGTCTTCCAGCGCGGACTCCGAACCGTCGACCGTCCAGCGCCCGGCCCGCTCGGCAAAGGCCCACACCGCGATGGCCTCGCCCGACACCAGCGCCGGAAGCAGCTGCTCCTTGAGGGCCTCGCTGCCGTGCTCGCTCACGCCGGCTGCCACGACGTTCACCGGGAGGAACGGCCCGGGGGCGAGCCCCCGGCCGATCTCCTCGGCGAGGATCACCGCATCGCGCACCTGCCCGCCGGAGAGGCTGCCCCCGCCGTAGCGCTCATCTACGAACAGCGACGTCCATCCCAGCCGGGCCGCCTGCTGCCACCACGCCCGCTCATGGCCCTCGGGGGACTCATAGAGATCCCTCACCTTGGTCAGGGGGACCTCCGTTTGGATGAAGCGGCGGACCGCCTCCCGGAACGCCTCCTGTTCGTCGGTCATCCCGAGCTGCACCGGCAGACCCAGCATCGGCTCAGTCTCCGCCCGGTGATCGAGGGGTGAACACCGCGGGTTGGTCGAGCAGCTCCCGCATCCGGGACAGCACATAGTGCTGGCCCATGATGTCCATGGTGATGTCGCTGGCCCTTTTGGCCTGGCGCAGCGCCACGGGATCTTTGGCGGCAACGTGCTGGGCGAAAGAGAGGGCTTCGCGGTGGAGCGTCTCGGTGTCGGGGTAGATCCGATTCACCTGCCCGAGGGCGTGCAACCTCGACGCGCCGATGCGCTCGCCGCTGTAGATCATCTCCTTGGCCAGTCGGGGCCCGTAGAACCAGGTGTGGACGTGGGACTGGATGCCGCCGATGCCCATGTCGGCCGTCGGATCCATGAAGAACGCGTCTTCGGTGCAGAAGATGATGTCGCAAGGCCACACCATCCTCTGCCCCCCGCCGATGCAACCGCCGTTCACCGCGGCGATCGTGGGCTTCATCGTGTTCTTGATCAACTCGATCTCATCCGGCGCCGACAGCTCGACCCCGCCGGGGGGCGCCGGGGCCGGCTCGCGCAGGTTGGCCCCGGCGCAGAAGTGCCTGCCCTTGGCCCGCATGAGCACCGCGTTGGTGCGGTCGTCGTCGCGGGCGAGCTGCCAGCAGCCCTGGAACTCGCCGTGGAAGGCGGCGTCGTAAACGTTCAAAGGCCGGCGGTCCAGCGTGATGATCGAAACGCCCTCGCGGGCCTCATAGTGGACGAAGCGGCTGCCCTCTGACGGGGACATCAGGCCAGGCAGGGGGCGATGTAGTCCTCCATGTTGTCCCGCATGATCCGGCGGATGTCCTGCGCGCTGAAGCCTGAGAGCTGTGAGCCCACATAGTCGGCCGGTCGAGCGAGACCCTCGCCGTGGGGGAAGTCGGAGCCGAACACCAGCGGCTCGATGCCGATTTCGGCGGCGACGCGCTGGACGTTCTCCTCGGGGAACGGGGCCACGTAGAAGTGCTGCTTGAAGATCTCCGACGGCCGGGCGTCCAGCCGGCCCGTCTCATGCCATCGGGCCTTGCGCCCCATCATGAAGGCATGGTCCATTTTGCGGAGGGTGTAGGGAAGCCACACCGTCCCCTGTTCGGCCAAGAGCACCTTCATGTTCGGGAAGCGGCCGAAGAAGTTGTGAAGCACCAACGCGGCGGTCAACTCGGCTGCCGGTCGGTCTCCCCAGTACATGACCCATTGGAAGGCGTCGAAATCGCCGAAGGTGGTGTCGGGGCTGTACGACCAGTCGGCCCCGTACTTCTGATAGTCGGTGCCGCCCAAATGGACCGCGTAGCGCACGCCGGCCTCGTTGGCGATGGACCAGAACCGGTCGTATACCGGGTCGGCCACCGAGCGCCCGCCGAAGGGGTTGTCAGCGCCGCCGTGGGCGTGTCCCGACTTGGTCTGTATCATCATGGCGCCCTCGTCTAGGACGGTCTCCAGCTCCCTCACCGCCAGCTCGGGGTCGGCGAGGGGTATGTAGGGCGGCAGGAACATGCGGTTGATCGCATTGAAGCCGGGCTCGTCGCGCATCCACCGGTTGAAGGCCCGGACGTTGGCGTACAGCGCCGGGATGTTGTCGGCGAATTCGTACTCGATGTTGTGGGCCGCGGCCGGGAACATGACCGCTTTGTCGACGCCCTGCTCATCCATCAGGGCCAGGCGCAGGTCGCGGTTGCCAAAGGCCTCAGACTTGCCCCTGAACTCTTCGACGAACTCCCTGCGCTCTTCCTCGGAGAGGCCCTTCAGGGGATTGAGCTTGTTCAAGAGCATGCCGGGAAGGATGTTCTCTCTGTCCTCGTCCCCGCTCACCGCGGGCTGCGAACCCGAGGCCTCGGGGGCCTGCCCGAGCATCTCGTGGAGCTCGTCTTTGGAGAAGGTGATCTGGTTGGTGTTGAACTTGGAGGGCACCCCGGCGAACAGCTCGACGCGCTCCCCGCTGGGCCCGGTCACCGTCCGTATGGCCAGATCCCGGTGCTTCGGGTCGATGTAGCGCTCGAAGCAGTCTGGGGGCTCGTTGAAGTGGTTGTCGGCGTCGTTGATCGGGTAGCCCAATCCAGGGGGCGCGGGCGCGGTTGTCGGCGCGGTCGTCATAGTGGCCTCCACGATGTCGGCTGTTGCTATACAGGGTGAACTATACACGGTATACTAGACGAAATGCCGGTCCGACTCCAGTGCCGACGGCGCGCCCCGAACCGGCTAGCGCACGACCAGCCGGCATCGCCCGTCTTCGTGCGCGGCCGACGGTGACGGCGCTGTCCGGGCCACGGGCCAGCGCCTCGGAGAGCCCGGCCTCCAACGGCCTCGCCGCCCTGCTGGCGGCCATCATGCTGCTGAGTGCAGGACCGTCGATCCTGCGCCACGCCGAGTCGGCCGGACTGGCCTTCGCGGGGTGGCGGATGATCGTGGGTGCAGCCGCCTACTTCGCGGTCTTGAAGCTGAGAGGCGGGCACCTGAGCCTTGCTGCGGTACGCAACAGCTTCTGGGGCGGGGTGGCATTCGGAGTCAGCATGGCCCTGGGGTACTCCGCCATCGCCAACACCAGCATCGCCAACGCCCAGATCATCGGCGCCCTGCGGCCGGCGGTGGTGCTGCTCGTGGTCGGCCCCCTTTTGGGCGACAGGATTCGCGCCATGTCGCTGGTTTGGACCTGCTTCGCCATCGGCGGTGTGGCCATCATGGTGATCTGGTCGGGCGAGAACAGCGGAAACTCCCTCTTCGGCGACATGCTGGCTCTTCTGGGCATGCTCGTGGGCACCTGCTTTTTGGTCTTCAGCCGAAACGCCCGCAGCAGACACGACGCCTTGACGTACAGCACGGCCATGACCCTCGTGGCCGGGGCGGTGCTTTTGCCCGCGGCGGCGGTGGCGGAGGGCACGCTGACGCCGCTGCCGGTGCCGTCGGACTGGCCGCACGTCATGTTGATGACCGCATTGCCCGGAATCGGCCACGTCCTCACCACCTACAGCATCGGATATGTGAAACTCCATGTCGTGAGCAACGTGCATCTGCTGCAGCCCGTGCTGACCGCGGTGATAGCGTGGTTCGTGGTGGACGAGCCGCTGGTGGCCGCTCAAATCATCGGCATGGGTGTCACCGTGGCCGCGCTGTTCCCCTTGGCTCGAGATGAGCATCTGAGGCTGCGCCGATGAACCAGAGCGCCGGCCGAACCAGCGGAGAACCTGTCGCCTCACCCCCTCTGGCGGGAGTTCGGATCCTGGATCTCAGCTCGCCGGTGGGCCCCTACTGCGGGCGCCTGCTGGCCGATCTCGGGGCCGACGTGACGCTGGTGGAACCGCCCGAAGGCGACCCCTACCGGCGCTTGGGCCCGTTTCGAGACGGCCAGGCCGACCCGGAGGCCAGCCTGGTGTTCGGCTACTACCACGCCGGCAAGACCAGCGTGGTGCTGAATCTGGGCGCCGAGGCCGGACAGTCCAGGATCGCCGAGCTGGGCGCCGAGGCCGACATAATCTTGATCTCGCCTAGCACGCGGCGCCCCCTGTGGGGGTTCGACCCCCAGACGCGCCAGCTCGCATGGGCCTCCACAGACGCCATCGTCTGCTCGATCACCCCGTTCGGCATCGGCGGGCCTTACTGGCATCGGCCGTTCACCCATGCCACATCGTTCGCCTCGGGCGGGCAGATGGCCGAGATCGGCGAGGCGGACTCGCCGCCTCCGGCCGTTCCGGCTGAGATCCACTGGCACGGCGCGGCCGCGCACGCCGCAGTGGCGATCTTGGCCGCCCTGGCGGTGCGCGACACCGCCAGCGGCCGTTTCCTGGACGTCTCGGCCCAGGAGGTGGAGGCATTCCAGCTGGCAGCCATAGGCGCGTACCACGCCCGGGGAGCGGTCCCGGGCCAGCGCGGTTCGGGCAAGCTGATCCCTCCCAGCGGCTTGTGGGAATGCGCCGACGGGCGCATCGACGTGGCCGCTTACGCCGATCACCACTGGGCGGCCTTTTTGGAGATGGCGGGCCATCCGCCCGAGCTGTCCGAGCCGTCGCTGGCCGACATGGCCGTGCGGCGCCAGATCTTCGATGGCCTGATCCCGGTGATCGCGGAGATATTGGCCCCGCGAGAACGCGAAGACTTGTTCGGGAAGGGCCAGGCCGCCGGCCTCCCGGTCTGCCTCCGCAATACCCCCGCGGAGTTCGTAGCCGACCCCCAACTAGCCGAACGCGGCTATTGGGCGCACAACTGCCGCGCCGGCGGCAGGCCATTCGCCGCACCCGGCGTGGCCGCCCTGTCCCGACCAGCCCTGTTCCGGCCCGCTGAGACCGCGGCGGGCCGCGAAAAGCAAGGCCGCGAACCCTCGGGGGCCAGGGCGGGCGCGGTGGCAGCCTCGTACACCGCCAATCGGCCCGACAGGCCCCTTGAGGGCTTTCGGGTTCTTTCCTTGGGCACTTACGTCGCCGGCAACGTCTGCGCCCAGATCCTCGCCGGGGTGGGCGCAGACGTGGTCAAGGTGGAGAACTCGCGGCGGCCCGAATCGCTGCGCGGCGGGGGATACAACGACAGCCGGAGATTGGCGCAAGAGCCGTCGGGCGCCACCAACACCCCGCTGAACGCATGTCTGTCGAGGGGCGCGAAGAACGTCGGCCTGGATTTGTTCAGCGACAGGGGGCAGCAGGCGCTGAGAGAGCTGGCCGCCAACAGCGATGCGGTGATCGAGAACTTCGGCGCCGCCGTCATGGCCGGTTGGGGCGCGGGGTTCGATGAGCTGCGCCGGCTCAATCCCAAGCTGATCATGGTCTCCATGTCGGGTTACGGGCGCACCGGAACGAGGGGGTCGAGCAAGGCCTACGCCTCGAGCATTGCCAGCCACACCGGCCTCAGCGAGGCCTGGTGGAACTCGGGCACCCTCACCGACTACGTCACCGCGGCCCACGCCGCCCTCGCGGTGCTCGCCGCTCGAATCCATGTGGCCGCTTCCGGACAGGCCGTTTATGTGGATGCCGCCCAAACCGAGGTGTTCGCCGCCATGGCCGCCCGCGTCTACCTGGGCCCTCTCAACAACGGGGATTCCGCGGCACCAGGGCATCTCGACGAGGGGGCGCTTTTGACCCGCGTGGTCCGCTGCGACGGGGACGACCGGTGGGCGATCATCGAGATCGAGGACATCGCGCAGTGGAACGCGGCGTGCGAGGTGGTGGAGCGCGAAGACCTGGCCTTGGATCCGTCCTTGCCCGAGAAGCCCGACGTCGGCCCACTGTCCCGCGCCATCGACGATTGGGCTCTGCGGCGCACTCCCCGATCGGTCGGCCATGTGATGACCGCCGCAGGAGTGCCTGCGGCCAGCGTCGCCAACAGCGAGGAGGTCTACGACGATCCTCAGCTGGCCAGCCGCGGCTTCCTCGAGGAAGTCCCCCACCCCGACCTCGGCCGCCTCGTGCTGCCCGGATCACCCCAGAGGCTCTCGGGCCAAGGCGGGGCCGAGAGCGCGTTCGCGGTCGCCCCTTCGAGGCTCGGCCAGCACTCGCGCCAGATACTCCAGGAATGGGCGGGAATGTCGCCCGCGGCGATCGACGACCTGGTGGCTGCCGGCGCAGCCACTGACGCCGGCCCCTGAACCAGAGCGGTATGTCGGCCTCGCGTTCCGCCCCAGCCGAGACGCCGTTTCGCGACAAGGCCAAATCGCCGGCAAGCCCGTAGAATCCAATCCATGCCGGTAGCCGCTTCCACCCCCGTCGAGCTGATCCAAAACGTGTACTCCACCCTGGACAAGCGGGTAGGCGCCGCCCGCGGGCGCTGGGGCCGAGAACTGTCTTTGGCCGAGAAAATCCTGGTCAACCACCTCGACGACCCGGCCGTGAGCCCGCAGCGGGGCGACACCTACGTTGATCTGCGACCCGACCGAGTGGCCATGCAGGACGCCACCGCCCAGATGGCCTGGCTCCAGTTCATGACCGCCGGTCTCGACGAGGTTCAGGTGCCCACCACCACCCACTGCGACCACCTCATCTCGGCCCGCGTCGACGCCGGACGCGACCTCGCCGCCGCGCTCGACAACAACGCGGAGGTCTACGACTTTCTGGAGTCGGTGTGCGCCCGCTACGGCGCCGGGTTCTGGAAGCCGGGCTCGGGGATCATCCACCAGGTGGTGCTGGAGCAATACGCCTTTCCCGGCGGCATGATGATCGGGACCGACAGCCACACCCCCAACGCCGGCGGCCTGGCCATGGTGGCGGTGGGCGTGGGCGGCGCCGACGCGGTGGACGTGATGACCGGATTCGCCTGGAATGTGCGCTGGCCCAAGCTCATCGGCGTTCATCTCACCGGCGAGCTCGACGGCTGGGCCGCCCCCAAAGACGTGATTTTGAAGGTGGCCGAGATCTTGACCGTGGCCGGCGGCACCGGGGCCATCGTGGAGTACTTCGGTCCGGGGGCCCACTCGCTGTCGGCCACCGGCAAGGCCACCATCTGCAACATGGGCGCCGAGATCGGCGCCACCACCTCGCTGTTCGCCTACGACGACGCCATCGCCCGCTACCTCAAGGCCACGGCCCGAGAAGCCGTGGCCGACGCCGCCGATGCCGTGGCCCACCACTTGCGGGCCGACGACGCCGTGCTGGCCGATCCCGGCCGCTACTTCGACCGGGTGGTGGAGATCGACCTCTCCAAGCTGGAACCGCACATCAACGGCCCCCATACCCCCGACCGGGCCCGCCCGGTGGCCGATCTCGGCGCGGAGGCCAAGCTCAACGGCTGGCCCCTGGAAGTGAGCGCTGCGCTGGTGGGCTCGTGTACCAACTCCAGCTACGAGGACATCACCCGGGCAGCCGGCATCGCCCGCCACGCCGCCGCCCGGGGGCTCAGGGCCAAGTCGCCCCTCATGGTCACCCCCGGCTCGGAGCAGGTGCGGGCCACCATTCAGCGCGACGGCCTGCTGGGCGACCTGGAGTCCATCGGCGCCACTGTTTTGGCCAACGCCTGCGGACCGTGCATCGGCCAGTGGGACCGCGACGACATGGCTGAGGGCACCCCCAACAGCATCGTCACCAGCTACAACCGGAACTTCCCCAAGCGCAACGACGGCTACGCCTCCACCAACGCCTTCGTGACCTCCCCGGAGACGGTGGTGGCCTTGGCGTTGGCGGGCACGCTGGATTTCGACCCGGCCAACGACACCATCACCGCCCCCGACGGCACCCAGGTGGCACTCGTGGTGGCGCCGGGCACCGAGCTTCCAGACCAGGGCTTCGACCCCGGCGCCAGCGGCTTCACCGCCCCGCCCGACGACGGCAGCGCCGTGGAGGTGCGGATATCCCCCGACTCCGAGCGACTCCAGCTGCTGGAGCCGTTCCCCGCCTGGGACGGCGAGGACTTCCACGACCTGCCGGTGCTGCTCAAGGCTCTGGGCAAATGCACCACCGACCACATCTCCATGGCCGGGCCGTGGCTGCGCTACCGGGGCCACTTGGAGAACATCTCCGGCAACCTCTACCTGGGGGCGGTGAACGCCTTCACCGGCGCGGCGGGCGAGGGCAAGAGCCAACTCGACGGCGCCACCATGCCGTTTCCCCGCGTGGCCGCGGCCTACCACGCTGCGGGGCAGCGCTGGGTGGTGGTGGGCGACCGCAACATAGGGGAGGGCTCATCACGGGAGCACGCCGCCATGGAGCCCCGCTACCGGGGGTGCGCGGCGGTGATCGCCCGTTCGTTCGCCCGCATCCACGAGACCAACCTCAAAAAACAGGGGGTGCTGGCCCTCACCTTCGCCGACCCCGACGACTACGACCGCATCCACGAGGACGACCGCATCTCAATTCTGGGTCTGTCCGACCTGGCCCCCGGCGCACCGGTGGCGGTACAGGTGGCCAAACCCGACGGGACCACCCTGGACATCGCCGCCGAGCACACCTTGTCGCACGACCAGATCGAGTGGTTCCAGGCGGGCAGCGCGCTGAACCTGATCCGCCGGCGCACCAAGGGCTGATCCGACAGCCCCGCCGCGATGGACGCCCGCTGCTCATGCCGGCCGTAGATTGGCAGCCGTGGACATCCGCCAGTTAGACGCCCTGTTGGCCATCGCCGAGCACAAGACGTTCACCAAGGCGGCCCGGTCGCTGCACACCGTGCAGTCCAATGTGTCCAAGCACATTGCCCGACTGGAGATCGAACTGGGCGCCCGGCTGGTGGACCGCGACGCCGGCACCCTCACCGAGGAAGGCGAGGCGGTGGCGGCCCGGGCCCGGCGCATCCGGGCCGAGACCAACGCCATCGCCCTTGACATGGCCGCCATGCGCGACGACGTCTCCGGGGTCACCCGCCTGGGCACCATCGACTCCACCGCCCAGTGGCTCATCCCCATCGTGCTGCCCGCCCTGGAGGCCCGATACCCCGATATCCGCCTCGAGGTGCTGACCGCCACCACCACCAGCCTTTTGCCCCAGGTAATCGCCGGGGACCTGCACAGCGCGGTGGTGAACCTGCCCTTGGACGACCCAGAGACAAGGGTCGAGGAGCTGTTCGCCGAAGATCGCCTGCTCATCGCCCCGGCCGACCATCCGCTGGCCCGCAGGTCCTCGGTCACCCCCGCCGAGTTGAGCCGCCACGAGTTGCTGCTGCCGCCGGTGGGCACCGCTTTTCGAGACGAGATCGACTCCGAGCTGAGGCTCCAGGGAGTGGAGCTCACCACCCGGGCCGAGATCGACGGCATGAGGATGATAGCCACCTTGGTACTCACCGGTTTCGGCGCCGCCATCCTGCCGGCCACTGCGGCCCCCGACGACGGCCCATGGCGGCGCATCCCCATCATCGGGCTGGTGCGCCGCTCGGTGGGCCTGGTCGTCGGCCGCCGGGTAGCCCCGTCAGCCGTCACCCGAGCGGTGCAAGACGTGATCTTCGATGTGGTGAAAACCCGCGGCTACGACCAGGCCGGGGTGTATCCGAGCTAATGGCTGTAGCAGACCACAGACCTGAGCGGGTGCCGCTGAGCGCCGGTTCGCCGGGATCGGCCCGGGCCTGGCTGGACGCCTACGAAGGCCGGGAATGCGTGGTCTTCGAGGTGGAGGACCATGATGCCGACCGGGGAGCGCTGACCCCGGCCGACAGCGAGACGCTGGAGCGGGCCGCCCGCGAGGCCCTGATGCGCCGCGTGCCTCTGGTGGGGTTCATCGCCTCATCGGGCGCGGCCATCGACTCGGGCATCGCGGCCACCATGGGCTGGGGCCGGGTGGCCAAGGCGGTGGTGAACTGCTCGGGCCGGGTGCCCACCGTTTTCTGCGCCACCGGCCCCGCGGTGTCAGGGCCAGCCCTATTGCTGGGCCTAGCCGACATCGCCATCGCCACCGAGCAGAGCTACGCCTTCCTAACCGGCCCCCGCATGGTCGGCCAATACACCGGCGAGGTCATCAGCAACCAAACCCTAGGCGGCGCCAGCCAGCTCTCCCGACGCAGCGGGGTGGCCGCTTTTTTGGTGGAGGACAAAGACCACGCCTCTGATCTGGTGGGCACGCTTTTGAGCCTGTTTCCCGCCCATGCCGATGAACTGCCCCCCCGTCATCCGGTGGACGACCCCTCCGACCGCCCCTCCCCCGAGCTGCGCGCCATACTGCCCGAATCGCCCTTGGGCAGCTACGACGTGCGGGACGTGGCCCGGGCGGTGGCCGACCACGGCGACCTGCTGGAGTACAAGGCCGACTGGGCCGCCAACCTGGTGTGCGCCTTCGCCACCGTGGCCGGCCGACCGGTGGGCATGCTGGCCAACCAGCCCCAAACCCTGGCCGGGACCAACGACAACGCATGCAGACAG